>JAZODI010000173.1:0-12490 GCA_045596965.1 Eubacteriales bacterium | reverse complement strand
CTCATAGGTGCCCAAAATCTCTTGAGCGGCGCCGGAGAGAATGCCTTCGGCAATATCCATCATATCGTGGAAATCCGCATAGGACTGATAAAGCTCAACAGAGGTAAATTCGGGGTTATGCTTGGGATCCATGCCCTCATTGCGGAAGATACGGCCGATCTCATAAACCCGCTCCATACCACCGATAATCAGCCGCTTAAGGGGCAGCTCGGTAGCGATACGCATATACATATCGATATCCAATGTATTATGATGGGTAATAAAGGGGCGAGCAGATGCACCGCCGGCAATAGTATTGAGAACCGGGGTTTCCACCTCGATATAATTCATATTGTCCAAATATTTACGAACATATTGAATAAACTTGGAGCGGATAATGAAGTTGCGCTTTACCTCGGGATTGATCATCAGGTCCACATAGCGTTGACGATAGCGCAGATCCTGATCCTTCAGACCATGGAATTTCTCAGGCAAAGGAAGCAGGGATTTAGAGAGCAAAACAATCGATTTTGCGCGGATGGAAATCTCACCCATGCGGGTGCGGAAAACCACACCGCTGACGCCGACGATATCGCCGATATCATATTTCTTGAATGCAGCCAGTGCTTCTTCGCCCACTTCGTCGATCTTAATAAACAACTGAATACGGCCTTCCCCATCCTGCAGGTCGGCAAAGACAACCTTGCCCATGCCACGCTTGCTCATGATACGGCCGGCAACCGAGACCGTCTGCTCTTCAAACTGCTCAAAGTTTGCCTTGATCTCTTCGCTATGGTGAGTTACTTCGTATTTAGTGATCGCAAAAGGATCTTTCCCTGCCGCCTGCAGCTCGCTCAGCTTATCGCGGCGGACCTGCAACAGTTCGCTCAGGGAAAGTTCTTCGTTTACAGTATTATTAACGTTTTCCATTGCTCTTTTCCTTACTTTTCGACTTTCAGAATCTTATACTGCAGAGTACCGATAGGGGCTTCAACCTCGATGGTATCGCCGACCTTACCGCCCAAAATAGCTTTGCCGAGCGGGCTATCATCGGAAATCTTGCCGTTCATGGGATCGGCCTCGATGGAGCTGACGATATCATAAACCATCTCTTCTTCCATCTCTACATCCAGAACGGTAACGGTATTTCCCAACCAGATCTTATCATCATCGGTTTCGGAAACAGCATCATCCTCAACAATGACGGCATTTTTCAGAGTGGCTTCCAGTTTGGCAATACGCGCTTCAACAATGGCCTGCTCGTTCTTTGCCTCATCATACTCACTGTTTTCAGAAAGGTCGCCATAGGAACGGGCCACCTTGATCTTCTCGGCGATCTCTTCGCGCTTGGTGGATTTCAGCTCGGCAAGCTCTGCCTCCAGCTTAGCCTTACCTTCCAAAGTTAAGGAAACAACTTTTTCTGCCATAATACTCAATACTCCTTTTAATCCTGCAAAGCGACCTCGGCGCTTACCGAGGTCGCTTTGAATTCATTTTAATAAATTATTTGCTCATGCTGGCAACTTCAGCAGCGAAGTCGTCCACTCTCTTCTCAAGGCCTTCACCCTTAACATAAGAGATCATGGTCTTAATGGTGATATCAAAGCCAACTTCCTTGCTGACCTGCTTGAGATACTCACCAACAGAGATCTTATCATCCTTAACATAAGCCTGCTCCAGCAAGCAGTTTTCGGTATAGTACTTACCGATCTTACCGCCGATCATCTTCTCGAGGATGTTTTCGGGCTTATTAGCATTCTTGGGATCGTTTTTGATCTGAGCCAAGAGGATGTTCTTTTCGTTCTCGATTACCTCAGCGGGAACTTCCTCGCGGCAGAGGTAAGCGGGATGCATAGCAGCGATCTGCATGCAGACGTTGCGGGCAGCTTCCTGGAACTTTGCATTTTCGGCATCAGCAACATCGCAAAGAACCATAGCAGCCTCGGTACCGCCGCCATGAACATAGCTGACGCAAGCGCCTTCCAGGCGAACGAAGCGACGAATGTTCATGTTCTCACCGATCTTGAGGATCTTCTCACGCAGGATATCTTCAACGGTGAATTCGGTATCTTCAAACTTGCAAGCCTTCAGAGCATCCACATCGGCGGGGTTATAAACGGCGGCAGCCTTAGCAGCGCCCTTAACCAGAGCCTGGAACTCTGCATTCTTGGCAACAAAGTCGGTCTCGGAGTTGACTTCGATCATAACACCGATGCCATCGGCGATATAGGTATCAACCATACCCTCGGAAGCGATACGGCTGGCCTTCTTTGCCTGAGCGGCAAGACCCTTCTCGCGGAGGATCTCGATAGCCTTATCAACGTTGCCATCGGCCTCGGTAAGAGCCTTTTTACAATCCATCATACCGCAGCCGGTGGTCTCACGCAGCGCGGCGACATCTTTAGCAGTAAAATTCATTTAAATTTCCTCCCTGAAATTATTCAGCAGCGGGAGCTTCTTCAGCAGCCTCATCGGTCAACTGCTCGCCCTGCTTGCCTTCCATAATGGCATTTGCCATGGTCTCGGCGATAAGCTTGACAGCGCGGATCGCGTCGTCGTTGCCGGGGATGGGATAATCAACTTCATCGGGATCGCAGTTGGTATCAACGATCGCAACAACGGGGATGCCCAGCTTCTTAGCTTCGGCGATAGCAATATGCTCCTTCTTGGGGTCCACAACGAACAGAGCAGCAGGAGCCTTCTTCATCTCCTTGATACCGCCATAGTTCTTCTCCAGGATCTCCATCTCATGACGCAGCTTCAAAACTTCCTTCTTGGGGAGCAGATCGAAGGTGCCGTCCTCGGCCATCTTCTCCAACTGGTTCAGACGGTTGATGGACTTACGGATGGTCTGGAAATTGGTGAGCATACCGCCGGGCCAACGGACAGATACATGATACTGACCGACTCTCTGAGCCTCTTCGCGGATGGAATCCTGAGCCTGCTTCTTGGTACCAACGAAGAGAACTTCGCCGCCTTCAGCAGCAACATTGCGCATGAAGTTATAGGCTTCTTCTACCTTCTTGACGGTCTTCTGCAGGTCAATGATATAAATACCATTTCTCTCAGTGAAGATGTACTCTGCCATTTTGGGGTTCCATCTTCTGGTTTGGTGGCCGAAATGTACACCGGCCTCGAGCAGCTGTTTCATAGAAATAACGGACATGTTTATTTCCTCCTTTTTGTTTTTTACCGCCACAATGCCTGCTGAAATACCCCACCGCCGAGGCGGAAACAAGGGGCAGAACATTGTGTGAGTATTTTACAGCCTTAAAAGTATAACATACAATACTGCCGATTGCAAGCCTTTTTTTCTAAATTTTGAGAACGGCCAAAGCAACCGCAAAATAGATCAAGAGCGCAATGGCATCCACAATGGTAGTGATAAAGGGGCTGGCCATTACTGCCGGATCGAATTTGCATTTTTTTGCAAGCATCGGCAAGGAACAACCCACCAACTTTGCAACCGCCACGGTCAGGCAAAGGGTAACGCAGACCACTGCCGCCACCGCAACCGAAACATGGGCTTGAAAGATCAGATTATCCACCAAAAGGATCTTTAAAAAATTCGCAACCGAGAGAGCGATACCGCAAAGCACTGCAACTCGAATCTCTTTCCAAACCACGCGAAACAGATCTTTAAAGCGAAGCTCCTGCAGGGAAAGACTGCGAATGATCGTAACGGATGCCTGGCTGCCGGTATTTCCCGCAGTATCCATCAGCATGGGAATAAAGGAGATCAGCACCGCCTGAGCCGCCAAAGCCTCCTCAAAGCCCGCAATGATCCGCCCGGTAAAGGTGGCGGAGATCATCAGGATCAACAACCAGGGGATGCGGCTGCGGAAGGTTTCAAAAACGCCGGTTTTGAGATAGGGCTTTTCGGTAGGCAAGATCGCCGCCATCTTTTCGATATCTTCGGTATTTTCTTCCTCGATAACCTCCATCGCGTCATCAACGGTTACAATGCCGACCAGCCGCCCCTCCCCATCGGCGATGGGAAAGGCCAAAAAACCATATTTATCAAAGGCGCGGGCAACCTGCTCCTGATCATCGAGGGTATGGAAGAAGATGACATTTCGGTTCATCAATTCGCCAACGGTATCTTCCCCATCCGCCATCAGCATTTCCAAAACGGTAATAACACCCTCCAACTTGCGGTTGGCATCGGTAACATAACAGGTATAAACCGTTTCCCGCTCCAAACCCACCTTGCGGATGCGGTCGAAGGCCTGCGCAACCGTCATATTGGCCTTCAGGTCCATGAACTCGGTGGTCATCATACTGCCGGCACTATCTTTGGGATATTTCAAAAGTTGATTGATGACCGCTCTTTTTTGAGGATCGGTATGCTTCAAAATACGCTTAACGACATTGGCGGGCATTTCTTCGATCAGGTCCGTGGCATCATCGGAATAAAGCCCGCTCAAAACAAACTCCAGCTCACGATCGCCGAAGCTTTCGATCAACTGCTCCTGCTCATCGGCTTCCAGCTCAGAAAAAACCTCTGCCGCCATCTCTTTGGGGAGCAGGCGAAAAACAGGCGATCGCTCCTCCGGCTCCAACTGACCCAACAACCAAGCAACATCGACCGGCTCCAAAAGTTCTAATTTACTTCGCAAGGGAGAATATTTTCTGCTGTTTATCATATCCTTTAATTCGTCTAAGATGCGTTCCACTGTACGCATGACGTATCACTCCCTTCGAAAATAATTCGCTATTTATTATATCTCTTTTTATTGGATTTTTCAACAAATAGTTGACATTTTTTTATATGCCCGATATAATGAAAGCGTTCATCGGGCACTGAAAACAGTGCCTATTTTGAATTTAAAGGAGCATCTGCATTTATGACTGCCAAAAAAATCCCTGAATTATTTGGTTGCATGGTATTCAACGATAAAGCCATGAAGGAATACCTGCCCGAAGAAGCCTACCTCGCCTTAAAAAAGACTATTGAAAACGGCAAAAGTTTGGATAAGAACATTGCCGGTACCGTTGCCGCCGCCATGCGGGATTGGGCAATGGAGCGGGGGGCGACCCATTTCACCCATTGGTTCCAACCGATGACCGGGATTACCGCAGAAAAACATGATAGTTTCATCACCCCCGACCATAACGGCGGCGTTCTGATGGAATTTTCCGGCAAGGAGCTCATCAAAGGTGAGCCCGATGCCTCTTCCTTCCCCAACGGCGGTCTGCGCGCAACCTTTGAAGCGCGGGGATATACCGCTTGGGATCCCACAGCCTATGCTTTTATTAAAGATGATACCCTCTGCATTCCCACTGTTTTCTATTCCTACGGTGGAGAGGCATTGGATAAAAAGACCCCCCTTCTTCGCTCGGAAGAAGCGCTAAACCGCCAAGCCATGCGGATCATTAAGCTTTTCGGCAACGAAGCGGTTACCAAAACCTTTACCACCGTTGGCCCTGAGCAGGAATATTTCCTGATCGATGAAAAGGATTACCGCGCAAGAAAAGACCTTGTTCTTTGCGGGCGCACCCTTTTCGGTTCCCGACCGCCCAAGGGCCAGGAGATGGACGATCATTATTTCGGCACCATCAAGCCCCGCGTTATGGCCTTCATGAAGGATCTGGACGAAGAACTTTGGAAACTGGGCATCTATGCCAAAACCGAGCATAACGAGGCTGCCCCTGCCCAGCATGAGCTGGCCCCCGTTTATTGCCGCACCAATACCGCGCTGGATCATAACCAGCTCACCATGGAGCTGATGAAAAAGATCGCTACCCGCCACGGAATGGCTTGCCTGCTCCATGAAAAACCCTTCTCGGGGGTAAACGGAAGCGGCAAGCACAATAACTGGTCGGTTTGCACCAACACCGGAGTAAACCTTTTGGATCCCGGCGATTCCCCGCAGGAGAATACTCAATTTTTGCTTTTCCTGGCGGCGGTTATCAAAGCGGTGGACGAGCATCAGGATCTGATGCGTTTCTCGGTTGCCTCGGCAGGCAACGATCATCGCTTGGGCGGCAACGAGGCGCCTCCCGCTATTATTTCCATCTTCCTGGGCGACGAACTGAATGCTATTTTAAATTCCATCGAAAACGGCACCGTTTATGCGCCCGAAAATGCCATGGTGATGAAGGGCGGTGTTCACACTCTGCCCCGCTTCTCCCGCGATGCCACCGACCGCAACCGCACCTCCCCCTTTGCGTTCACCAATAATAAGTTTGAATTTCGGATGCTGGGCTCTTCCGCTTCCATTGCCGACCCCAACATTATCCTCAATACCATCATCGCCGATACCTTGGCAGGCTTTGCCGAAGAACTGGAAAAGGCTGAAGACCTCAACAGCGCTCTGCAAAAGCTGATCCAGCAAACCATCAAAAATCATAAGCGGATCATCTTTAACGGCAACAACTACTCCAAAGAATGGGAGCAAGAAGCCGAGCGGCGCGGATTGCTGAACCTGCGCTCCACCATGGATGTTCTGCCCTATTTTGTTCATAAAAAGAATTTGGAACTCTTTACCCGCCATGGTGTTTTCACCGAGGGCGAAATGTTCTCCCGCTATGAGATCATGGTGGATAATTATTGCAAGACCCTCAACATCGAGGCTCGCACCCTAAATTCCATGATCAAGCGCGATATCCTTCCTGCCGCCTGCCGGGAGGAAGAACGGCTCGCCAATCTTCTGATCCATAAGAAGGCGGCGATGAGCGGACTCCCCTGCAAGACCGAAGAAGGGCTTTTGAAAGAACTTTCCGCCCTCACCGACGAGCTTTATACCATCTGCACCGAATTTGAGTTTAAGAGAAAACACGCCAAGACGATCAAGGATTTCTATGAGCGCGGCCTTTACTACCGCAACGAGATCTTTAACGATCTGGAAAAAATGCGGGCTATCATCGATAAAATGGAGATCATTATCCCCAGCGATCAATGGCCCTACCCCACCTACTACGATCTGCTCTTCAGCGTTCACTAAAATTATAAAACGGACACCCCGCGGGGTGTCCGTTTTTATTTTCAATAAAAGGTCGCAACCTCTTCTATGGGCGGAAGGGCGGACTCAATTTCGATAACATCCAAAAGCGGGCCTTCCCGGCCATAGGCTTGATGGGCGCCGATATGGATGCGCGCCGTTACGGTGGCCCAAGAACCGTTCTTTAATTCAAAAGCATCCTCATAAAGGCAAGCAACGCCCATAAATTGAATATCATCCACGCAACAGGTCATCACCTGCCGACCGAAGACAAAGAAACTGCCGTCGCTGCGCTGATCAATAATGATCCGTCCCTTCAGGCGCACGATCTTATCCTCATAGTTGGGTAATTCTTCCGAAAGATCCCGATACCAAATGGCATAATCGATATCTTCAATATCGATGATGGGGGCATTCATATCAAAGGGCAGGGGATCCTCGATCATATCGGGGATGACCCGCCCGTTTTCGTCCTCATAAACAATATCGGCGCGGCGGGAAATTCCCCGCACCAGCTTATGATAGGGCATCACATCGGTGGAGGTGGGCATCCGATTAAAAATAACCATCTCCGCCGATTGAAGCTTATCCACAACCAGGTTGCGCATATTGGCGTTATAGGTGAGGATGGTATTACTATCCATAAAGCAAAATTCTTGAACAATTACCCAGCCCTCGGGCAGGGCGTCAAAGAGATCTTTACCCAGCCACATCCCATTATATTCGATGAAAACCCGCTGGGCGCGGCTGCTCTTGGCCAGCCGTTCCAAAAGCTTGGGTTTGAGATCCTCGGGCTGCTCAATGGATTGAATAAAAATGCGATCGGAAGGCATTTTGGAAACATCCAGTTCCTCTTCCCCTTCCTCACAGATCAAAACCAAGGTGGGTGTTCCGTCGTTATAGGAAGGATCTTCCAGCGTTTCCTGAATGAAGCGGGTTTTTCCCGCATCCAAAAAGCCGGTAAATAGATAAACGGGGATCTGCCTCATCGCTTAATCCTCCAGCCCGAAACGCGCGGCCAACGCCCCCTGATCCAAATCCGAACCAATAACGCAAAGCCGACCGATCACCTGCGCGCTCCCCGCACGGACATCCTGCTCACCGGGGACATAGTCGAAGAACAGCCAGCCGCCATCTACATTCGCAACCATGCCTTTGGCACGCAAGATAGTGCCAAATCTGCCGGTATCCAATTCCTCTAAAATATTCATTAATTCCTCGCGGGAATAAGCACGGGGAGTTTCTCTTCCCCAGCTTGTGAACACCTCATCGGCATGATGATGGTGATGATCATGGCATCCGCAGTTACATTCAGGGCCATGGTCATGGTGGTGATGTTCGTGCTCATGGTCATGGTGATGTTCATGCTCATGGTCATGGTGATGTTCATGTTCATGGTGATCATGTTCATGGTGGTCATGTCCGCAGTCGCAATGCTCATCATGATGGTGGTGATGCTCATGGTGAGCCATCTCTTCCATCATCTCATCTAAACCGCCCCGTTGCTCCATTGCTTCTAAGATCTGCAATCCGCTGAGTTGATCCCAGGGGGTAGTAATAATGGTTGCGCTTTTATTCTTTTCCCGAATGATCTTCAAAGCGGCATCCAGCTTTTCTTTGGTAAGGTTTTGGCTGCGGCTCAAAATAATGCAGCCCGCATGCTCCAATTGATTATTATAAAACTCGCCAAAGTTTTTGGCATAAATACGGCATTTAGATGCATCGGCAACGGTAGTAAAGGAATTAAGCCTTACATCCCCGAGCTCCAGATTCTGCACCGCCGCGATCACATCGCTAAGCTTACCAACGCCGCTGGGCTCAATTAAAACGCGGTCGGGATGGTAGGTTTCCAAAACCTGCTCCAAAGCCTTGCCGAAATCACCCACCAGGCTGCAGCAGATACAGCCCGAGTTCATTTCGGTAACATTGATGCCGGCCTCTTGCAGAAATCCACCGTCAATACCGATCTCGCCAAATTCATTTTCGATCAAAACCAGCTTTTCGCCTTGAAAAGCTTCTTGGATCAGCTTTTTGATCAAGGTCGTTTTGCCGGCACCTAAAAAGCCGCTGAATATGTCGATTTTTGTCATTTTTTATCATTCCTCTGCTTTCGTTAATTTTGCAAAGTTTGCCATAATCTTTTTGGTTCCCACCTTATCAAACTGCACCTCCAGCAAGAAATCGCTGCCCATAGGCGTTTTGGAAAGCAAAGTGCCAACGCCGAAGGTTTTATGGGCAACACGGTCCCCGCATTCAAATGCAAAGGGCGCAGCTGCGGCAGGAGCGGGGCGGCGGATGGCCGGCTGGGTGGGTTTGGTTGCAAAGCCGGTCCGTACCGCACCGGCGGTGCGGGCATAGCCCGAGCCACCCATTCCATAGGAACCGAATTCCGCCGGCGGGGGCGAAAGATTTTTAATAGTTAAGGCAGGCAGTTCCTTTAAAAAGGAACTGGGCATGCAATATTGGGTGCGCCCATAGAGCATCCGCTGGCGGGCATGGAGCAAATGGAGGGTTTTCCGCGCGCGGGTTACGCCAACATACATTAAGCGGCGCTCCTCCTCCAATTCTCCATCGTCCATGCAACGCTGGCTGGGAAACAACCCTTCCTCCATGCCGATCATGAATACATGGTCAAATTCCAAGCCCTTGGCGGAATGGAGGGTCATCAAAACAACCCGATCCTCATCATCGCTCATTTGATCCAAATCGGTCATCAGAGATACTTCTTCCAAAAAGCCCGCAAGCGTTCCTTGGGGGTTCTCCTGCTGATACTGTTTGACCGAGGAGCAAAGTTCCATAATATTATTGATGCGATCGCGGGCTTCATCGGTATCTTCCAATTCCAGCATGGTGATATATCCGCTTTCGCGGGCCACACGGGCAACCCATTCATCTAAAGGAGCTTTGCCCAGATCTTCTTTTAAAGAACGAATCAGATTAGCAAAAGCGGTTAAGGCCGGAGCAGTACGATTCAAGGTGGGATACTCCCCTGCCTGATCCATCACCTCCAGCATGGAAAGCCGCATGCGGCGGGCATTCTCTTCGATATGAGCGATAGTGGTTGCGCCGATCTTTCGCTTGGGCTCATTAATGATGCGCTTAAGGCGCAGATCATCCCGCGGATTATTGATAACCTGAAGATAGGCCAAAATGTCTTTGATTTCTTTGCGTTCATAGAAGCGGAAGCCGCCCACAACCTTATAGGGGATCGCACTCTTAACGAAATAGCGCTCCACAGAGTTTGCCTGGGCGTTGGTGCGATAAAGGATCGCAAAATCGCTGAATTTTGCCCCATCCTTTACCACCCGATCCTGAATGGTCTCGGCCACAAAACGGCTCTCTTCGAAATCATCCGAAACCCGCTTAACATAGACCGGCTCGCCCGCTTCACCTGCTGTCCATAAATTTTTTCCCTTGCGCTGAGTATTATGGGCGATCACCGCATTGGCGGTATCTAAAATATTGGAGGTGGAGCGATAATTCTGCTCCAACCGAATCACCTTGGCGTTGGGGAAACGCTCTTCAAACAGCAAAATATTTTCAATGGTGGCGCCGCGGAATTTATAGATGCTCTGATCATCATCGCCAACAACGCAAAGATTGCCAAACTTGGAGGAGAGCAAAGAAACCAGCCGATATTGCAAAGGGTTGGTATCCTGATACTCATCCACCATAACATAGCGGAATCGCCCTGCATATTTGGCAAGAATTTCAGGGTGGTTTTCAAAAAGCTCCACCGTTTTTAAGATCATATCATCAAAATCCAGCGCATTGGCATCCCGAAGGGCCGCATCATAGCGGGCATAGATTTTAGCGATCTGCTCTTGACGCAGATCCCGCCCGAAATGCTTGCAATATTCCTCAGGGCTGATGCGATGATCCTTTGCATTGGAGATAGCATACTGCACCGAGCGGGCAGGAAGAGTTCCATCGTCGATCTCCAGCGCTTTCATCGCCGCCTTGACCACCCTCTGGCTATCATCGGCATCATAGATGGTATAGTTACTGTTGAATACACCGTCTACCGCAATCTCCGCCCGCAAAACGCGGCCGCAAAAACTATGGAAGGTTGCGGCGGTAACACCAAAAGCATCAGCCCCCATCATCCGATCAATACGATCGCAAAGCTCCTTGGCGGCTTTATTCGTAAAGGTTATGGCCAGAATATGATAGGGAGCGCAGATCCCCTTGGAGAGCATATAGGCAATGCGGTTGATCAAAACGGTGGTTTTACCGCTCCCTGCCCCGGCCAGGATCAAAAGGGGGCCTTCGGTATGCTCTACCGCCTCCCGCTGGCGCTCGTTCATAGCATTTAATTTTTCCTGCAAAATCTCTTGAAGCATCTTGGTCCTCACTTAAATTCGAATACAATTATTATACTGCTTAAGATGGTTTTAGTCAATAAATAAAGGCGGCTAAAAGCCGCCTTTATAAATTAAATTTTTATTCGCAGTCTTCCTCGCAGCAATCGCATTCGCCATCGCACTCATCGAGATCGGAAAGATCAAATTCCAGATCCTCGCCGCAGTTGGGGCAATTGATCTCGCCCAGCTCGGCAACTTCATCGTCGACCGAGAACTCTTCGCCGCAGGTGGGGCAAACGATGGTATAATAATCGTCTTCCTCGCAGCAACCGCAATCGTCGCACTCTTCGTCCAGGAAGCATTCAACTGCATCCAGATCTTCATCCACTTCCTGAATATATTCATCCAGATCAATGATGTTATCCTCTGCATCGGCAATGGCTGCAGCCATATCCTCCAATGCGTCCACGATATTGACGAACAGTTCCTTATAAGGATCTTCATCCTTCAGCTTCATGCCTTGCAACAGGCCTTTGATATAAGCAACTTTTTCTAACATATTCTTATCTCCTTATCGGGCTTAAATTATTCCTTGGAACGGCCCATGTACTCGCCGGTGCGGGTATCGATCTGGATCTTCTCACCCTCATTGATGAAGATGGGAACCTTAACGACAGCGCCGGTCTCCAAGGTGGCGGGCTTGGTAACGTTGGTAGCAGTATCGCCGCGGACGCCGGGCTCGGTTTCGGTGATAACCAGGTCTACAAAGAAGGGAGGCTCCACGCCGAAGATATTGCCCTTATAGGACATGATCTTAACAACGTCGTTCTCCTTCACAAAACGGAAGTTATCGCCCAATTTGCCGGCCTCAACGGGGATCTGCTCATAGGTAACTTCGTCCATGAAATAATAGAGGTCGCCATCCTTATACAGATACTGGCAGTTCTGATAATCGATGGTGGCATTTTCAAATTTATCGGTGGGGTTGAAGGACTTTTCAACAACAGCACCGGTAATGACGTTCTTGAACTTGGTGCGAACAAAGGCAGCGCCCTTGCCGGGCTTAACATGCTGGAATTCCACAACCTGGAAAACCTGGCCGTCCATATCAAAGGTAACGCCGTTTCTGAAATCGCCTGCTGTAATCATATTTCTATTTCCTTTCTGCTTTGAAAAAATTCTCTACATTATATTCTACATGATAAATCCGCATATTTCAAGTAAAATATTTGAAAAAACGCCCAATATTACTGTATTTTCGCC
>JAZODI010000172.1:0-5987 GCA_045596965.1 Eubacteriales bacterium | reverse complement strand
AGTGCCTTTTCCAGCTTTTCAGCGGCCTCGGCTCTTGCAATATGGCGCAACAGCATGGCGGCGGCCTTAAAGATGCTGGAGGGGTTGGCATATTCGCCCAGGCCCTGCTCGATCAGGCGGGGGGCGGAGCCATGAATGGCTTCAAACATGGCGTAGGTATCGCCCACGTTTGCACTGCCCGCGGTGCCGACACCGCCTTGGATCTGGGCGGCCTCATCGGTGATGATATCCCCATAGAGGTTGGGGAGCAAAAAGACCTGGAACTTACTGCGGATCGCCTCATTGATAAGGTTGGCGGTCATGATATCCACATACCAATCCTCGGCGGTGATAGCGGGATATTCAGCGGCAATCTCATGGCAGATGCGGGAGAAATTACCGTCGGTCTTTTTCATGATATTGGCCTTGGTCACGATAGCCACATTGGTCTTGCCGTTATTTTTGGCATATTCAAAGGCGGCCTTTGCGATGCGGCGGGTGCCTGCATCGGTGGTAACCTTGAAATCCATCGCCAATTTATCGGGGATCTCCACGCCCCGACTGCCCAGAACATATTCCCCCTCGCTATTCTCCCGATAGAAGATCCAATCGATCCCCTCTTCGGGAACGTTGACAGGGCGGACATTGGCATAAAGATCCAGCTCGCGGCGCATGGTTACGTTTGCGCTTTCCATATTACCGCCGTGGGGGGTGGTGGTGGGGCCCTTCAAGATCACATCGCAGGCTTTGAGCGCGGCCAATGTATCATCGGGAATGGCCTTACCCACCTCCATGCGGCGCTCCAGAGTCAGACCGTCGATGGTGCGGATCTCGATGGTGCCCTTTTCAATTTCCTCTTTCAATAAATAGCGGAGCACCCGCTCACCCTCGCGGGTGATGATGGGGCCGATGCCATCGCCGCCGCAAACGCCGATCACGATCTTTTCCATCTTGGTATAATCCTTAGCCTCGCTCCCCGCGGCAATACGTTCCTGGCGGGCGAGCTGCTCAGTAATCAGGGTGCGGAAGGATTCCACCGCAGAATCAATATAGGCTTGCATTATGCGTTCTCCTCCTTGGTATAAGCGAGTAGGCTACCCGCCTTCAGAATGGCGATCTGACGATCGGTAAAGGCGCAGGTGAGGGGCAGTTCAATGCCCTTGGTCTCATCGATCAGGGTCATTTTGCCGCTTTCCATCCCTGCATAAATATCCTTGATGGTCAGCTTGTCCCCTTGCTCGATTCTATCGTAGTCTTCAGGGTTTTCAAAGGTGAGGGGCATAATGCCTGCATTGATCAAATTAGCGATATGGATGCGGGCAAAGCTCTTGGTGATGACTGCCCGAACCCCTAAGTATAAAGGAACCAGCGCCGCATGCTCGCGGGAGCTGCCCTGGCCATAGTTGGAACCGCCAACGATGATGCTCTGCCCCGCTTCCTTCGCCCGCTCGGGGAAGGTCTTATCGCAAACGCCGAAGCAGAATTGGGAAAGATAAGGAATATTGGAGCGGTAGGGCAGGATCTTGGCACCGGCCGGCATGATATGGTCGGTGGTGATATTATCCCCTACCTTCAAAACCAGCTCGGCCGAAAGGGTATCCTCTTGGGGCTTGGCATCGGGGAACTTTTTGATATTGGGCCCGCGCAGGATCTCCAAGGCTTTCGCTTCTTCGGGCTCGGCGGGGGTGATGATGGCGGAATCATCGATCTTGAATGCCTCGGGCATCTCCACCTTGGGCATCTCGCCCAAGAGGATGGGATCGGTGATATATCCGGTCAGCGCGGCGGCAACGGCGGTTTCGGGGGAAACCAGATAGACCTTGCCGTCGGCAGTACCGCTTCTGCCCTCAAAGTTGCGGTTGAAGGTACGCAGGGAAACGCCCGCCGAATTGGGGGAAAAGCCCATGCCGATGCAGGGGCCGCAAGCGCATTCCAAAACCCGCGCGCCGCTTGCCAAAATATCCGAAAGAGCACCGCAATCGGCCAGCATGGCCAAAACCTGCTTGGAGCCCGGAGAAATGGAGAGGCTGACATCGGGGCTGATGGTCTTGCCCTTCAAGAGGGCGGCCACCTTCAGCATATCAAATAAAGAAGAGTTGGTGCAGGAGCCGATGCAGACCTGATCCACCTTGGTACCCTTCAGGTCGGAGACCTTGGCGATATTATCGGGGCTATGGGGCTTGGCGATCAGGGGCTCGAGGGTGGAAAGATCGATCTCGATGATACGATCATATTCCGCATCCGCATCGCTGGCCAAAGGCTTCCAGGCCTCGCCGCGTCCTTCGGCCTCCAAAAAGGCCTTGGTGATCTCATCGGAGGGGAAGATGGAGGTGGTAGCCCCCAGCTCGGTGCCCATATTGGTGATGGTGGCACGCTCGGGAACGGAAAGGGTCTTGATCCCTTCCCCACCCCATTCGATGATATAGCCAACGCCACCCTTCACCGAAAGGATGCGCAAAATCTCTAAGCTTACATCCTTGGCAGTAACAAAGGGGCGCAGTTTACCGGTGAGGTTGACCTTGATCATCTTGGGCATGGTGATATAATAAGCGCCGCCGCCCATGGCAACCGCAACGTCCAAACGGCCCGCGCCGAGGGCCAGCATGCCGATACCGCCGCCGGTGGGGGTATGGCTATCGGAGCCGATCAACGTTTTGCCGGGGATGCCGAACCGCTCCAGATGCACCTGATGGCAGATGCCGTTGCCGGGGCGGGAGAAATAGATGCCGTGCTTTTTGGCAATAGATTGAATGAACCGATGGTCATCGGCATTCTCAAAGCCCGATTGCAGAGTGTTATGGTCAATATAGGCCACACTCCGCTCGGTGCGAACGCGGTCGATGCCCATGGTCTCAAATTCCAGATAGGCCATCGTTCCGGTGGCGTCCTGGGTGAGGGTCTGATCGATGCGCAGCGCAATCTCGCTGCCGGGGATCATCTCCCCCTTGATCAGATGGTCTTTAATAATTTTTTGTGCAATTGTCAGTCCCATAATTTTAACCTCTCATGATATGCTCTTTTGCATTCTTGGTATGTTTCAAGATAGCCTCTTCCGCCGCCTTGGGATCGTGGGCCGCCAGCGCCTCATAGATGGCGCGGTGCTCCTTCACCGAAAGGTTGGCGCGGCTGTTGTTCTCCACCGATTTCTGGCGGTAACGCTGAACCTTATTATGGAGCGGAAGAAGGGTATCATAGATCACAACGCTATCGGAAAATTTATAGACCAGCTCATGGAACTTGCTATCCATCCCCTTGATATGGTCGGAATCATGCTTGCCGAGATAAAATTCCTGCAGGTCGAGGGTCTCTTTGAGCTCCTTAAGCTGCTCCTCGGTGATGCGCTCGGCGGCGCGGGCGGCGGCAAAGCCTTCCAGCCGCAGGCGCATCTCCATAATATCCTGCAGATCCTCGGTGGTAACGCCTAATACTTTCAGGCCCTTGCCGTATTCCTCAACAAGGTGCTCCTGCTGGAGGCGGCGGAGCGCCTCACGCACAGGGGTACGGCTGACGCCAAGCTTTTGGCAGAGCTCCATCTCGATCAAGATCTCGCCGCGGGCATAAACGCCGCTTAAAATATCCGTTTCCAGCCGCTCAAAAACCTGATCGGCCAGAGTATGGGTTTTATGTTCGATCATCGGTTTAATCTCCCTTCGGAAAGTTCAGCCACCTTCAGCTCCAGCTCATGGTTGGTCAGCGCAGTCTGGCGGCCGCCATCATATTCTTGATCCACCCATTCCTTCATGGCAATTACCAGCGGATCCCTCTTGCTTACCGCATCAGCGCCTTCCAGGCCGTAATGCTCATTGATCCAATAGGCAATACCTGCCAGGCCGGAGGTCTTGCTGACCAAAACCGAGGCAGGGCGGTTGAGGATCTTCTTGGTATCAAAAATGTTATAGATCTCTTCGTCCTTCAAAAGACCGTCGGCATGAATGCCCGCTTTGGTAACGTTGAAATTCTCGCCGACAAAGGGGGTCATAGGCGGGATGTTATAGCCCATCTCCTTGCGGAAGAATTCCCCGATCTCGGTGATGGCGGTGGTATCCATTCCGTCCAGCGAGCCGCGCAAAGAGGCATATTGCATCACCATCGCCTCCAAAGGCACATTACCGGTCCGCTCCCCAATGCCAAGCAGAGAGCAGTTGACCGCCGATGCGCCATAGAGCCATGCGGTGGAAGCGTTGGCAACGGAGAGATAAAAATCGTTATGACCGTGCCATTCCAGAAGCTCGCTGGGAACCTCGGAATAATGGCGCAAGCCATAGATGATGCCGGGCACGCTGCGGGGCAGAGAAACCTCGGTATAGGGAACACCGTAGCCCATGGTATCGCAGGCGCGGATGCGGACAGGGATCCCCGCATCGCGGCTCATCTTCATCAGTTCGTTGACAAAGGGAACAACAAATCCAAAGAAATCCGCTCTGGTGATATCCTCCAGATGGCAGCGGGGCATAACCCCCGCCTCAAAGGCCTGGGCAACGGTGGAAAGATATTGATCCATCGCCTGGCGGCGGGTCATCTTGAGTTTATTGAAAATATGATAGTCGCTGCAGGAGACCAGGATGCCGGTCTCGCGGATGCCCAGATCCTTCACCAGGGCAAAATCCTCTTTGGTAGCGCGGATCCAGGTGGTGATCTCGGGGAACTTCAGCCCCAGTTCCTGGCAACGGCGCAGGGCTTCCCGATCCTTCTCGCTATAAACAAACATCTCGGTCTGGCGGATGATGCCAAAGGGACCGCCCAGCTTCGCGAGCAGCTTATAGATCTTAACGATCTGCTCCACGCTATAGGGCTCCATCGACTGCATACCGTCCCGCAGAGAGGTATCGGTGATCCAGATCTCGCGGGGCATCTCGATGGGCACCCGCCGATGGTTAAAGGTAACCTTGGGAATTTCTGTATAGGTATAAAGATCCCGATAAAGATGGGGATCTTTCACATCCTGAAGCTCGTATTTATAATTTTCGTCTTCCAAAAGATTGCTGATATGGGATAATTCAGGCATTTTGTTCCCTCCTTTGTATGATTGTATACAATTATACTACAATTAAAATATGCTGTCAATATGATATACTATGAATATTACTAAATATATTCCGAATTTTTCAGCAAATTGCTAAAAAATAAAAAGAAAAAGCCCCGAAGGGCTTTTTCAGATTTACGATAATAAATTGTTCAAATGGGATGGATTTTTCGATTTCTTCGAGCGAAGCTGTATGTCGATACAGCGAGATCGAAAAATCGGAAAAGCCGCCCATTTCTTTTCACCCTTAAAAACGGATCAAAAGCGGTGCATGGATCGTTTTCTCGGGCCGAAGGCGTATATCGATACGGCGAGGAACGAAAAGCGGTCAAGGTGCCGCTTTTCATTCGTTTTTTAATAGTTTTCGGCGCGGACTTCGAAATAAGACTTCGGATGTGCGCAAACGGGGCAGATCTCGGGGGCCTTCTTGCCCATCACAAGATGACCGCAGTTGCGGCATTCCCACATGGTCTCTTCGCTCTTTTCAAAGACCTTTTGCATCTCCACGTTGCTGAGCAGAGCGCGATAACGCTCCTCATGGGCCTTTTCGATGGCGGCAACGGCACGGAACTGATAAGCCAGCTTGGTGAAGCCTTCTTCTTCGGCCTCCTTTGCAAAGGTATCATACATATCGGTCCACTCATAGTTTTCGCCTTCGGCGGCAGCCAGCAGGTTGGCGGCGGTATCGCCCAGCTCACCTAAGGCCTTGAACCACATTTTTGCGTGCTCTTTCTCGTTATCAGCGGTCTTTTGGAAGATGGCAGCGATCTGCTCATAGCCTTCCTTTTTGGCAACCGATGCGAAATAAGTATACTTGTTTCTGGCCTGGCTTTCACCGGCAAATGCGGTCATGAGATTTTTTTCGGTTTTAGATCCTTTGAGTTCCATGTTAAAAGTTCTCCTTTTATATAAAAATTAATTAACAACATTCCGGGCAGCGATAATGGATCGCCAGCTCATACTCCTCAATGGCAAAGCCTAATCG
>JAZODI010000171.1:0-5748 GCA_045596965.1 Eubacteriales bacterium | reverse complement strand
GAGAGCCGTTTGGAAGAGGTTGCCGAGAAAAACGGCCTTCGGATCTTGGCCAAGCTTCCCATCGATCCTGAGCTTGCCTCCCTTTGCGATAAGGGGATGATCGAGCTGTTTGAAGGGGATTATGCCGAAAGCATAGCTGATCAATTAGCTCCCATGTAAATATTAAATCGCCCGCATTGCGGGCGATTTTTTTGTGCATACTTTTTATAAGAGGTGATAAGTATGCAAAAAATACCCTCCGATCTGATGATCGAGCAATTGGAAATGGCCAAAATGAAACTCCCCCAAGGGGTGCGCAACGAGGTGCGGGAACTGAAGTATTGCACCGTCAACGAGGTTTTTGTTGAAAATGAAAAAGGTGCGGCCTATCTGGGGCGGGAGCGAGGGCGCTATGTAACGGTGGATACCGAAAAAAGCTATGAGATCGGCGAGCCCGCCTTTGAGGAGATCGCCGATAGTTTGGCCACCTGCCTTAGGGAGATGCTTAAAGGCTTTGAGCGGATATTGATATTAGGGATCGGCAATCCCAATATTACTCCCGATAGCCTGGGTGCCAAGGCGGTGGAGCGGCTGATGGTAACCCGTCCGTTGGACCCCCGACCGGCATCTTTCACGCAGGTCAGCGCCTTGGCGGCGCCGGTTTTCGGCGTCAGCGGGGTGGAAAGTGCCGAGCTGGCCGAGGGATTGGTGCAGGTGCTAAAGCCCGATGCGGTGATCTTGATCGATGCGATGGCCACCGGCCGTTTGGAGCGTCTTTGCAAGACCATTCAATTAGCGGATGTGGGGCTGACCCCCGGCGGCGGAGTGGATAATGCCCGCAAGGAGATCTCTAAGCGTACCTTGGGGGTGCCTGTTTTTTCCATCGGGATGCCCACCGTTGTCGATTGCAGGGTGCTTTTGCTCCATGCAGTGGGAGAAGATTGGGAAAAATACGGTGAAAATCTACACCCCTATGAAGAAAGCCTCATTGCCACCCCGCGCCAGATGGAGCTGGCCACCGATATGGGCGCAAAGCTGATCGCGTTTGCTATCAATAAGGCGCTCCATGGAAATCTATCCACCGAAGAGATTTTGAGGTATCTTTATTAAAGGCGGCGCATAACATTTACGGAAAGGAAGTGAATTCCCTTGCGTAGATGGATAAGCATTCTCCTGATCACCGCCTTGGTGCTTACAGGCGGATTTTACTGGGAGCATTGGTTGCCGGCGGTGGCGGAGTTTTCTTTGCGCCAGCAGCGGGCGATCACCCTCAGGCAGTTTGGGATATTTATGCTGAAAAATACCGACCCGGTGATGAAAAACGTGGGGCGGTATCTGGTCCCTGAGTTTTATGAATCCTTGGACGAGCCATTTCTCTACTTTGCGGCTGAGAAACCGCCTGCTGAGGAAGATCCCGCTATCCAGGCGGTCAATTATTCCGCCCTTTCAGGGATCTATTCCCAGGTCAACGGAACGGCGGTAGCCAACGGTACGGATTATGATGTCAGCGCCAATCTTAACGATACTGTAAAGATGCCAACCTTTACAGAAGGAAGGCCCGCCATTCTCATCTACCATACCCATACCACCGAATGTTATCGCAACAATGAGGGGATCACCAACACCACCGACGAGAGCAAAAACGTTATTGCGGTGGGGGAAGCGATGAAAAAGGTGTTTGAGGCGGCGGGCTACCCCACCATTCATATCAAAGAGGTATTTAATCAGCCCGATTTCAGCGGTGCCTACGCCAATTCCCGCAAGGCGGTGGAAAAGGTGCTGGAAGAAAATCCCACCATTCAGGTGGTGCTGGATGTCCATCGGGATTCCATCAGCAAGGGCGGGGTGGATTATTATCCCGTTACCGAGGTGGAGGGGAAGGAGGCGGCGCAGATTATGATCGTCTGCGGGACCGATTCCAAAGGCCTCTCCCATCCCAATTGGCGCAATAATTTTACATATGCTTTGCAGCTATCCCGTAAAATGGGCGAACTCTACGGTCAGCTTTCCCGCCCCGTCAATCTCCGTACCGATCGCTTTAATACCCATTTTACCGACTATACCCTTCTTTTGGAGGTGGGCAGCTCCGCCAATACCTTGGAGCAAGCCATCTACGGCTCCCAGCTCACCGCCCAAGCCATGATCTGCCTTTGGGCTGAGAAAACTTCTTGAATTTCTTTCTGCTCTAATATACAATAAAAATAGAAAGAATCGTCAAAAGGGGGGCTATTATGAAACGTTTTGGGATATGGTTTTTTATTGGTATGATGTTGATCTCTCTTTTGAGTTGCAGTTCGCTCCCGGAGAAGGAGGAACCGGCTGTTGCAGATACATTTGTTCAAAGTGAGCCGGAACAACCCATCAATGGGCCGGAGGATCTTCGCGCCGGAGAACAGCCGGATTTTGAAGGCGCAGTATTGGATTGGATCGATGATGAAAAGGTGATCCGCTTTCCGGATCAGGATTTTTCTCCATGGGAAAGTTTTTATGTTGATAACACCGATGCGATGATTATTGATAAGTATCCCGATTTGATGCGTCAAATCGGAGAGGATGGATTGATCGTTGCCGCAAGAGCCTATGGAGAGCGGATCGGTCATATCTGGTCTAAGTATACTACGACCAAAATGCGGATTGAAAAGGTCTTTTACGGAAAAGCACCCTCTAAAAAGATCCAAGTTCAGGAAGGGTATACTCCGGTGATGGATTACGGAAAAAGATATATTGTATATACAAGCCATGGTTCCCGTTTGAGAGATAACCAGTTGGTGCTTCTCTTTTTATGTAAATCAGAATCGAAGGAAACCTATCATATCGCTTACTATCATTTCCCTCTTCAGAAGGGTTACCAAGACTACAGCGAGGAATATTTAACGGAGCTCCTGGATTATTATCGCGGGGATCGCAATCAGTATCGCCAAGGGTATCAAGCAACATATTGGCCCAAAAAGGATCTCAGCAACGAGGAAATGCTGGAGGAACTGAGCGATAATATTCTGGTGCAGGTGGCGGCCAATCATAAGGTTTGCCTCTGGCCTGTTGGCCATATCAAGTATCAAAATATTGATAATTATCAAAGTGGTAAAATGGGCTTTGATAACTGGAGCTACCCGCTGCGAAATTATTAAGTTAAATCTAAGAACCGCAGGAAAATTTTCCTGCGGTTCTTGATTATAGGGGAGATCTGATATATAATGGTAATAATATTTATTATGAGGTGTAATGGATGATTTATCTGGACAACAGCGCAACCACCCGCCCCTATGAGCAGGTGATCGCGCTGATCGCAGAGCAGCAGCGGCAGCATTTTGCCAATGCCTCTGCGCTATATCGCCCTGCTTTGGATGCGGAAGAGGGCATTTTGCAGGCCAAGCGCGCCATCGCCGACCTTCTGCGGTGCACCTCCGAAGAGGTGCTGATCACCGCAGGGGGGACCTATTCCAATAACCTGGCGGTGCTGGGTGCGGCGGATGCCCGCAAGCGGATGGGCAATCGGATCGTTCTTTCGGCGGTGGAGCATCCCAGCGTTTATGCCTGCGGTGCGGTGCTGGAGGAGCGGGGATTCGAGGTGATCTATGCCCAGCCTACCGCGGAAAGCTTTGAGCAGGCGATCAACGAAAAGACCATCGTTGTTGCGGCGATGCTGGTCAATAATGAAACCGGCCTGCGCCTGCCGGTGGAGCAGATCGCTTCCATCATCCGCCGCAAAAAAGCGCCCGCCCATTTCCATATCGATGGGGTGCAGGCCTTCGGCAAGATCCCCTGCAAGGTATCAGCGCTGAAATGCGATAGTTTTTCCATCTCGGCTCATAAGCTGAAAGGGCCGAAGGGGATCGGCGCGCTTTATTTAAAAAAAGGAACGCGGGTCAAGAATATCACCTTCGGCGGGGAGCAGGAGCATGGCGCGGTGCCCGGGACCTATAACAGCCCTGCGGCGGCAGGCTTTGCCCAAGCCATCCGCCTCTATAGTGCCGAGGATCTCGGTCATTTTGATCGGTTGCGGGCGCATTTTCTCCGGCGCGCGGCAGAGCTGCCCTTTTTGAAGATCAATTCTCCTGCCGATGGCGTTCCTTATATCCTCAATGTTTCCTGCATGGGGTATTTGGGCGAGAATGTTTTGCACTTTTTGGAAGAAAAAGAGATCTATGTCTCCCAAGGCTCGGCCTGCTCCTCCAAGAAAGCCCGCAGCAGCTCGGTGCTGGCCCGATTGGGGGCCTCGGAGCAGGTGGTGATGGGGGCGTTGCGGGTCAGCTTCAGCATTGATACCACCATCGAGGAGATCGATGCCTTGATGGACGCGCTGGCGTTGGTGCCCGAAAAAATTCAAAGAATGTATAAGGAAGTATAAAAAATGGAACAAATGATATTGGCGAAATGCGGCGAGATCGTGCTCAAGGGGCTCAATCGAAGCCACTTTGATGCCATCTTGCTCAAAAACCTGAAATCTTCGATCCATGATCTGGGGCGGTTTGATATCAGCCTTGCCCAATCGACGGTTTATGTCCGCCCGCTGGACGATGCGGATATGGACGAAGTATTTGAACGCACCTGCCGCGTTTTCGGATTTGCCGCCGTCTGCCGCGCCTATATGTGTGAAAAAACAATGGATTCTATCCAAAATTTGGCCAGGGAGTGCCTTTGCGATGTTTTGGAGGAGGCAAGCACCTTTAAGGTGGAGGCTAAGCGGAGCGATAAGCGGTTCCCCTTGAAATCCCCCGAGATCTGCCGCGAGGTGGGGGGGACTCTGTTGGAGCGTTTCCCTCATCTGCGGGTGGATGTGCATAACCCTGAGGTAACGGTAACGGTAGAGGTGCGGGATTTCGGCGCCTATATCCATGCGGTAAGGGTGCCCGGCGCGGGCGGAATGCCCTATGGCTCTAATGGCCGCGCCTGCCTGCTCCTTTCGGGCGGCATCGATAGTCCTGTTGCGGGCTATATGATGGCTAAGCGAGGCGTGCAGCTCACCGGCATCCACTTTTTCAGCCCGCCCTATACCGGCGAGCGGGCCAAGCAAAAGGTGGTAACCCTGGCGGAGCTGATGCGCGCCTATTGCCCCGGCATGAAGCTTTTGGTAGTGCATTTCACCGAGGTGCAGGAAGCGATCCGCGACCATTGCAAGGAAGAATTTTTTACTGTTATCATGCGCCGG
Organism: Eubacteriales bacterium; assembly: GCA_045596965.1. Lineage (GTDB taxonomy): Bacteria > Bacillota > Clostridia > Oscillospirales > QAKW01 > QAKW01. The sequence goes on along the minus strand of JAZODI010000171.1, from coordinate 620 downwards.
TTTATGATGCGGGTCGCCCATGCATTGGAAAAGCGCACCCATAGCGGCGCGCTGATCACCGGCGAGAGTTTGGGTCAGGTCGCAAGCCAGACGATGGACGCTTTGCGGCTGACCGATAGCGTGACCGATTCTTTGATCCTAAGACCGCTCATCGGTATGGATAAGGATGAGATCGTTCGGATCTCCCGCAAGATCGGCACCTTTGAAACCTCCATTCAGCCCTATGAGGATTGTTGCACTGTTTTCACCCCCAAGCACCCCCGCACAAAACCCACCCTGCGGGATATCGAGCGGGAAGAAGCCAATCTGGATATCGATGCCCTGGTCGCGAAAGCGCTGGAGGGGATCGAAGTCATCCGATGAAAGGAGTTTTAGATTAAGATGAAAACCGCAAAACGTCATATTTTTAGTGCAGTTATTACCCTGTTGTTTGGTGCAATCTCTTATTATTTCACCCTCCCTGCGCTCAACATTCATTCGGGAGGACTCTTGACCTTTATCATCTCCCTTTGCGTGGCCTATGGCATTGCCTATTTGGTCCTGGGCCTTAAGAAGAGCGTGTTGCAGGTGACCGAGATCAAGATCGAAAAAGGAATGTTTATCCCCGGCATCATCAAGGT
>JAZODI010000170.1:0-12016 GCA_045596965.1 Eubacteriales bacterium | reverse complement strand
CTCGGGAATTCTCCATCGATTTTTTACTGCCTTTCTCTTATCAATTCCATACATTAAAAAAACAATTATATTCCAAAGAAAAATGGCCAAGATCAGATACTTTATCATAAAACCTCCAAATAAGTAAAATCGACAAGATTCTTTAAGAACCTTGTCGATTTTTGGTGGGCCATCGGGGACTCGAACCCAGGACCAACCGGTTATGAGCCGGTAGCTCTAACCAACTGAGCTAATGGCCCGCAATTATGCGGCTTGATTATTTTAACATACCACCCCTCGAATGTCAAGCAATGAAGGATGGACATTTTAAAACAACTATGGTATGATAAAAACAATTCAATAAATGGGAGAAAAATATGATTCGTTTTAATAATGATTATAATCGCGGCGCCCATCCTGCCATTTTGGAAGCATTGGCGAAATATAATGAAGAAAGCTACCCCGGATACGGCTTGGATCCATGGTGCGAAAAAGCAGAAGAAGAGATCAAGCGGCAGATCGGATGCCCTAACGCCAAGGTGCATTTCCTGGTGGGCGGAACACAGACGAACTTTATTGCCATCGCCGCCGCTTTGCGCCCCTACGAAAGTGTGATCTCTGCGGATACAGGGCACATCCATGTTCATGAAACGGGGGCGGTAGAAAATGCCGGCCATAAGATCGAGGCACTCCCTGCAACCAACGGAAAAATCACCGCGGAGCAGATTGCCGAAAGAGCGGAGCTTTTCCGCGCAAGCGATATTCAGGAGCATATTACCGAGCCCAAAATGGTTTATCTATCCTTTCCCACCGAGGTGGGCAGCATTTACACCAAGGAAGAATTGACCTCCATCCGCAAGGTATGCGATGAATACGGCCTTTATTTCTTTATTGACGGCGCGCGAATGGGATACGGACTCGGCTCCCCCTCCTGCGATATCACCGCCAAAGAACTGGCCACCTTATGCGATGCCTTTTATTTCGGCGGCACCAAATGCGGCGCATTATTCGGCGAAGCGTTAGTCCTCAATCATCCCGAACTGATGAAGAACTTCCGCAGCTACATTAAAATGAACGGCGCCATGCTGGCAAAGGGATGGCTTTTGGGCTTGCAATTCTACACCCTCTTCCAAAACGGCCTATATTTTGAGATTACCAAGCAGGCAGTCGAGCAAGCGATGGCCTTAAAAGAGGCTTTTATCCGTAAAGGTTTGAAACTTTACAGCGATAGCCCTACCAACCAACAGTTTGTCATCCTCAAAACAGCGCAAATACAGGCACTGGCTAAAAAATACGCCTTTGAATTTCAGGAAAAGATCGATGAAGATCATTGTTGCGTGCGGTTCTGCACCAGCTGGAGCACCAAGGAAGAGGAAATTCAAGCCCTCATTCACGACATTGAGCAATTATAAAGGAATAGTCCAATGAAAAAAATTTCAATCATCACATTACTTATCGGAATAATTTTACTATTGCTTGGCAGTTTATTACCAAGCGATTCAATCATGAAGCTTTTATTGTTGCTCTTCGGCGGGGCGATTGCCTTGAGCGGACTGTTCGCCCTGATTTTCACCAAAACAGTGGATGAAAATTGCTATGCGGAGACGAGCATTGTTGCCCTTGCTTTATCTGCGGATGTCGGGTTGGGCTTTTATAGCGTTATATTATGCTTATCTTGCTCTTTTCTTTCACACCCGGATAACCATCCCATCCGTTTACTTGGGGGTATTTTAATAGGGCTTATTGCTTTCGCCCTATTTATAATTTTATTATATTATTACACTCAACTAAGAAAGGAAAGCCCATCTAAAAAAGGCGTGCTGATCGATATACTCTTTTCTTTCACTTTTATTGCTCCTTTTTTCTTTTTATTTATAGAAGTGGGCGAACGAATCAGTAATCTGATCTGATTTCACCAAAAAACGGCTGTGAATTCAAATGAATTCACAGCCGTTTTTTATTTATTCTCTTCAATAAATTGCCATAATGCGGCATAATCACCATGGGGATATTTTGAAATATCCTCATTTTGATTATTGATCAGCCAATCGGTGAGCAAAAAAACCTGCATCCCGACCCTGGCGGCGGGCATATCATCCGAAACATCGTTGCCGACCATCAGGGTTTCTTCGGGTTTAACGCCCATCTGCTCTAAAATTTGCAGATAATAGCCCGCATTGGGCTTGGCATAGCAATACTGCTCATAGGAGGTAATGAGCTCAAAAGCCTCCGGATCGAGCCCCGCCCAAATCAGGCGGTTTCTTTGGGCAATTTGAGGAAAAAGCGGATTGGTGGCTACCGCAACGCGGAACCCCTCCCCTTTCAGCCTTTCCACCGTTTGCGCGGCAAGGGGCTGAAAACCGCAGATCTTTTTCAGCTCATTAAAACCCGAAAGATAATAGGCATCAAACATATCCTTATGCTTCAGCACATCCTCCTGAAAGGCCGATGCAAATGCCGACCAAAAAGCATTTTCGTTGGTTTGAGAGCCATTATTGGTACGCATGGCCTCAATGCCAAGAAACAAGCCCTTTTTCAGTTCGGCTGGATCCAAGCCGAGGGCAGAGCCCTCGCGAAAGAGATCCTTAAAATAATATTGGCAAAATTCATCCAGATCCATCGGCAGAAGAGTGCCGTCCAGATCAAATAAAACGGTTTTAATCATGGATCAGAACAAACCGGTGATAACACCGTTCTCATCCACATCGATCCGCTCTGCGGCAGGGCGCTTGGGCAGGCCGGGCATGGTCATAATATCACCGGTGAGGACGACAATAAATCCTGCACCCGCAGAAATCTTCACATTACGGATGGTTACGGTAAAGCCTTCGGGTGCACCCAGCTTTGCGGGATCATCCGAGAAGCTATACTGGGTTTTTGCCATGCAGACCGGCAGATTGCCATAGCCCAGTTCAGTCAGGCGATCGATCTGCTTCTTGGCGGCGGGCAGAATGTTGATCCCTTCCCCGCCATAGACCTTTTGGACAATAGCTTCGATCTTTTCGGGGATGGTGGTATCATCCTCATAGCTAAAGGTGAAATCGCCCTTCTCCTCTTCGCAGAGGCGAACCACTTCGCGGGCAAGGTCTTCACCGCCCTTACCGCCTTCGGCCCAAACATTGGAAAGAACAACGTTGACGCCCAATTCCTTGCATTTTTCGATCAGGAAGGCCACTTCCGCATCGGTATCGGTGGGGAAACGGTTGACCGCAACCACGCAGGGCAGCTTATAAACATTGATGATATTGGAGACATGGCGGAGCAGATTGGGTACGCCCCGCTCCAGCGCGGCAAGATCCTCATTACCCAGCTCGGTTTTAGCCAAGCCGCCATGCATCTTGAGGGCGCGGATGGTTGCGACCATAACCACCGCATCAGGGGTCAGGCCGGCCATACGGCACTTAATATCCAAAAACTTTTCAGCGCCCAAATCTGCGCCGAAGCCCGCCTCGGTGACGGCATAATCACCCATCTTCAAGGCCATTTTAGTGGCGATCACCGAGTTACAGCCATGGGCAATATTGGCAAAGGGGCCGCCATGAACAAAGGCGGGGGTGCCTTCCAGAGTCTGAACCAAATTAGGCTTAATAGCATCCTTCAAAAGAGCCGCCATCGCACCCTGAGCCTTGAGCTGGCCGCAGGTTACCGGCTGATCATCATAGGTATAACCGACAATGATGCGGGAAAGGCGCTCTTTCAGATCAATAATATCAGAAGAAAGGCAGAGCACCGCCATAATCTCGCTGGCAACGGTGATATCAAAGCCATCCTCGCGAGGAACGCCCTGCATGCGGCCACCTAAACCGTCGATCACATTACGCAACTGACGATCATTCATATCTACGCAACGCTTCCAGGTGATTTTCTTAACATCGATCCCCAGCTCGTTGCCCTGCTGAATATGGTTGTCCAGCATGGCGGCAAGCAGGTTATTGGCCGCACCGATGGCATGGAAATCGCCGGTGAAATGAAGGTTGATATCCTCCATCGGAACAACCTGGGCATAGCCACCGCCTGCCGCGCCGCCCTTGATGCCGAAAACAGGGCCAAGGGAGGGCTCGCGCAGAGCAACGGTAACATCCTTACCGATGCGGCGCAGACCATCGGCAAGGCCGATGGTGGTGGTGGTCTTACCCTCACCCGCAGGGGTGGGGGTAATCGCCGTTACCAGGATCAATTTTCCATTCTCTCTTCCCTCTTCTTTGAGCAGAGAAAGATCGATCTTTGCCTTATACTTGCCGTAATGCTCCAGATAATCCTCATGCACATGGGCGGTTTGGGCAATTTCGGAAATGGGCTTCATTTTGCATTGCTGAGCAATCTCAATATCGGTTAAATAAGCCATTTTTAATACTCCTTATTTTTTAAAGTATTCCACAGCAGAACGGAACATCTGCATATCATATTCGCCGATTACGTTCTTATAAAGATCCTTGCCGATACGCTCGGAATGGCCCATCTTACCAAAGACACGGCCATCGGGCGAGGTGATACCCTCGATGGCGAAGCAGGAATCATTGGGATTGAAGGAGATATCGCTGGTTGCATTGCCATCGAAATCAACATACTGGGTTGCGATCTGGCCGTTTGCCGCCAGCTCGCGGATGAGCTTTTCATCCGCCAGGAAACGTCCCTCACCATGGGAGATGGGAACGGTATAGACATCCCCGACATTGGTTGCCGCAAGCCAAGGAGATTTATTGGAGGCGATGCGGGTGCGAACCAAGCGGGATTGATGGCGGGCGATGGTATTAAAGGTCAGGGTGGGGCAATGCTCATCGGTATCGATGATCTTGCCATAGGGCACCAAGCCAAGCTTGATCAATGCCTGGAAGCCATTGCAGATACCCAGCATCAGACCGTCGCGATTTTCCAAAAGGTCGGTAACCCCTTCGCGGATGGCCGCGTTGCGGAAGAAGGCGGTAATAAACTTACCGGAACCGTCCGGCTCGTCGCCGCCGGAGAATCCGCCGGGAACAAAGATCATCTGGGCTGTTTTCAGCTCATCGGCAAACTGCTCCACGCTGCGGGTGATCCCTTCGGCAGAGCGGTTATTGATAACCAAAATCTTGGCGTCTGCCCCTGCATCCCGCATAGCGCGGGCACTATCAAATTCACAGTTAGTACCGGGGAAAACAGGAATCAAAACCTTGGGCTTTGCCACCTTGATAGCGGGAGCAACACGCTCCTTCGCCTCATAGGAGAAGGTCTCCATCGGCTGTTCGCCATGGGTAATATTGCAGCTATAAACGCTCTCCAGCTTATCCTCATAGATCTTCTGCAATGCGTTCAGATCCACCTTGGCATCACCCTTGGTGAAAGCACCGTCCTCGGTAACGGTACCGATCAAAATGCCATCGATCTCTTCGGCACACTCCAGCAGGAAGCCGCCATAGCAATAGCCAAAGATGGCATCCATCGAAAGATCCGCCTCAAACTTGAAGCCATAGCCTTCGCCAAAGCCCATCTTCATAACCGCCTCAGCAATACCGCCCAGGCCGGGAGTATAGGCCGTTACGGCCTTGCCGCTTTGAAGCAGATCATAGACCTTATCGTAGACCGCAAGCAGGGATGCGGTATCGGGCAGATGATCGCTATTATATTCGGGTTTTACAAGGTAAACCTTATTGCCCGGCTTTTTGAAATAATTGGGAACGATCTCGCCGGTCTTGCCGGTGGTAACCGCAAAGGAAACAAGGGTAGGCGGAACATCTAAATTTTCAAAGGTTCCGCTCATGGAATCCTTACCGCCGATGGCGGCGATACCCATATTCTTCTGCGCTTCAAAAGCGCCCAGCAACGCAGCCAGCGGCTTGCCCCAACGCTTGGGATCCTTGCCGGGACGCTCAAAATATTCCTGGAAGGTCAGATAGACATCCTCATACTTTGCGCCGGTTGCGATCAGCTTGGAAACCGATTCAACCACCGCAAGATATGCGCCATGGTAGGGGCTCTTTTCAGTAACAAAGGGGTTATAGCCCCATGCCATCAAAGAAACATCCTCGGTATGCTTTTCTTCCATGGAGATCAGCTGGACCATTGCCTGAACGGGGGTCTGCTGATATTTTCCACCGAAAGGCATCAGAACACCGCCTGCGCCGATGGTGGAATCGAACCGCTCGGAAAGACCGCGCTTGGAGCAAATGTTAAGATCGCCCGCCAAAGCCTTCAGCTCGGCGGCAAAATCGTCGCCCACTTCCTTCTTATAGCAAGCAGGAGCGGCGGGAGCGATGGAAATATGCTTTTCTGCACCGTTGGAATTGAGGAAATCGCGGCTGATATCAACGATTACCTTCCCATTCCATTCCATCACCAGGCGGGGCTCGGCCTGAATCTTTGCAACAACCGTTGCTTCCAGGTTTTCCTGATCCGCCAGAGCAATAAAGCGTTCAACATTTTCGGGCTCAACAACAACCGCCATACGCTCCTGCGATTCGCTGATGGCAAGCTCGGTTCCATCCAAACCGTCATATTTCTTGGGAACGGCATTGAGGTTGATATGCAGGCCATCGGCCAGCTCGCCGATCGCAACCGAAACACCGCCTGCACCGAAATCGTTGCACCGCTTGATCATACGGCAAGCCTCATAGTTGCGGAACAAGCGCTGAAGCTTACGTTCTTCGGGAGCATTACCCTTTTGAACCTCCGCGCCGCAATTTTCCAGCGACTTCAAGGTATGGGACTTAGAGGATCCGGTAGCACCGCCGCAGCCATCGCGGCCGGTACGTCCGCCCAGCAGAATAACAACATCACCCGGATCGGGGCACTCGCGGCGAACATTTTCCGCAGGAGCCGCGCCGACAACCGCGCCGATCTCCATTCTCTTGGCGGCATAACCGTCGTGGTAAATTTCATCAACAATACCGGTAGCCAAGCCGATCTGGTTACCATAGGAGGAATAACCTGCCGCGGCGGTGGTAACGATCTTACGTTGAGGCAGTTTGCCTTCCATAGTTTCCTTAACCGGCTTCAAAGGATCGGACGCGCCGGTAACACGCATCGCACCGTAAACATAAGAACGGCCGGAAAGGGGATCGCGGATCGCGCCGCCGATGCAAGTGGCCGCGCCGCCAAATGGCTCGATCTCGGTGGGATGATTATGGGTTTCATTCTTAAAGAGCAGCAGCCAGGGTTCCTTTACCCCATCGGCCTCCACTTCGATTTTAACGGTGCAAGCATTGATCTCTTCCGATTCGTCCAGCTTATCCAACTTACCGATCTTCTTGAGATACTTGGCCGCCAATGTGCCGATATCCATCAAGTTGATGGGCTTGGTGCGGCCCAGCTCCTCGCGGGTGGCAACATAATCCTCATAAGCCTTTTGCAAAAGCTCATCCTCGAAGGTAACGTCATCGATGGTGGTGAGGAAGGTAGTATGGCGGCAATGATCCGACCAATAGGTATCGATCATGCGGATCTCGGTGATGGTGGGATCTCTCCCCTCCTTACGGAAATAGGCCTGGCAGAATGCAATATCATCGCAATCCATCGCAAGGCCGTATTGCGCAACGAAATCGGCCAAGCCCTTCTCGTCCAGATCCAAAAAGCCATCCAAAACGGCAACGGTTTCGGGAATGGCATAGTCGGCCTTGAGGGTTTGGGGCAGTTCCAGGCTTGCTTCGCGGGTCTCAACAGGGTTGATGACGCTCTTTTTGATGGTTTCCAGCTCTTCGGCGGTCATATCGCCGTAAAGTAAATATACTTTCGCTGTTTTAACAGTAGGGCGTTCGCCTTGGGAGATGATTTGAATGCATTGAGCGGCCGAATCAGCGCGCTGATCAAACTGACCGGGCAGGGGCTCAACCGCAAAAACCTTGGCATCGCCGATCTCCAGCTCATTGGAAGTGATATCCAGCTGGGGCTCGGAGAAAACGGTGCCGACTGCATAATCAAACAGTTCTTTTTCGATATTTTCCACATCATAGCGGTTGATTACCCGCACCTTATCCAAGGATTTGATCTGCAGAATATGGCGCACTTCATAGCGCAGGTCGCGGGCCTCATTGGCAAGCTCCGGCTTCTTTTCAACAAAAATACGATATACCATTAGTTCTCCTTTCCTGCCTTGAGGGCTCTCTGACCGATATCATGGCGATAGAATGCATTTTCAAAATGAATGGATTCCACCTTTTTATAAGAAGCTGCAATCGCCTCCTCCAAGGAATCAGCGGTGGCGGTAACGCCTAAAACGCGCCCGCCTGCGGTAAGCAGGTCTTCCCCATCCAGCTTCGCGCCTGCAACAAAAACATCATTTTTGATCTCTGCAGGAATGGTCATTTTATGGCCGGTGGTATATTTACCGGGATAGCCCTCCGAGGCCATAACAACGCAGCAGGCATGGCGATCGGCAAACTTGACCTCGGTTTCGGCCAAGGTGCCGTTGGTGGTGGCCATCATGATGGTAAGTAAATCACTTTCCAGCAAGGGAAGCACTACCTGGGTTTCGGGATCACCGAAACGGCAGTTATATTCAATAACCTTAGGGCCATTTGGGGTAAGCATCAGGCCAAAATAGAGGCAACCCTTAAAGGTGCGCCCTTCCGCCTTCATGGCGCGGATGGTGGGCAGGAAGATCCGCTCCATACATTCCGCGGCAATCGCCTCGGTATAATAGGGATTGGGAGCAATGGTACCCATACCGCCGGTATTGAGCCCCTGATCGTTATCCAAGGCGCGCTTATGGTCCATGGAAGAGATCATGGGAACAACAACCTCCCCATCGGTGAAAGAAAGGACCGAAACCTCAGGGCCGGTCAAAAACTCCTCGATCACCACGCGGCTTCCGCTGGCGCCGAAGATCTGATCCTCCATCATGGAGCGGACAGCAGCCTTTGCATCCTCGCGGGTCTCTGCGATAATAACGCCCTTACCCAACGCAAGACCGTCGGCCTTGATAACGGTGGGGATGGGAGCGGTTTCCAGATATTCCAACGCCTTGGCGCAATCTTCAAATACTGCATATTCGGCGGTAGGGATCTGATACTTTTTCATCAAATCCTTGGAAAAGACCTTACTTCCCTCGATGATTGCCGCATTGGCCTTGGGGCCAAAGCAGGGAATGCCGATCTCATTGAGGGCATCCACGCAACCCAAAACCAAGGGATCATCGGGGGCAACCACCGCATAATCGATGGCATTTTCCTTAGCAAAGGCAACGATTTTTTCGATCTCCTTTGCACCAATGGGCACCAAGGTGGCATCCTCTGCCATACCACCGTTGCCGGGGCAGGCAAAGATCTCTTCCACATTGGGATTTTCTTTTAATTTCTTAATAATGGTATGCTCGCGGCCACCGCCGCCAACGACCAATAATTTCATAACGTTTCTCCTTTATAAAACACCACTTGCCTCTCCTTACGGAGAGGCAAAATGGGATATCATCAATGGTGGAACAAGCGCATGCCGGTAAAGGCCATGGCGATATCGTATTTATTGCAGCAATCGATAACAACATCATCGCGGATGGAGCCGCCGGGCTCTGCAATATAGGAAACGCCGCTCTTCTTGGCGCGTTCAATATTATCGCTGAAGGGGAAGAATGCATCGCTTCCTACCGCAACACCGCTGATGGTGGCTAAATAAGCATCCATCTCTTCGCGGGTGAAGGGGGCGGGCTGCTCGGTGAAATATTTCTGCCAATTTCCATCAGCGCAAACGTCCTCTTCATTCTTATTGATATAGCTATCGATAACATTATCCCGATCCGGTCTGCCAAGGGTATCCTTAAAAGGCAGGTTCAGCACTTTATCATGCTGGCGCAGATGCCAAACATCCGCCTTATTGCCCGCCAGGCGGGTGCAATGAATGCGGGACTGCTGGCCGGCGCCCACGCCGATGGCCTGACCGTCTACTGCATAGCAAACGGAGTTGGATTGGGTATATTTCAGGGTGATCAAAGCAATGATCAGATCGCGCTTGGCGCTATCGGGAAGCTCCTTATTTTCGGTAACAAGGTTTTCCAGCAACGCATTATTGATCTCAAACTCATTCCGGCCCTGCTCAAAGGTAATACCATAGACCTGCTTGGTCTCCTGGGCCTCGGGGCGATAGTTGGGATCGATCTCAACGATATTATAGTTGCCGTTGCGCTTGGATTTCAAAATTTCCAATGCCTCGGGGGTATAGCCGGGAGCGATAATGCCATCGGAAACCTCGCGCTTGATCAGCAAAGCAGTGGTAACATCGCAAACATCGGAAAGGGCGATCCAATCGCCGAAGGAACTCATGCGGTCGGTGCCGCGAGCTCTTGCATAGGCGCAGGCCAGAGGCGAGTCATCCAGCCCTTCGATATCATCCACAAAGCAAGCCTTCTTCAGTTTTTCGGGCAACTTGGTGCCAACAGCGGCGGAAGTGGGGCTAACATGCTTAAAGGAGGTGGCGGCGGGCATTCCCAGCGCCTCTTTGATCTCCTTAACCAACTGCCAGGAGTTAAAAGCATCCAAAAAGTTGATGTAACCCGGGCGGCCGGATAAAATTTTGATGGGCAGTTCGCTGCCATCCTTCATATAGATCTTTGCCGGCTTCTGATTGGGGTTACAGCCATATTTTAATTCAAAATCAACCATCTTCCGTTCCCTCCTTAGTTATTTTTGTTAATCAGGCGAGTTTCTTCTTCCCCGCTTGCCAAATCGGTATAGCAAACATAAAGGGAAATCTTATTATCAGCATCCAGATGATCCCAGATATCGGCGGTAAAGGCATCGATATCATCGGGGATCGCCACCCGCTCGGGCTCACCTTGGAAGGTGGGGATGGGATTACCGTCGCAAACATAGGTATGGATGAAATGGCCAAGACCTGCCAGCGAGGGATAAGCAAAATGGTAGCGATTGCAGGCCGTTCCTTCTGCATCGGCGCTCTTGAGAATGCTCATCTCATAAGTAAAATCATCTTCACCAAAGGTGATCATACCGCTGATGCGGGGAGTGAGGTTGGGAGCATCGGGCTCAAACGCGCGGGTGGTCAGCGCCGAGGCAAAGCTTTCGCCCTTCTTCAATCCTTCCCAAATGGTATCGGTTTGGTCACCATTGGTAACGATCAGTTTATTTTCATAGCGGCGAAGGGCGGCATAAATGATCAGCGAAGGATCTTCCACCTTAGAGGGATCAAAGGGCTCGGTAAACACTGCGCCATCCTTTTCGGTGAAAATACGATTACGGCTATTTTCACTTCTGCCCATGATGAAATAAGCAGCTGCCGCTTTTTTGCCATCGGCGGTTTTGCCGATAACAATTCCCCGCCCTACATAGCTATTCCCTTCGATGCGCTCACCGATGGGTTTGATTTCATAAATGTTCATACCTCTTCTCCTTTCATCATGGCCGCAGAGACCATTTCAACCGCTTGGGGCAGCAGAATCCATTCTGCCTGCTCCATCACGCGCTTTTGCAAAATTTCAGGGGTATCGCCGGCCTCGATCGCCACCGCCTTTTGAGCGATGATCCGACCGCCGTCGGGGATTTCATTAACAAAATGAACCGTTGCGCCGGTAACCTTCACACCATATTCCAGCGCCGCCTCATGGACATGAAGCCCATAAAAGCCTTTGCCGCAAAAAGAGGGGATCAGCGAGGGGTGCACATTGATGATCCGCTCGGGATAGGCGTTGGTAAAATCGGCGCTCAGAATATTCATAAAGCCCGCAAGAACGATCAGCTCAATATCATGCTCTTGCAGCTTGGCGATGATCTTTTGCTCAAAATCCGCTTGGTCGGCGCATTCTTTTTTAACAACGATCTCGGTGGCGATCCCCGCCTTTGCCGCCCGTTCAAGGGCATAGGCATTGCGGTTGCCCGAAAGCACCAAAGCGATCTCTCCGCTATGGAGAATACCGCTCGCAATACTATCGATCAGCGCCTGCAGGTTGGTTCCGCCGCCCGAAACCAAGACAGCGATTTTCGTTTTTTTCATGGGCTTACTCCAAAATGATCTTTTCATCGGATTCAACGATGGAGCCGATGACATAAGCATCCTCGCCGTTGGCCTTGAGGATTTCAAGGGCACGATCCACATCCTCGGGCGCAACAACAACGCTCAT
>JAZODI010000169.1:0-1651 GCA_045596965.1 Eubacteriales bacterium | reverse complement strand
CGATGGATATCAGGTAGATAAATACACCTATAAAATATTCGGCATCACCATCAAACAAGGCGAAGCAAATCCTCAAAAAGGATAATCGAGCAAACAAAACACCCTACGACTTTTTACAGTCATAGGGTGTTTATTATTTAGCCTAACGGCTTCATTGTGGGGAATATGAAAAGGCTTAAAATCGCTTGTACAAATATCTTACCTAATCTTGCTTTTTTGTGATTTTTCTTATCCAAACAAAGCACACCATTTTTGCCCCTAAAAAATTATCTTACCTCAACTTACCTTTCCCACACATATCATACCTCTGAAATGGTCTAAAAAATGGCCCAAAACTCAAAAAAATATGAAATATTGTAGTTTTGAATGTTTTGTGATATAATTAGGACAAAGGGGGGATGATTTTATGGACAGAAAAAGTTTCGACCAACAACTTGATATTTTACTTAAAAAAGCAGAAGATAAAATCCCTAACGAAAAATTACCCGATTTGCCTTTTATGGAACTTGCCCCAGATGTTCACGATTGGTATATGTTTGAACACGAAATATGGGGAATAGGCGAAGAAATCAGACAACTAATTTTTAATAGCAAAAAAGTTTTGACAGATTCTCAAATTGCCCGAATTATAAACATTTGCTTGGATGAAAAAGCAAAAAGAGGCAGACAAAGTTTTGTGATGTTGTTAGGGAAAAAGACATATCAAAATTATTCCGATAAATTAGCACCCCTACTTATTAGCGATGATATTGACGGTCATGTAATTGATACGTTATGTAAAATGCAGGCAGGACAATATGTAGATATGATATTGCCTTTTACTAACCACAAAAGAACTTGGATTAGAAATGCTGCGAAAAAATATATCCAAAAATACCAATAAAAAAGGACTATGACTTTCGGTCATAGTCCTTAAATTTTAATCTAACGGCTTCATCGTCGGAAATAGGATTACATCGCGGATGGTATCGGTGCCGGTGAGGAGCATGACGCAACGGTCGATGCCGATGCCCATACCGCCTGTGGGCGGCATGCCGTATTCCATCGCGGTGAGGAAATCCTCATCCAGCATCTCGGCCTCATCGTCGCCGCGTTCCCGCTGCTCAGCCTGCTTTTCAAAGCGCTCGCGCTGATCAATGGGATCATTGAGCTCGGAATAGGCGTTACCCATTTCGCTATGGCAGATGAAGAACTCAAAGCGCTCGGTGAGGCGAGGATCTTCGGGAGACCGCTTGGTCAAGGGCGAAACCTCAACAGGATACATGGTAATGAAGGTAGGCTGGATCAGATGCTCTTCGACTCTCTGATCGAAGCAGGCATAAAGAGCGTTACCCCAAGTGGGCTCTGCCGCCTCATTCAGTTCCACACCGATTGCCTTTGCGGCGGCAACCGCTTCTGCATCATCGGTAATAGCGCCGAAATCGATGCCCGCATATTGCTTGACTGCCTCCACCATGGTCAGGCGGGGCCAGCCGGGCGCAAGATTGATCTTCTCGCCCATCCATTCCACCTCATAGGTGCCCAAAATCTCTTGAGCGGCGCCGGAGAGAATGCCTTCGGCAATATCCATCATATCGTGGAAATCCGCATAGGACTGATAAAGCTCAACAGAGGTAAATTCGGGGTTATGCTTGGGATCCATGCCCTCATT
>JAZODI010000168.1:0-5831 GCA_045596965.1 Eubacteriales bacterium | reverse complement strand
GGGCTATAGCCCACCCCTGCGGCTACCGCCTTCACAGTGAGCGGTTCTGCGGCGTGGTCATCGATATATTTCATTAACCGATAAAGCAGTTGGCCTGCATTTTGGATGCCGGCAGTATAGTCCGGCGGAGCGGTATTATTGGTGAAAATGCGGTGGCAGGAAAGGATCAAGCGGGTGAGGCAGGCTTCCGCCATCAGGAAATCGGTCGGTTGCTCCCGATAGAATTCATCGATGCAATGGCGAAAGGATTTATAGATATGATTATTTCCCTTGGCAAAATGCGGGTCTTTTTTGGAAAAGAACGCGAGATACTCGGCCAGCGCGGGATCCTCGCAAGAGGCCAGGTGAAAGCCAACATAGGCATAGTGCAGCTCTTGGTTTTCGGTGGCGCGGATGGAATGGCTTCCTTGGGCGGGGGAGAAGATCAGGTCTCCCTGCCCCACCTCCATGCGCTTGCCGTTATGCTCAAACCAGCCGTTGCCTTGAATAATATAGCTGAGCTCGTAGCAGCTTTGGGGATGAGCGGGGACTTCGGAGGTCGGCTCCAGGCAAAGCTCGCCGATCTGAAAGAGCTCCCAACGCCCCAACTGCATCGATTGCAAAAAGAAGGAATGATCGTAATGAAATCTTCGGCCTAAATTGCGCAGCATTCTTCTCACCTCAGGAATATTGTAGTATACAAATTGACAGACTTCAAGCAAAATTGCTGTTATTTAGAAAATAAAGCAAATTATGATAAGTTAATCGGCAAGCCCTGCCCTTTTGCTTTGCGGATAAGCGGATTATAATGAGGGTAGAACCAAATGAAAAGGAGATGTTTCAATGAGTACCATCAAAGTGGCTGTTATCGGTTGCGGAACCATCGCCAATAATGCGCATATTCCGTCTTACCTCCATAATCCCGAGGCGGAGATCAAGTATTTTTGCGATATTATTCCCGAGCGTGCCGATCAGGCGGTGGAAAAATACGGATGCGGCAAGGCGGTATACGACTACCGCGAAATTCTGAAGGATCCCGAGATCGAGGCGGTTTCGGTTTGCACGCCTAATAACGTTCATGCGCCCATCAGCATTGATTTTTTGAAGGCAGGAAAACACGTTCTTTGCGAAAAGCCCGCCGCCCGCACCTATCAAGAGGCTCTTACCATGCTGGAGGCGCAAAAGGAAAGCGGAAAGGTGCTGAATATCGGCGTTGTCAACCGTTTCAATGAGGGCGTCAATAAGATCAAAAAGATGATCGATGAGGGCGTTTTAGGGGAAGTTTATCAGGTTTATGTCAGCTTTCGGTGCCATCGGATGATCCCCGGTTTGGGCGGTGATTATACCACCATGGAAATTGCCGGCGGTGGCGTTTTGATCGATTGGGGCGTGCATTTTCTGGATATCGTTATGTATTGCTGCGGCGATCCAAAGGCACGTACCGTTAGCGCGGAAACCTTTGGGAAGTTGGGCAAGAATATCCCTGAATATGTTTATGAAGAGATGTGGGCTGGCCCTCCGAAGGCAGATGGCATCTTTGATGTGGAGGATGGTGTGATCGGGCTGGTGCGTACCGATGGGCCGGTTATTACTATCAATGGCGCCTGGGCGCAGAATATCGGCGAAAAGGAAATGTTTATCGATTTTATCGGCGATAAGGGCGGGGTTCGCCTGCGCTATGGCAAGGAGTTTACCTTCTATGGTACCGAGGAGGGGAAACTGATCTCCCATGTAACCCCAAAACCCGAAAGCAACCATTTTCAAACCGAGATCGATGCTTTTTTGCGGTGCATCCAGAGCGGTGAAAAGGCGCCCTCTCATATCGAGGTCAACATTAAAACCTCCAAATTGATGCAGGCGCTTTATGATTCCGCCGCCCAGCATCAGGAACTGAAGGTGGAGGATTAAAGGATGAAAAAAGTAGGATTTATTGATTATTATCTGGATGAATGGCATGCCAATAAATATCCCGCCTGGATCAAGGAAAAAAGCGGCGGGGAATTTGAGGTTTGCTATGCTTATGCAGAAATCGAAAAAGAAGGCAAACGCTCCAATCAGCAATGGGCGGAAGAAAACGGCATCGAACTTTTAAATTCCATTGAGGAGCTTATTAAAAAAAGCGATTGCATTGTTATCCTGGCGCCGGATGATCCTCGGATGCATTATGCTCTTTCCAAGGATGCTCTGGCCACAGGAAAGCCGGTCTTTATCGATAAAACCTTTTCTCTGACCGTTGAGGATGGAGCAAAGATGCTCTCCCTTGCGGAGCAACACCACTCCCCTTGCTTTTCGACCTCCGCGTTGCGGTTCTCCGAAGCGTTGCAAAAGACCGATAAAAGCGGAATTCGGGAGATCATCAGCGTTGGCGTGGCCATCGGCGCGGAAAACTATCTCATTCACCAGCTGGAACCCATCGCCGTTTTAATGGGGATGGATGTGGAAAAGGTGCATTATCAAGGCGATGGCGAAAATTGCAGGTGGGATTTGGTCTATCGCGATGGGCGCACAGCGGCGATTCATTTTATAAAAGGTTGGTCCACCTACGCGCTTCAAATCAAGCGCGAGGGCGTTAAAGGCGCAACGCTTTTGGAGATCAACGACTTTTTCTGGGACGGTCTGATCGATGCCATGCTGGCAATGTTTCGCACCGGCGAAATCGCCGTTGCTCATAGCGAAACGCTGAGCATCATCCGCGTTTTGGAAGGGTGCCTTGCGGCGCAGGAAAAAGCAGGCGAATGGATCCTTCTTTAATAAAAAACGGCAGAGCTCAGCTCTGCCGTTTGCTTTTGATATTTTCTTTGGTTAAAAATTCAACATCGCCTTTAACATCCAGCAACGGAACTTCTGTATCCAGATGGCTTTCTTGATAAATATCGGATAGGCGCATTCTTTTTACCGTTGCGCCTTCATCAACCTTCAAAAGCGGGGTGGGATAGGTCTTTTCTTCCCGCTCCATATTTTGAATGGAAAGCCCATCGACATCCAGCCCCTTTTGCACCCAAAGGAGGGGGTAATTTCCGCCTTTCACGTCGGCGGTTCCTTCCGAAGCGCAGACTGCCACATTTTCGATGAGAATATTTTTCATAAAGCCGCGCTCATCCTCGCCGCCGTGGTATTTCGTCAGGCCGATGCAATAGGTATAATAACTGCCGTAAATGTTGCTGATCTTGATGTTTTTGATTGGTAGACCGTGGGAAAGCAGGCGCACCGCGCTGTGGGCGCCCTCAGCAAAAACACCATCGACGGTGATGTTTTCGATAGGTCCGTAGAGTCCATCGTCTGCGGTGATGGCTACCGTATCATCGTGGCAGGCGCCTTTCAGGTTTCGGATCACGCCGTTTTTGCAATGGCCTTCCACGTGGATGCCGTCCATATTCCAAAGCTTGGGCGCACCGACGGTATAATCAAATTGAATGTCGCTCACGGTGAAGTTCTCGATATACCCCATTTGTACCCCATAGGTTACGGGGTTTTTGATCGTCATATTTTTTAGTGTCAGCCCGCGGATGCGGCAAAACCGCATGCAAAATCCGGTATAGAACGGAGGAAATGCGGTAAGATTTTCAACGCCGCCCATTTGTCGTATCTTATCGTGTGTTGTTTCGCCGTTTGCATCGGCAAAATGGTAGGGGTTGGGGGCTTGCGCGGCATTATTCATATCCCAGATTCCGCCGTCGATGCAGACGTTTTCTTTGAAAGAATGAAAATCATCGTCTTCTACCATAGCGCAGTTGGAACCGGCCATCAATCGAATGAGGGTGAATCGCCCCAATTTCAGCGTCTGGCCGCCGTGGATCTTCAGCGTTTGACTGATGGTATAATATTTTTCGGGGATAGGCAGATTGATCTCTGAAATGCCGCTGTCCAGCAGTTGCTGGATGGCAGGGTAATCGTCGTTGATTCCGTTTCCGTATAAAATGGGTTTCATTTTTCGGCACCTCCTACTCTTAAATTATAAGATTTATTTCTTGGGAAGAAAAGAGCAGATTTTGCCATGATGCTTATCTTAATTTGCAGTGTTACCGCTTTTTCTTTTTCTTCACCGAATAGCCAAAGGAGCCGATCTTTTTGCCGAGGGCAAAATATTGGCCGTGGGCATAGGCGGCGAAGGCGCATTTTTCGGGGTGGAATTTGCCTTTATCGTCGATATACCGCTCGTCGATGTTGACGGCGAGGATATCGGCAATAAACATATCATGGGTCCCTAAGGGCACGATCTCGCTCACCTTGCACTCGATACTCACCGGGCTTTCCGCCACCATGGGGCAGGCGACCTTGGAGGCTTTCTCGCGGGTGAGTTTGCAGGCCTTGAATTTATCCAGATCCCGCCCGCTTTTGACCCCGCAAAAATCAATGGAGCGGACAATATGGGCAGAGGGCAGGTTGATCACAAACTCTCCGCTCTTTTTGATCAGCTCATAGGAATAGCGGGAGGTGCGCACCGAGATATAGGTTTTGGCGGGCTCGGAGTTGATGATACCCGTCCAAGCGATGGTGATCAGATTATCTTTTCCGCCATGGGCGCAGGAGATCAGCGCGGGCGGCACCGGGGCAAGGAGCGTGCCCGGTTTCCAGGTTACTTTAGCCATAATGATACCTCTTAGTTTTAATAATCCTCATTATAATCAAAAAAGAGGCTTTTGAAAAGCCTCTTTTTTGATTTATTTACTTAAAATGCCTGCCGCGCTATCCTCATCCAGATAGAGGATAAAATCGGGATGGGTCTTCAAAAGGGTGGCGGGAACGAGGTTGGTAACCTCCTTGGCTTTCACCGTATTTTCCACCGCCTCGGCTTTGACCGCGTAGGGCACGCAGGAGACGATCCGCTCGCATTGCATGATCTGATAGGCGGTCATGGAAACGGCCTGCTTGGGAACATCGTCGATGGTCTCAAACCAGCCCTCGCCCATCTGCTGCTGTTTGCAACGGTCGTTGAGGTTAACGATGATATAGGCTTCCTTGGTATCGAAATCAGCCGGGGGATCGTTGAAGGCGATATGGGCATTTTCGCCGATGCCGATCAGGCCGATATCAACGGGGGCTTTGCGGATCTCTTCGGTCAGCTTGGCGATGCACTCTTTGGTGCCATCCACAAAATGAACGGCCTTTAAGGTGCCCACCTCATCCACAAACCGCTCCTGCAGATATTTGCGGAAGGATGCGCCATGGGTGATGGGCAGGTCCACATATTCATCCAAATGGAACATCTCCACCTTATCCCATTGGATGCCCGGCTCCTTGACCAGGGCCTTGAGGGTATCAAATTGGGAGGCGCCGGTGGAAAGAACGATGCGGGCAGAGCCCTTTTTTGCGATGCATTCTTTCAAAACGGTGGCCACATGGGCGGCGGCGCTTTTGCCTAATTCTTCGCTGTTTTTGCAGATTCTGATCTCCATTTAAAATTCCTCTCCTTCGATCCATACTTTATGGATATTAATATTTTCATCAAATAAAACAAGGTCGGCATAACAGCCGATTTCCAGCCTGCCCCGATGGGGGAGGTTCATCACCTTGGCGGGGGTGGCGGTGATCATTTTAATGCAATCGGTGAGGGGGATGCCCGCCTCATGGTGCATCACCCTTACCAGCCGATCGGCGGTGGCGATACTGCCGCAGAAGGAGCTCATATCGGTAAGATAGGCGATGCCGTGCTTGATGATGCAGTCCACGCCGTTATCCTTGGGGCCCAAAACCGAAGGGCCTTCGCCCAGCCCTGCGCCACGCATGGAATCGGTTACCAGGCAAAGCCCATCGGCGCCCTTGATCTTATAGATCATCTGAAGCAGTTCGGGGGGGAGGTGCAGGCCGTCGGCAATGATCTCGGCGGTAACCTCCTCCTCTAAAAAGGCAGT
>JAZODI010000167.1:0-9366 GCA_045596965.1 Eubacteriales bacterium | reverse complement strand
CAGGTAGTTGCAGATACTGTCTACTATTTCAATTACATAAAACCTGTTCGTAAATTAAAAAGAAAACCGCCAGTCCAATATAGAATTGAACTGGCAGCTTAATGTGCTCTTTTTGTGTCTACTAACTATTGACTATTTCAGCATTGCACCGCGTTTTTTAATTCAAATGATAGGGACTTGGATTCTTTGCGGGATTATCGTCTTTCCATGTTCCGCGAGTAAAATCAGGGAACGGAACAGACGCACCGCCTAAAGCGATCGATTGCTCCGAAAGTGCGGTGATTGCCATCCAGCAGGCCGCGTCATAGACATCGATTGGCATATCATAACCGTTCAATACGCAATCGATAAAAGCGGTAAAAAGGATGCCATCCATGCCGCCATGGCCGACGTTGAATCCGTTTTCAATGCTCATCGCCCAGATGGGATGGTCATATTTTTTATAAAACTCATCCACATTATTCCAATTCGGGCTCCAATCCAAAACTTCGCCTTTATATTCATCGGGGTCAATAAATATCGAGCGGGTATGTTGATCATAAAAGGCTTTGGTTCCGTGAACCTCCAAGCCACGTGTGGAAAAACGGGGGAGGGTGGTGTCTAATTTGATAGTAATGGTTTCACCGCCTGCGCAACGAATAACGGTTGTAACAACATCGCCCTGGTTAAATTTTGCATTCATTAATTCTTCGTCGTCGGAATGATGCTTTTTAATGTATTCATGCATACCGGCAGATTTGGAAGAAAAGGAGTTTAAGGTCAGGAAGCGGTTGCCGTGATTGATTTTTAAAAGCTTTGCAAGAGGACCAATCTCATGGGTGGGGTAATTCTCGCAATTGCGATAAAGATAATTTTGATAGCGGTAGTGATGGCCTAATTTGCCTTTGCATACCTCTCTGCGAAGGTCATGGGCATAGCAACCGTCTAAATGGGAAATTTCGCCGAATATGCCCATTTTGGCCATGTTGAGAAGCAACATCTCGTCTCGGCCGTAGCAACAGTTTTCGAGGAACATAAAAGGGGTTTGGGTGCGCTCCCAGGTGCGGACCAGGTTCCAGCATTGCTCAATATCGAAAACGCCGCCCACTTCCAATCCGCAGGGGATGCCGAGTTCCAATGCTTCGATCGCCATCTCGATGTGGGATTCCCAGGATGTGATGATCAAAACAGCATCAATTTGCTTGCAAGTAAGCAGATCACGGTAGTCGCGATAGACTTGCGGGTTGCAATTTTGCTCCTTTAGCTCTTCTAATGCGCGATCGATAAAAGGCTCATAGTTATCGCAAATGGCTGTGATGTCCATCTGCGCCAGGCTCTTATTCAGTTTGCAAATGCCCCAACCGCGTCCGCCGAGGCCGATGATTCCGACTCTTAATTTTTTCATATGATCTTCCTATAGAAAAACGGCGCTTATTAGGCGCCGTTTTATCCTTTAATAAATTAGTCTAAATGGAACGGGCCGGGGTTGGCATCTTCGTTCTTTTCTTTCCATGCACCGCGGGTGAAATCAGGGAAGACCATCGGTGCACCGCCTAAGGCAATGGACTGCTCGGAAAGGTTGGTTACCGCCATCCAAGCGGCCGCATCATAAACGTTGATGGGCATATCATAGCCGTTCATAACGCAATCATAGAAAGCGCCATAGACAAGGCCGTCCATGCCGCCATGGCCGCCCTTAATGCCGTTGGCAAGATACTCCTTCCAGATGGGATGCTCATACTGTTCGCGCATTTTTTCGCGATTATTCCAGTTGGGCTCCCAATCCCACATTTCTTCAACTTCCTCATCCCCTTCAAAGAAGAAGGATTTGCAGACATCATTATAATACGCTTTGGTGCCGTGCACCTCCAGGCCGCGGGAATAGAAGCGGGGGAGGGTGGTATCTAATTTCAAGGTGATGGTCTCGCCGCCGGCACATTTGATGGTGGTGATAACAACATCGCCTTGGTTGAATTTAGCATTCATCAAAACTTCATGGTCGGGATGCTTATTCTTGATGTATTCATGCATACCAACAGACTTGGATGCGGAAGAAGTCAGGGTCAGGAAACGGTTACCGCGATTGATGTTGAGCATCTTGGCGATAGGGCCGAGCTCATGGGTGGGATAGTTTTCGCAGTTGCGGTTCACATAGTTGCCCCAACGATAGTGATGGGTTAGAACGCCCTTGCAGATTTCTCTGCGCAGATCATGGGCATAGCAACCGTCGCAATGGGAAACTTCGCCGAAAACGCCCTGGCGAACCATATTTAAGAGCATCAGCTCATATTGACCGTAGCAACAGTTTTCCAGGAACATAAAGGGAGTTTTGGTGCGCTCCCAAGTATGAACCAGATCCCATACCTGCTGCAGATCGTAGCAACCGCAAATTTCCATACCAACGGGGATGCCCAATTCCAATGCTTCGATCGCAATGGGAATGTGGGTCTCCCAAGAGGTTACGATCAGAACAGCGTCGATCAGGTCTTTATTCAAAATATCATGGTGATCGGTAAAGGTCTTGGGGTGAAGATCTTTTTCCGTAGCCAGGCATTCAACCGCTCTATCCAGCCAGGGCTGATAGTTATCGCAGATTGCAACTAATTCAACGCCTTCAAAATCAGTAAAGACGGTGCTTTTACATAAGCCAAGACCGCGGCCGCCCAGGCCGATCAAGCCAACTCTAAGTTTTTTCATGGTTGTTCTCCTTTGCAGTTAAGGCAAATTTTATACTATAGTTACATTATATAGTATTTTTCTTAAAAATCAATATAAATTTAAAGATAAATTGGCGAAAAATTTATAATTTTTGGCAGAAGGAAAGCCGATGCAGGATTTGCATCGGCTTTCTATTGTTAGAACAAACTGAAGTTAACAACTAAGGCTGCAAAAACAATGGAAACCATGGAAAGCAGCTTGATGAGGATGTTGATGGCCGGGCCGGAAGTATCCTTGAAAGGATCGCCTACGGTGTCGCCAACAACAGCGGCTTTATGTTGGTCGGATCCTTTTCCGCCGTGGTTGCCGCCTTCGATGTATTTCTTGGCGTTGTCCCAAGCACCGCCGGAATTGGACATAAAGATCGCGATCAAAAATCCGGATACGGTGGCGCCGGCAAGCATACCGACAACGCCGGTACAACCCAAGACAAGGCCAACAACAACGGGAACTACAATCGCAACGATGGTGGGGACGACCATTTCGCGCAAACTGGATTTTGTGCAGAGATCAACGCAAGAGGCGTAATCAGGCTCTGCCTTTCCATCCATAAGGCCTGTGATTTCTTTGAATTGACGGCGAACTTCTAAAACGACCGACTGGGCTGCTTTTCCTACAGAATCCATGGTTAGAGCGGCAAAAACAAACGGGAGACATGCGCCGATAAATAAACCGATCAAAACAGTGGGATTCATCAGGCTCAGGTTACTGATGGCTTCTTTGCCGCCTTCAATGCCGGAAACTTTATCAATATAAGATGCCATAAGCGCAAGCGCGGTCAGAGCAGCAGAACCAATGGCAAAGCCTTTACCGGTTGCAGCGGTGGTGTTGCCCAGGGAGTCCAGAGCGTCGGTGCGCTTGCGAACCTCAGGATCCAGACCGGCCATTTCGGCAATACCGCCGGCGTTATCGGCCACAGGGCCGTAGGCATCGGTTGCGAGAGTGATGCCCAAGGTGGAAAGCATACCGACTGCGGCAAGAGCAATACCGTAGAGCCCGGCATTTGCATTTTGGCTACCGCCGGAGAGGAAATATGCTACCAGAACACAAATGGAAATAATAATGATCGGCATGGCAGTGGAGAGCATACCCAAAGATAAACCGCCGATAATGGTTGTTGCAGAACCGGTTTCGGATTGCTCTGCCAATTTTTTGGTGGGTTTAAATGTTTCAGAGGTGTAATATTCGGTGGCTTTGCCGATCAGAACGCCGGCAAGCAGACCGGCAATGATGGCGAAATAGAGCCCCAGGTTCTCTTTGCCCAGAAGGATAACAACAATAGGAAGGGCAATGATTGCGATGATGATTGCGCTGAAGTTGGTGCCGCGGCTTAATGCTCCAAGCAAATCCTTTTGGCTCGCGCCTTCTTTGGTGCGAACCAGGAAGGTGCCGAAAACAGAACAGAAGATGCCGATAGCGGCCATCAGCATGGGGAGGAGCATCGCTTTGATATTTCCGTTATATGCGGCAATGCCGAGAGCGGATGCGGAAATGATGGAGCCTACATAAGATTCATAAAGGTCGGCCCCCATACCGGCAACGTCGCCTACATTATCACCTACGTTATCGGCGATAACGGCGGGATTGCGCGGATCATCCTCGGGGATACCGGCCTCTACCTTGCCAACCAAATCGGCACCGACATCTGCGGCTTTGGTGAAAATACCGCCGCCCACGCGGGCGAAAAGGGCCATGGAAGATGCGCCCATACCAAAGGTGAGCATCGCACCGCTAATTTGGGCGGGATCAAGGTGAAATACAAATTTGAGAAGCATGAACCAAAGGGAAATATCCAAAAGACCCAGGCCTACAACCGTGAAGCCCATAACAGAGCCTGCGGAAAATGCAACTCGTAAACCGCGATTTAATCCTTCTTGGCAAGCGTTGGCAGTTCTGGAGTTGGCATAAGTTGCAATCTTCATGCCGATAAATCCGGAGAGAGCGGAGAAAAATCCGCCGGTTAAAAACGCGAAGGGGACAAACCAAGTTAACAATTTAAAAGACGCCATTGCTAACAGGACAATAAACATGACTGCAAAGAATATGGAAACAATCGTATATTGGCGCTTGAGATAAGCATTGGCACCCTTCCGAATAGAACCGGCGATTTTTTTCATCAAATCGGTTCCCTCGGAGAATTTCATTACTTTTCGAGCTGTAAAAAGAGCATAAGTCAATGCCAAGACAGCACCGAGAAAGACAACGAAAATCAAGCAATTTTCAAGGGTAAACATAAAAATCTTCCTTTCGTGGGTTAATGTAATTAAAAATTATAATACTAAAAGAGTCAAAAATCAATAGAATTTTAATTTTTTAATCAAATCTATTAATTTTTTACTCATAATGATTGAATATTTAATGTTTTGATGTTATAATGGTAAAAATTCCATGGAGAGGTGTATAATAGTGAAGTCGGAATTTGAACTAAGTTTGTTGAATGATTTTTATGAGTTCACCATGAGTAACGGTTATTACCTGGAGGGGAAAGGCGAACAAATCGTTTATTTTGATGTCTTTTTTCGCAAGGTTCCCGATCGGGGCGGATATGCGATTTGTTGCGGCTTGGATCAGGTGATCGATTACATATCCAACCTTTCGTACTCAGAAGAAGTTGTTGACTTTCTTCGGCAAAAAGGACTGTTTTCAGAAGGCTTCCTTAATTATTTGTTGAATTTTAAGTTTTCTTGCGATGTTTATGCGGTCCCCGAAGGAACACCGGTTTTTCCGGGCGAACCGATTTTGACGGTCCGCGGACCTGCAATTCAAGCTCAGCTGTTGGAGACGATGATTTTGCTGACGCTGAATCATCAGAGCTTGATTGCAACAAAAGCTTCCCGCATCGTTCGTGCGGCGGATGGGCGTGGCGTTAGCGAATTTGGTGCACGTCGTGCCCACGGAACGGCTGCATCGGTTATGGGGGCAAGAGCGGCCTATATCGCGGGGTGCACAAGCACCTCCAATGCATTGTGTGATAAACTCTATGGCGTTCCCTGCAGTGGAACGATGGCTCATAGCTGGGTGCAGAGTTTTCCCAGTGAATATGAGGCGTTTGCCGCCTATGCACGCAATTATCCCAATGCCTGTGTTTTGCTGATCGACACTTTTAATGTATTAAAATCAGGCTTGCCGAACGCGATTCGTTGCTTTGATGAGGTTTTGAAGCCGATGGGTTGCCGCCCTGTTGCGGTTCGTATTGATTCGGGTGATATTACTTATTTATCCAAGAAGATCCGTGCTGTTTTAGATGAGGCGGGATATGAGGATTGCAAGATCATGGTCTCTAATTCGCTGGATGAATATATCATTCGCGATTGCATCAACCAGGGGGCTAAAATTGACCTTTTCGGTGTGGGTGAGCGATTGATTACGTCCCGTAGTGAATCGGTCTTTGGCGGAGTTTATAAGATTGTTGCGGTTGAAGAAGAGGATGGTACTGTTTCTCCCAAGATCAAAGTTTCGGAGAATATCGAGAAGATCACTACTCCGTGCTTTAAGCAAGTATATAGAATGTTTGCTAAGGATACCGGGAAAGCCATTGCCGATCTGATCACCTTGCACGATGAAGTGATCGATGAGAGCCAATCTTATACACTGTTCGATCCTGTTCATACCTGGAAGAAGAAGGTGGTTTCCGATTTTGTTGCAGAACCGTTGCTGAAACCGATATTCCGTTGCGGACAACTGGTCTATGAGAAGCCCTCTACACAGGATATCCGTGCACATTGCCTTAAGCAACTGGATCTGCTTTGGGATGAGGTGAAACGTTTTGAAAATCCCCATGAATTTTATGTGGATTACTCTGAAAAGTTATGGAATATCAAAAATGATTTGCTTAAAAGCAACTGATTTTGATTTGTCAAAATAAACAAAAATGCAGGTGTAAAATTTTTAGCACCTGCATTTTTGTTATATATGCACAATAAATTATGTCAACCAAACAAAAAATGGGGCGAAATTTCAAGTTTATTCACATTATTTTTGTAAATTTTTAAAAATTCTATTGAATTAATATATATAATGTGCTATAATCACGTTGTTAGTATTGTAAAAAAGCGCAAAATTCATTTTCGTTTAATTTGAACAATGGTATTTGGTGAATTTGCCAAAATGATCGTTGGTGCTTCTTTTAATACTGATAATTCTTTGTTGGAGGTAGTCTATGAAAGACAACAAGAAGTTGAGTTCTTATCTGCGTTCGCTTCTTGCGGCTGTTTTGGTTTTGGCGATGATGCTTTCCATGTCCGTTTTTGCTTTTGCGGATGATGCAAGCGCCGATGCTGATGCGGCTGCGGCAGATTCAGCAACTCAAGAGGATGTAAAGGCAGACGAAACAACCGGTGATGATGAAAACGTCAGCGAAGTTTCGGTTGTCGGTTTCCATCGTGACGGCAGATATACGGACTATTACGAAAAGTATATGTCCTATGATGTTGCGATGCCTGAAATTCTGATCTCTGCAGATCAGCCCGCGAAAGCAACAGCTCCCTATGCTGTTGAGGCTGAGTTTGAGGGAAAAGATCAGGTTCTTGTCATGAGCGATGAAGGAAGCCTGACTTATAAGTTTAAGGTGACGAAAGCCGGCCTTTATGCGTTGGAAATGAAATATTTTCAACTTTTGGGCGATGGTAACGGCAAG
Source organism: Eubacteriales bacterium (assembly GCA_045596965.1). Lineage (GTDB taxonomy): Bacteria > Bacillota > Clostridia > Oscillospirales > QAKW01 > QAKW01. The sequence goes on along the minus strand of JAZODI010000167.1, from coordinate 2,033 downwards.
GATTATGAACTTTCCGTTATGATCGATGGCGCTCTTCCGCACGACGATGCTGACCGCTTTGGTTTGAAGCGTAACTGGAAGGATGAAGACGATGTACCCAAGCGTGACGCAGGGGATAACGAACTTTATTCTAAACAGATTGAAGCTCCCAAGTGGTTGACTGAATCTTTGCGCGATCCGGATGGCGTTTTTGACGCTCCCGCAAAGTTTTATCTTACCGAAGGCGAGCATACGGTAACGATGAATATTTCGGTTGGAATCTTGGCTTTGGATGCGATTCGTTTTTATAACGAAGGCGAGATGCTCTCTTATGCAGATTATCTTGCGAATTATGATGCACTCGGTACTGCTGATGTCAATGAGTTCTTCCCTCTTGAAACCGAGAATTATGACGATAAGAGTGAATCTTTGATCCAACCGGCATTTGACCGTAGTGATCCGAAGGTAACTCCCTACAGCATCAATAAAACCAGACTGAACGTTTTGGGCGGTGAGAACTGGAACAGTAACGGTCAGCGGGTTAATTGGACCATCGACGTTGCGAAGGATGGTTACTATACCATTGGTGTTCGTTTCCGTCAGTCCTATGTTGAGGATTCCGTTTCTTACCGTAAGATCTTGATTGATGGCGAAGTTCCTTTTGCTGAGGCGTCGGCTGTTGGCTTCCCTTATGGTATAGGCTATCAATATAAGGTAATTTCCACTTCGGATAAGGATGGCAACACTACTCCGCTGAAGTTTTATCTTACTGCGGGCAAACATACCTTCTCTATGGAAGGCGTTGTCGGCCCCATGGAAAATGTTGCGCGTGAAACCGAAGATATGGTTTATCAGTTGAACTATATCTATCGTAAGATCATCATTATCACCGGCCAGAGCCCCGATACCTTGCGTGACTATGAATTGGACCGCAAGATTCCCGGTTTGATGGATATGTTCCAGTCGGTTTATGAAGATTTGCTTGGGATCGAAGAGCAGGTGCTTGAATTAAACGGCTCTTTGGGTTCCGCAACTATTATTACCACTCTTAAAAAGCAGCTGGAAGATTTTCTCGATGCTCCTTATGCAATCCCTGAAAGACTTTCCACCTTCAAAGATAATATCAGTACCCTTAGTTCCTGGATGCTGACTCTGCGTAATCAGCCGTTGCAGATCGATAAGATGCTGTTTATCGGCGAGGGCGCAACCGTTCCTTCTCAGATCGCAAACTTCGGCGAAAGCTTTTCTCACGAGGTTCGTGCATTCTGGTCTTCCTTTGTGGATGACTACACTTCGGTTGGTTCCGGTAGTTCCGGCGATCGGGTTTTGAAGGTTTGGGTTGGTACCGGCCGTGACCAGGCGACGGTTTTGAAAACTCTTTGTGATAACTATTTCACCCCGGAAACCGGGATCTCTGTTGACGTCGGCCTTGTTCCTTTGACTATTTTGTCGAAGGCGATTGTTGCAGGTCGGTGTCCGGATATTGCTCTGCACGTATCGCGTACTGAGCCGATGAACCTGGGTGTTCGTAATGCGATTCTCGATATTACCCAGTTTGAAGATTACGAAGAGGTTGCCGGTAGATTTTCTACCTATGCACTTACTCCCTATACTTTGAGCACTAAAGATAACGATGGTAATTATATAAGGAAAGTTTTTGCGTTACCCGAGACTCAGAACTTCAATATGATGTTCTATCGGACTGATATCTTTGCAGAACTTGGTATCTCCGCTCCGAATACTTGGGATGATTTTGATAATATCCTTCCTTATATTCAGGCAAACAACATGACCGTTGGTTTGGATACTGTTTTGTCCAGTGGTGCTTTCTATACCTTCATTTTGCAAAGAGGTTATACTCCTTATGCAGAAACCGGCGAAAAGACCAACTTCACTGAGCAGTATGCAGTTGAGTCCTTTGAAAAATGGACCCGCTACTACCTGCAGTATGGTCTGCCCACCGACTATAACTGGTATACATATTTCAGAAACGGCGAGATGCCCCTGGTTCTCCAGCCTTATTCCCAGATTACCTATCTGCAGGAATCTGCTCC
>JAZODI010000166.1:0-3476 GCA_045596965.1 Eubacteriales bacterium | reverse complement strand
TGCAAAAAGAGCAATGGATAAACATAATAAGGTTTCCATATCATTTACCTCCGATTTTTTAACCGTTGGTTATTATAGCACCTTCTATTGCAACTTTCAAGTTGAATTATAAACAAAAACCCCTGAAAATTCAGGGGTTTTTGTTTGCAATATTTATATTTATATTTATGCCTTGGCAAAAGATTTTCTGGCGATCAACTGCAGGATCACAACAACAGCGACCAAAGCCAGACCGATGGAATCGGTAACGATACCGGGATAGATCAGCAATAAACCACCGATAACGGCGAGGATTCGCTGATACCAAGGCATATGATGCAGGAACCATCCCTCCAGAGAGGAGGAAACTGCGAAGATGCCGATGAAGGATGTGATGCAGATCAAAACAACCTCCCAAGCGTTGGTATCTACCAAAAGCATGGCGGGATTCAGCGCGAAGATATAAGGAACGATGAACGCGCCGATAGCAAGCTTGGTGGCGGTGAAGGCCGTTTTCATGGGGTTGGATTGGGCAATCGCCGCGCCTGCATAAGCTGCTAGAGCAACAGGGGGAGTCAGATCGGCAACAATGCCGAAATAGAATACAAAGAAGTGGGCGGCCAGCGCGGGAACACCCATGCGAACAAGGATGGGCGCGCAGGTGGCGGCCATGATGCAATAGTTTGCAGTAGTGGGAACACCCATGCCCAAAACAATGCAGCAAAGCATGGTAAGGAAGAGTGCGATAATTACCTGGTTGCCTGCCAGCGCAACAATACCGTTGAGCAGCTGATTAGCAAGGCCGGTCATGGTGATGGTGCCGGCAACGATTCCGGCCACACCGCAAGCAGCGGCAACGGTGATGATGCCCTGGCCGCCGGCGGCCAAGGCATCAAAGATACGCTTGGGGGTGATGCGGTTTTCTTTATTGATAATGCCAACAACGATGGCGGCAACGATCGCTAATGCGGCCGCAAACTGCAGGGTGTTTTTGCCGGAGCTCACCAAGTAGATCAATAAGATCAGCGGGAGCAGAAGATAAAGCCTTTTGAGCAAAGGCTTTATCTTGGGCAACTCGTCCTTAGTCAGGCCGCGCAGGCCTTCCTTCTTTGCTTCCAAGTGAACGGCGATAAAGATTCCTGCAAAATAAAGAACAGCGGGAAGGATCGCGCTCAAAACGATGCTACTATAGGGAAGGTTGAGGTTTTCAGCCATCAGGAAGGCGGCCGCGCCCATGATGGGGGGCATGATCTGGCCGCCGGTAGAAGCAGATGCTTCAGCAGCAGCGGCAAATTCAGGCTTATAGCCGGTCTTTTTCATCAGCGGAATGGTAACCGCGCCGGAACCAACGGTATTACCGACCGAGGAGCCGGAAACCATACCCTCCAGAGCGCTGGCGACAACCGCAACCTTGGCAGGGCCGCCGGAAAAACCACCAACAAACGCATTGGCAATTTTGATAAAGAAATCGGCAATACCTGTCCGTTCCAAAAATGCGCCAAAGATGATAAAGATGGCGATGAACTTGGAGCAAGCGTTAACAGGTGTGCTCAAAATACCTTCTGCGCTATAGAACAGAGAATGAACGATATAGGATAATTTTTTAAGAAAAACAGGGTTATTAACACCCCAGATAAAAGCATAAGCTACCAACGCGCCGGCAACGATCAAAATCGGCAAGCCTACGCTTCGGCGGCAAACCTCCGCCAGAGCGAGAATACCGATGATGCCGATAACCACCTGATACATTTCCAGCTTAACACCCTGCTGGATAATGGTGGTGGCGAAGATGGTATAGTAAAGAAATGCGCCGGTACCCAGCACCATCATGGCAATGTCGTACCAAGGCATGCTGTTGACCTTTTGCTTGCCCTTTCTGGCGGGGAAAACCAGGAAGCCCAAAAATACAATGAATCCCATAAAGGATGAAAGGCGAACCTGATCCAGCCAGGTGGCAAATAATGTAACATAAAGGCAGAAGATGGCAAAAGCCGCCAGGCAGCAACTAACGAGGATGCGGGGAACTCCTTCCCAAACGCGGGTGTTGGATTCGCGGTCGAATTTTTTCATCACCGCTTCCAGATCCATCGGCTCTTGACTCTCTTCCGCTTTGTTCTTTTTAAATAAAGACTTCAACTTTTCAAGCAAAGTCATTTACCTCCTTTTGCATTGAAAGGGCTGCGGTGAGAATCTCACCGCAGCCTAAAAAAGTATTTGCTTGATGGGGCTTATTCCGCCTCAACGGTTACGCCTTTTTCAGCAAAGTATTTTGCGGCGCCCTTATGGAAGGGAGCAGCCATACCGCTGGTTGCATTCTCGATGCTCAGCTCAGCACCTTTGGCGTGCAGGGTGGTGATCTCCTCGATGTTATCGAAGATGGATGCAGTCAGATTGTAGATGTCATCTTCGGAAGCATCTGCGTTGCAGATGAGGGTGGCCTTAACGGTGATGGTCTTAACATCCTCGGCCTGATCCTTATAAGTGCCCGCGGGAACGGTATATTCGGTATAGAAGGGGCAATCATTCATCAGCTTGGTGGCAATATCACCATCGATGGGCACCAGCCATGCGTCGTTGGTCTGGCAAAGCTCGGTGATGGCGGGGGTGGGAGCGCCTGCGACGATGAAAGCGGCATCAATCTTTCCGTCCTTCAAAGCTTCGGTGCTATCGCCAAAGCTCTGATATTGGGGTTTGATGTCGTCCAAAGTCAGACCGCCGGCGGTCAGAACGTCCATAGCGTTGAAATAAACGCCGGAACCGGGAGCGCCGATGGAAACGCTCTTGCCCTTCAGATCGGAAACGCTCTTAATGTTCTTATCCATGGTGATCAGCTGAACAGCCTCAGCATAAAGACCGGCAACAACGCGGAAGGATTCCACCTTACCGTCTTCTGCAAAGGTTTGGGTGCCTTCCCAGGCATAAGCTAAAACGTCCGACTGAACGGTGCCGAGCTGATAGGTGCCGGCATCGATACCCTGGATGTTGGCCTTGGAACCGTCGGTAGAAACGGCGGTAACATTAATGCCGGTCTGTTCAGTGATAACCTGACCCAAAATGCCGCCGTAGGCATAATAGGTGCCCTGCGTACCGCCGGTACCCATGGTCATACCTGCGCTACCGCAGGAAGCCAGAGCGAGAGCCAACGCCAGAGTGAGCACGATGGCGATAATTCTCTTCATTTTCATAACAGTGATCCTCCTAAAAATTTCGTTAATATTTAAATTATATAAGAAAAGTTGCAATTTGGCAAGAACAAATTGCAACTTTTCAATATTTTCTATTAAAAGCTTTATTTTTTGCGTTTGGATTCCATCGCTAAGCGGTAGAGCTCTTCGGTGGCAAATGCCAGCTTGGTAACAACGTTTTCCTTGGTGGGATAGCAATAAAAGGAATCCCGCTCGGTGGAAATATCTACGCAATCGAAGGGTTTGATATAGCAATAATCATATTCGATATGCAGGCTGTTGGTTTCCTGCGGGGTGCGCTGAATGCGGTAG
>JAZODI010000165.1:0-9249 GCA_045596965.1 Eubacteriales bacterium | reverse complement strand
TCTGGGATACGCCGGCCTTTGCTGCAACTGCAGCGATCAGTTCTGCTTTGTTCATTTTAATTTCCTCCAAAAATGTAGTGTAGTTATTTTATCACATAACCACGTGATAATTCTAACTTAATTATGCAACAAAACTGTGCATTTTGCAAGCCTTTTTTGAAAAAAACTTGTTATTTTCCATAAGTTTGGGTGATTTTTTGTTGGTTTTTCCTGTGAAGAGCCTCTTCCGGGTCAATATTGGAGTTTTTTGCCATCGATGCCGCAGTAAAAAGCAGGTCGCCCAGCGTATCGGCATTTGGTTTTTCGGCAAAATTTGCAGCGCTGTTTTGCAAAAGAGCGGCAAGCATATCTTTCTCTTCCGCCAGCTTGCCCGCGATCTTTTCGGCGCGGGTCAGCGCGGGGAGGGTTTTGGCAATGCCTTCCAACTCTTCCGTTAAGGTTTGCTGACCCTTTTCCCGCCGCTTGAGCTCCTGCCAATCCACCGCATCTTCCCCTTCGAAAATGTTGGGGTGGCGGAAGATCAGCTTTTTGCATAGGCGGTCATAGACCTCCTGCATGGAAAACCGCCCTTCGGCCTTTGCGATATCGGCATGGAAGAGAACCTGCATCAGCAGATCCCCCAGCTCTTCGATCATCATTGGGTCATCGGCCCGATCGATGGCTTCGGCCACCTCATAGGCCTCTTCGATCACGCCCCGACGCACCGATTGATGGGTCTGCACCCGATCCCAGGGACATCCTTCGGGGCTGCGCAGAAATTGGATCAGCGCGCAAACATCCTCGAAGGTGAAATGCTCCTGCTGCTTAAAAAGATCTTTATTCATGGATCCAGCCCTTCTTTTCCAGGAAAGCGCCGATCTTATCGCCCTTGGGGATAAAGGTCATATCCTCTTTGGCAAGCACCTTGAAGAGCAGAAGCGCAATGGCATAGACAACTACTGCCACCGCCAATGCCGCAACCAGCGAAAGGTTGGAAGAAAGACCTGCTATGCAGAGCAATCTCCAAACGCCATAGGCGGCAGCGCTACAGAGAGCGGCGCAAGCAAAGGGCTTGAGAATGGTTGCCTTAACTGGCAAGCGGAAACCGATATAGCGATAGATGAACAGAACGTTCAGCAAGGCGATGGTACCATAACAGGCGAAGGTGCCCAAAGGTGCACCAATAATACCGATGGAACGCACCATAATAATGTTTACGATCAGTTTGAGAATCGCACCGATTGCCATAGTCAGCAAGGAGGTTTTTACTTTTCCGGCCGCCTGTAAAAATACGCTGGTGAGGGAAACAAAGGAAACAAAAAAGATGGAAGGCGCCAAGAATCGCAGAGTGGGAATGCCGACTTTCCAAAAAGAGTCCTGGAAAAGGAGTTTCACAATCGGTTCACTCATGGCACTCATGCCCAATGCGCAGGGCATGGCAATCAGCGCAACGACCTTGGCAGAGGAGCGCATATTAATTTGCGCCTCTTGAATCTTTTGGCGGGCAAGTGCCGTTGTCAAAAACGGCAATACAGCTACGCCTACGCCGATCGTTAGAGTTGGGGGCAGATTGAAGAGGGAGGAGGTTGCGCCGGAGTAAGCACCGTATACTTCTTTCACCGCTTCACTATCCAGCCCGAATTCGGTCAGATTCCATTTGACCAAAATCATATCCAAGGTCGATGTGATCGCGGTTACCGTTGAACTCAGGGAGATGGGGATTGCTAATGTGAGAACTGTTTTTGAAATTAAATGGCCACTCCGCGAAGGGTTCGAACCGGAAATATTTTTCCCCAAATCCTTTTCCCAAAGAAAACGGATCAAAACAAATACGCTGGCTGCAAAGGAACCCAAGGTAACACCCAAAACACCGCCGCAAGCAAGGATCATCGGATCTTTTATTCCACGCATCAGCATGATTCCGACAATTCCGAGACCAATCAATTTAAAACTTGCTTCAATGATCTGGAAGATGGCGGTGGGGGTCATGCACTTATAGCCTTGGAAATAGCCTTTAATGGTTGCTGTAACCGCGGTCAAAACAATTGCCGGAGCAATTAAAACAAAGCAATAATTGATCGTGTCGCTTTGCAAGAGGTGCGAAAGCGGTTCGGCAGTTGTCATCATCAGGATGGTTAATGCAAGGCCGATGGCACCGAAAATACCGGCGGATATTTTAAGGATTTTTTTGGGTTCTTCCAAGCGGTTATCAACAATTGATTCACTTACCATCTTGGCGATCGCTACCGGCACACCCATAGAGGAGAGAATAAAAAGGAGACTGAAGACTTGGTATGCTTCGGAAAAATAATTCATACCGACCGTACCGATCCAGTTCGCCAGAGGGATCTTATAGACTGCGCCGATAATCTTGACCAAAATGTTGGCTACGGTCAGGATCAGCGCTCCGCTTAAAAAGTTTTTTTGTGCTTTAGCCAAAATTTCACCTTCTTTTTGGATTTAACGAAAGAAAATTATTTTACTTGCGTGCCGCAATGGGGGCAGAAGATATTTCCTTTTTCGATGGGCTTATCGCAGGCGGGGCAAAGCTTGCGGTTGCGGATGGCCTGACGTTCCGCTTCTTTTTCTTTTAAGGATTCATGCAAAGAGGTTAGTTCGTTAATATAACCGTCGATCTCCTCGGCGGTATCGGCCTCGGTGGTGTGTGCCAGATACATGGCTTTGCCGATGGATTTATAAAGCCCTTCGATGCGGTTGCGAATCTCCGCGGCATCCCAGGTGGCAACAGTATAGTCTTTAACAATGACTGCTTTTTCGGTAATAAATTCCCCGGCTTTTTTGGCTTCTTGAGTGATTTGTTCTAAAATATCCATAAAGGTTCCTCCAAAATAAATTCTAATGTTAATTATATCCTTAGTTTATGTTTAAGTCAAGAAAACTCTCCAAAAACGAAAAAAGCCATCACCTTTCGGCAATGGCTTCTTCCGCCAAGACAAAAATATTCCCACGCTCCGCGCGGGAATGATTTTAAGCAAAGGACGAAAAAAGCCATCACCTTTCGGCAATGGCTCTTTCCGTTTGCATTAAAAATAGGAGGGGGATAAGATGAGATCTCTCTCATCTCGCTTGTAGTATAACACATTCAAAGCGAAAATATGTTATGAAACTGTGAACTTATTTTCAACAAAGATGAATAAATTATGAAGGTCAGAGGTCTTGATTTTTTATCTGCTTTTTGCGGGCGCGCAGGGCCTTGAAAAAATCCTTTAAAACCCGGCCGCATTCTTCTTCCAAAACCCCTTCTTCCACCATGGGATGATGGTTCCAGGGATGGGCCAAAAGATCGCAAACACCGCCCATGGCGCCGCCTTTAGGGTCCTTTGCACCGATGACCACCCGCCGGATGCGGGTATTGACGATTGCCCCGGCACACATGGGGCAGGGCTCAAGGGTAACATAAAGGGTGCAATCCTCCAGCCGCCAGGAATGCAGTTTCTTGCAGGCTTTTTGCATGGCTAAAAGCTCGGCATGGGCAAGCCCGTTTTGGTCGATTTCCCGCCGATTATAGCCGCGCGCAATGATCTTGCCGTCTTGAACAACTACCGCACCCACCGGGACCTCGCCCAGATCGGCGGCCTTTTTGGCCAGTTTCAGCGCCTCTTTCATAAATTTTTGTTCCATTTTTCTCAACTCCTGCTTTCATTTTATCTTTTTTGGCAAACAATGTAAAGAAATTTTTCAAAATGCTTTACTTTAAATTATATTTTTGATATTATAATAAATTGAATTACTATGGGAGGGTATCATATGAATGTAGCAGTATTATTCGGCGGAAAGTCCTCTGAACATGAAGTATCCCGCAATTCGGTCTGCAATGTGCTGAACCTATTGCAGAATGATAAATATACCGTTTTTACCATCGGCATCACCAAAGCAGGTGCCTGGATGCTGACCAAAGCAACCCGGCAAGAGATCCAAAGCGGTGCATGGGAGAATCGGGCAGATAATGAGCCTGCCTGGGTTTTGCCTGATGCTGCAGTTCATGGGATCCGCACCGCAAGCGGCAAAGAGATCCCCATCGATGTGGCGCTTCCCATCCTTCATGGTAAGAATGGCGAAGACGGTGCGATTGCCGCTTTGTTCCAATTGGCGGAGATTCCTCAGATCACCACCTCTATGACCAGCGGTGCCAACTCCATGGATAAGGGTTTGACCAAGCTGATCTGCGAAAAGGCGGGGATTCCCCAGGCTGATTGGGCGCAGATCTATAGCCGCGATATCGGCGATACGGAAGGTGCCGTTGCCAAGGTGGAAGCGGCGCTGGAATATCCTGTTTTCGTCAAACCCGCCAGCGCAGGCAGTAGTGTGGGGATCAGCAAATGCCGCAACCGCGCCGAGTTGGAAGAGGGCTTGCGCCTTGCCGCCGAGCATGATTTTAAGATCATCATTGAAGAAAATATCGTCGGCCATGAGGTGGAGTGCGCAGTTTTAGGCAATCATGAACTGATCGCCTCGGTTGTTGGCGAAATTTGTCCTGCGGCAGATTTCTATAGCTATGATGCAAAATATAACGATGCCGAGTCCTTGCTCTTTATCCCTGCGCGGATCGATGAGGCAACGCAGGAAAAGGTGCGCAAGGCGGCGATGGATGTTTTCCGCGCCATGGAATGCAGTGGATACGCCCGCGTGGATTTCTTTGCCCGAGAGGATGGTTCGATTGTTTTCAACGAACTCAATACCATCCCCGGCTTTACCGATATCAGTATGTATCCCAAGTTGATGGCGGCTTCCGGCATTCCCGGCGAGGAATTGATGGAGCGGTTGATCAAATTGGCTTTGGAGCGTTTTGATGGATGAGGTTTTAAATAAAAAAGCGCCGATCGGGGTATTCGATAGCGGCCTTGGCGGGCTGACCGCTTTGCGGCAGCTCCAGGCGGTTTTACCCCATGAGGATTATATTTATTTCGGCGATACGGCCCGCGTCCCTTACGGGAGCAGGGATAAAGAAACCCTTTCCCGCTTTGCCGGGGAGGATATTGCTCTGCTTCGCGCCCATGGGGTGAAGGCGATCTTGATTGCCTGCGGAACGGTCTCTTCGGTCTTGCTGGAAGAGATCAAGGGGAATTATCCCATTCCCTTGGTGGGGGTGATCGAAAGCGCGGCAACCGCTGCCGCTTTGGCTACCCGATGCGGCAAGATCGGCATTTGGGGCACCGCCGCTTCCATCGGCTCGGGTGCTTATGCCCGCCGCTTGGACGCGCTGGGCTATGCCGACACCGTTGCGGTGGCCTGCCCCAAGCTGGTGCCTCTCATTGAAAGCGGGCGCACTTCAGCCGAAGATCCCTTGGTGCGGCAGGCGTTGCAGGAATATCTGCAGCCCATCCTGCAGGCAGGGGCGGATACGTTGATTTTGGGTTGCACCCACTATCCCTTGCTGGCCGATGCCATTCGCGCCATCGCGGGGGATGGGCTGACCCTCATTGATTCGGGCAAGGAAAGCGTTGTTACCTTGCGTACTGCGCTGGAGCAGGCCGATCTGCTGCGCGCAAGCGGAGCGGGGGAGACCCGCTATATCGTCAGCGGCGATCCCGCGGAATTTGCCGCGCTGGGCGGTGCCTTTATGGGGCGCGATCTTTCGGGAAAGGTGGAGCATAAAAATGCAGAAACTCTCGGGCGGTAAGCCGGTAACCATCCTTCTTGAAACCTCCCAAAAGGTAGAAGGTCAGCGGGAACAGGAACAAATTGAAACTACCGGCGTTTTATATCAAAAAGAAGATTCGGTCCATATCCTTTATGAGGAGCAAAAGACCAAGACCCATGTCCGCATCAGCGGCAAGACCGCCCATGTCCATCGGCTGGGTGAGCTTTCGGGGGATCTTTGGTTTGTGGAAGGCGATCGGCGGGATACCCGCTATGAAACGCCCTACGGGCGCATGATCCTCACCTTGGATACCCACCGCCTGGATTGGGATGCCAAGCAGATGCGTCTTTATATCCGCTATAATATTCTGACCGAGGATCAACTGGTCAGCATGAATGAAATGACAATAAAGATGAAGGAAAGAAAAGAAGATGAATAATCCTGTAAATGCAATGAACATGAAGATTCGGGAACTGCTTTTGGCAAGCTATCAGGCTTGCGTTGCCGAAGGGTTGCTCCCCGAGGTGGAGCTGGCGGCTTTTGATATTGAGCAGCCCCGCGATGCCCAAAACGGCGATTTTTCCAGCAACTTTGCTATGAAGAACGTCCGCTTGCTGAAAAAGGCACCTCAGATGATCGGTCAGATGATCCTGGACCATCTGCCTGCCTGCCCCGAGCTGGAGCGTGCAGAGATCGCAGGCCCGGGCTTTTTAAATTTCTATCTGGGCGGCGCTTATTTTGCCAATGTTGCCAAGATGGCGGCAACATTGGGCGCTGATTATGGTAAGACCGATCGCTTAAAGGGCGAGAAGATCATGGTGGAATTTGTTTCGGCAAACCCCACCGGCCCGATGCATATGGGCAACGCCCGCGGCGGCGTTGTCGGCGATAGCCTGGCCAATGTTCTCTCCTGGGCAGGCGCGAATGTCCATAAAGAATTCTATGTCAATAACGCGGGCAATCAGGTCTCCCTTTTCGGCCTTTCCCTTTATACCCGCTTGCAGCAAAAGCTCCACGGCGAGGATGCGGTGGAATTCCCCGAAAACGGTTATCACGGCGATGATATCCGCGCCTTGGCTTCCGCCTATCTGGAGGAGCATCCCGAGGCGGCCGAGGAAGCGGAAGAGGTCGTTACTCCCAAGCTGATCGCCTTCGGTCTGGAAAAGAATATTGCCCGCATGAAGGCGGATCTGGGTAAATATAAAATCCACTTTGATGAATGGTTTTTGGAATCCACCCTCCATGAGAGCGGTTATGTGGCTGAAACGGTCAAGCTGCTGGAGGATCGGGGCTGGATGTATGAGCAGGAAGGGGCCAAATGGTTCCGCGCCACCGAGTTCGGTTGCGAAAAGGATGAGGTTTTGGTGAAGGCCAACGGCTTCTATACTTATTATGCGGTAGATATTGCCTACCATCGCAATAAGTTTGAAAAGCGGGGCTTTGATCGGTGCATCGATGTTTTCGGTGCGGATCACCATGGCCATACCCTGCGCTTTAAGGCCGCGATGGCGGCCATCGGCCAGGATCAGGAGAAATTGCAGTTTGTTTTGATGCAGCTCGTGCGCCTGATGAAGGATGGCGAGCCGGTTCGGATGTCCAAGCGCACCGGCAAGAGCATCACCCTTGCCGACCTGCTGGATGAGATCCCCGCCGATGCGGCGCGGTTCTTCTTCAATTTGAACCGTTGCGATAGCGCCATGGACTTTGATCTGGATCTGGCGTTGAAGCAGGATAATGAAAACCCCCTCTACTATGTCCAATATGCCCATGCCAGAATTTGTAGTATCATCCGCACCCTGGGTGAGCTGGGTGTTGCATATCAGGGCGGCGAAATTGCCCCCGATCTCTATCAGACCGCCGAGGAGCGCGCGCTGATTCGGGCGATCGCCAACTTCCCCGAAGAGATCGTTCTCTGCGCCGATGCGCTGGAAACCTCCCGCCTGACCCATTATGTTATGCAGTTGGCGGGTTGCTTCCATAGCTTCTATAACGCCTGCCGTATCAAAGGCGAGGCGGCGGACGTTCAGCAGGCGCGGCTGACCCTCTGCGTGGCAACCAAGAATGTGATTGCCAACGCCCTTTCTCTGATGGGTATTGATGCGCCGGAGAAAATGTAATGCTTGGTTGGATTGTTGCGGCAGGAGCAGTTGCTCTGATTGCACTTTTCCTTCTTTATAATAATAGGTTTGTTGTCCGCTCCTATGAGCTGGAAAGCGAGAAGATCCAAAAGGATCTGAAGATCGTTTTGCTCTCGGATCTGCATAATAAGGTCTATGGCAAGAAGAATCAGCCGTTGCTGGAATGCATTCAAGCCCTTTACCCCGACCTGATTATTATTGCAGGCGATCTGGTGGATAAGCGCCGCCCCAAAATCGAGGTGGGCGTTGCTTTCGCTGAAGGTTGCGCGGCCATTGCGCCTACCTATTATGTTTGCGGAAACCATGAGCGGGAGCGGGGGAATTTCGATGAGATCTGCGCCCGCCTTGAGGCGGTTCGTCCGCTGAAAAATGAATGGGTGGAGGCTTGCGGCATCAAGCTGATGGGCATTACCGACCATTATGAACTGTCCTATGAGGATGTGGAGCAGGTGCTGGCGGATTTTGAAAAAGAAGAAGGGTATAAGATCGTTGCGGTCCATCGCCCTGTGGAATTTTTTGAACCGCCGGAGCTGCGCAATCATGATATTGACTTGCAACTTTCGGGCCATACCCATGCGGGGGTGGCGCACCTGCCCTTCTATGGCGCAGTGTTTGCCCCGGGTGAGGGCTTTTTTCCAAAATATCCGCAAGGGTGTTATGTGGAGCAGGGGAGAACGCTGATCGTTGGCGGCGGCTTGGGGAATACCAAATTACCCCTTCGCCTGTTTAATTTCCCCGAAATCGTAGAAATTTCGATAAAATCGAAAAAAACACTTGCAAAATGAGAAATGGTATGTTATTATACTAAAGCATGAAAACGGATAGTCCTCTGCCATTGCTCGCACGAATGTCCGATATTTTAAGGAGGAACTGTAAAATGGATTTGTTGAAAGCAGTTACAAATGAGCAATTAAAGACCGAAGTTCCCACTTTGAACATTGGTGATACCGTGCGTGTCAGCGTCAAGATCAAAGAGGGCAACAAAGAGCGTATCCAGGCTTTTGAGGGTACCATTATCGCGAAGCATAGCAATGGGATCTCTTCTACCTTCACCGTTCGCCGCGTAGCCTATGGCTGCGGTGTTGAGAGAACCTTCCTGGTTCATTCTCCCAACGTTGCTAAAGTTGAGATCGTTCGCAGCGGTAAAGTTCGCCGCGCAAAGCTCTATTACCTGCGTGATCGCGTTGGTAAGGCTGCCAGAGTTAAGCAGAAGGTTTAATTTTAAGCAAGCCAAAGGCGCTCCCCAATGGGGAGCGCCTTTTTATATTTATTTTAAAAATAGTGCTTGACAAGCCTCTTTACAAATGATAAAATATTAAACTGCATCATAATGGAAAAATAGCGCTTGGAAAACGATGGAAATGTAGAAATTTCACAGAAATTTCGCCATTTTATCGTGCAAAACAGAGAATTTTTCTTACTATAAAGGAAACGGAGTGATTAATTGATGCCGAGAGAAAAGGTCCTGGGTAAAAATACCCGCATGAGCTTCAATAAGATCGATGAGATCTTGGAGATGCCGAACCTTAT
>JAZODI010000164.1:0-11877 GCA_045596965.1 Eubacteriales bacterium | reverse complement strand
TGTGATGAACAAAAGACAGTCCAACGAAATGCAATCCATTCGTAAAAAACTGTTAGCAGCGATCGCCATGCTGTTGATCGCCTGCATCATGACCGTTTCGTCCACCTATGCATGGTTCACCCTCTCTACCGCTCCGGAAGTGAAGGGCATCACCACCACCGTCGGCGCAAACGGAAACCTGGAAATCGCTTTGGGCGAATACAAAACTGTTTATGGCACTGAAAAGCCCGGCTCCGGCGAGGGTACTTCTATGGACAGCGCGAGTGTTACCAATTTGGTATCAAATCTTACCTGGGGTAACTTGATCGACCTGAGCACGGGATATGGTTTAGATCTGATCTCTTTGTATCCCACCCGTCTGAATACCATTGGAACGGCACTGAATAATACTTTCCCCTTAAAGTACGCTTCTTATGGTAGCGATGGCCGTGTATTACAGTTGTTGGATGCTACCAAAGGTGGATACATCAATTCCGGCTTTGCTTATGATTCTGCGCAAGGCAAGGAATCTGCCGGTGTTAGCGCCATTGGTTCTGCCAGCAATATCTCCGAGCGTGCATTGGCCCTGTTGAATTATAAGAATTCCTATGTTGCCAACACTTCTGCAGCTCTTAAAGCGGCTAATAGCTCCATCACCAAGTATGGTTCTGATCTGGCCAGCTTAATGGTTCAACACATCAATGCCGGTGATACTGATAATAATTCTTATGGCGACTATAAGGATGAATTGGTAGGCATGATCACTGAATTGGAAAACTCCAACAAATATGTTGGTGATGCTTTGAAGTCTGCTGTTTTAGCTTATCTGGCATCTAACGGTGCTAAGTTGGCAGACGGTGCCGACCTTACGGATGAAGGATGGAAGACCTTCAATGATGGTTTTTCGAAAAAGTCCATCGAAGAAATCATGGGCGAAATGTCGAAATATACAGCAAATGATACAATTCAAACATACTATAACAATACTTATTTAAGTGTAAAAGCGACTCTTGAGACCGCCAAAGAAAAAGCAAATGCATTGACTACTGATGCAAAGTGGACTGAGGTAAGCGCAGTCGTAGACGGCTTGGTTGATAGTTCCAATATCACCGTTTGCAAAAAGACGGTTGATCAAATCAAGAGCGATCCAAACGACGTTCTTCAAGCGATGAACAAGAACGGATTGACTGTTGAAATTGGTTATAATGCAGAGAAGGTTTATCCCAAACTTGCTGATTTGCTCGGAACGATTGCCGGTGGTATCACCTTCAAAGAAGGAACCGTAGTTAGTGATGAAAGTTTAAATATATCAGTTGGTTTGGGCGGTTGGCAGGCAACCTTATATGCATATCCCTCTGATACTGTCGCGGCTACGGCACCCAATGGTCAATTGAAGTTTTTTGAGAGCGGCATCGTTGGCTGGGTAGCTCCTAATAGCACTTCTACCACCCAAGGCTTGACTGATACTTATGGTTACACTGTTGACCTGCTCTTCCGCACCAATGCAACCGATTCCAATTTGGTTCTGCAAACAGCAGCAGCTAACCGTATCTATGCAGAAAACAGCAACGAGGCATTGATGGGCAGTGGTAGCAACATGGTATTTACTGCCACTGCCGATT
The DNA here is from genome assembly GCA_045596965.1 of Eubacteriales bacterium. GTDB lineage: Bacteria > Bacillota > Clostridia > Oscillospirales > QAKW01 > QAKW01. Next base: position 10,276 of record JAZODI010000164.1, on the reverse strand, counting down.
TCAAGGCACCCAAGGTTGCAGAGTTGATGAAGGCAATTCGCGTTGTTTTCTATGAAACTCCCGGAACTCCCGGTGGAAGCGGCAACATTTTGGCAGTTGCCACTCTGAATGCGGAGGAATATACTGTAGACGGCGATAAGGTTAAGGCTGATCTTCAATTGGTGAATGCCACCTTTGATGCAAATGGTGTATACTCCAGCACCGGCGTTAAGGATAGCAATGTAATTACCGCTTTGTCTGCAAACGGCATCAAGAAAATCACTGCGTTGGTTTATCTGGATGGCGATGTTGTTACCAACGAGCATGTAAGTGCTTTGAGTGAGGTTGTTGGAACGTTGAACCTGCAATTTGCAAGCAGCGCACCCTTGAAACCCATGAATAACTCTGCGTTGATCAACAAAGAGAAGAACGGCACTGCAAACAACTAATTTTATAACCACACTCCCGTCCGCGGTGAAAACCGCGGGCGGGAGCATACGGCTTTTTTGGAAGGGATTTGGTTAGAGCAAACTCTTTCGCAAAAAGGGCCCGATTTTCCCCAAAAGGGGGGATTTTAAGGGGCTTTGGTTTGCTGTTTTCATTTTTGGCAAGCAAGCCCCCAAGCAAAGATCATTTTAAAACGCAAATATTCTGAAGATCTTCGTCTTCAGATCGCTGCTTTTAGGGAGGAGGACCCATATTGAGCCCCAAACAGCAACATTGGCACTGGGAACAAAAAAAGAAAAGAAAATTTTTGATCATTGCCCTGCTTTTATTGGTGCTGATATTGATCCCCTTATGCACGGTAGCCACCTATACCTGGCTATCCCTCAGCAAGACGCCGAAAATCAGCGATATGGAGATGACCATCAACAGCAACGCCGGCCTGGAGCTTGCTTGGTCGGCAGATGCCGCCGAGGAGGAATGGCAACAGCAGCTCGATTTTACCGATGCGGTGAATCTCGATGCGATTCTTTTGCCCGTTACCCGATCGGAGGCGGAGGGGCGGTTTTATACTGCCCGCTTTGGAACCGATGGGCGGATGATCGATGCCGGCATTGCCCTTTCGGATGAGATGGATATTAACAGTCGGGACGGCCACTACATAAAATTTACCTTCTACGGCCGCACCGGCGAGGACGTTTCGGTGGATTTGGCACCGGGGGTGGTTTCTGCCAACGGCAAAAATCTGGCAGGGACCTACCTGATCGGCACGCCTTTATGGGATGCCGAAGAAAAAAAGCATACCGATGGCGGCAACGGCGCCCAATATGCCACCCGCATCGGACTAAACATTACGAAATTAGACAGCGAGGGCCGCGCGAAGGACAGATCGACCTTCTATATCTATGAACCCAACGCCGATCAGCACATCGACGGACGGGAAGGGATCTTAGAAACACCCTCGGTGGACGGAACCGAAAGCCTTGTGCCCTCGGCGCGGCTGATTCGTCAGCAGGCCTTTGTTTGGCAGGAGAGCGCACCCATCGAGCGCGGCGTTCTTGCCTGGCGCGCGGGTAATTTTGAAGGAGAAAACCACCTATTTGACCTTTCCGCGGAGGAAAAGGTGAAAATAGATATCTATATTTGGCTGGAAGGCAAGGATGCCGATTGCGTCAACGCATTGGGAAGCGGTGCGCAGATCACCGCAAACATCCAATTTGCCGCCGATGCCGATAGCGGATCGGGCTTGGTACCCATCCCATAAAGCCTTCCCCTTGAGGAAGCGAAGCGCGCTTCGGCGTTGAATGACTCTCCGGTGGAGAGTCAGATCCGAAGCGTGACCGAGCCGCAGCGAGAAAAGGGGGACCGCTTGCGGTGGATGAGGTGGAAAGCAACACCTCATCAGTCTCGCCATGGCTCGACAGCTTCTCCTCAAGGAGAAGCCAAGAAGAGCAAAAAGCAGGTGGGAACACCTCATCAGTCTCGCCATGGCTCGACAGCTTCTCCTCAAGGAGAAGCCAAGAAGAGCAAAAAGCAGGTGGGAACACCTCATCCGTCGGCATTCGCCGACACCTTCTCCTCAAGGAGAAGGCGAGGAAACAGCGCGAAAGCGAACTTAAATTCTCAAGGAGAAGGCGAGGAAACAGCGCGAAAGCGAACTTAAATTCTCAAGGAGAAGCAAAGAGGGGAACACCTCATCAGTCCCTTCGGGACAGCTTCTCCTCAAGGAGAAGCCAAGAAAGCCTTCCTCAAGGAGAGGCAAACAACGGAATTAAAACAACCGCAGAGGTTGTTTGGTTTTAGTCCCGGGTCGGATGGCCCAAAGATGAAAAAAGGAGAGGTTTTATGAGCACGAAAAAGGAAAAAGAGATCCTATCCCCTCTGGCAGAGAATGAGGCGAACGAGCAAGTTGCCGAAAAGCCCGCCAAAAAGAATAAGGTTTTAAGCACCGTTATCAATGCGGTTTTGGTGATCGCTATTATTTTGGCGGTGATGGCGACCTATGTTTCCTACGTTTCCACCTCGGGCAGCGGTGTCCCCAGCGTTTTGGGGCTGCGGCTGTTCTCCATCCAGACCGACTCAATGTATGATGCCTTGATGCCCGGCGACCTGGTGATCGATACGGCGGTGAAGGATCCCGAGGCTCTGCAAAAGAAAGACATCATCACCTATTGGACGGTGATCGATGGCGAACGTGTTCTCAACACCCACCGTATTGTTGAGATCTACGACGGCAACGGTTATCTGATCTTTGCCACCAAGGGTGATAACAACACCACCGTTGATACCCTGACGGTCCATGAATCGGAGATCGTTGGCAAATATGCCTTCCGCATCCCCGGCGCCGGCAAGGTTTTTGATTATCTGCAGACCAGCACCGGATTTTTGATCGTCGTTGTGATCCCGGTATTGATCTTCCTGCTCTATCAGTTGATCCAATTCTTCCGGGTTCTCTTTGAGTATCAGAATGTGAAGAGCCGCATCCGCTTCGAGCAGGAGCGCGGCCGCACCGAGGATCTGATCGAGGAGCAGAAGCGCCGCGAAGAGGAGCTCAAGCAGGCCGAGCGGGAACGGATCGAAGCCGAACTGCGGGAAAAGATCCGTGCCGAAATGATGGAACAGGCCAAAAATGAAACCAATGAGGAATAAACGTGTTGGATAATTTCTTTCGCTATTTTTATGAGGATATCGGGCGGATCTTCCAGGCTCTTTGGGAGGTCCTGCTCGCCGTTTTCAATTTCTTTAACTATCTGCTGAATTTCCCCATGCGGATGAAGCTGATCCAAGAACATTCCGCCGATTTCGGCACCATGGACTGGATCCTTTTGCTGATCACCCACCTGATGCTGATCGCCATCACCATTGGGCTGATCAGCCTTTTGGTGCGGCTTTTCCGCCATATCTTCCGCTTCCGCGTGCCGGTGAAAAAGCATGATGAGGTGGTGCGCCAGGTGCGCCAGCTTCAGCGGGATCTGATCCGCGCCAACTACGAAAAGGATAAACTGCTGTCCCTCAAGGTGGCGGAGCTGGGCATCAAGCCCGAAGAGGTGATGATGGATTCCCTCTATCAGGAAAAGCAGGAGGAGCAGGCAGAGCCTGCCGAGGCTGCCTCCAACCGCAACACCTTTGAGTCTCCCTGCGTGGACCCTGCCGACAGCCGTTTCTTCCGCCTCACCTCGGTGGATAACTATTATAAAACCGAGTATCTTGCCCCCAGTTATGATCAGGAGATCACCTTGGCGGAGTTTTGCGAGCAGTTCCGTAAATTTGCCGCCTCCCGCCTGGGCCTCTATTATGATCTGGAGCTGATCCGCTTCTTTATTGCCGCGCTGGGCACTTCGCGGATCGTTATTTTGCAGGGTATTTCCGGTACCGGTAAGACCTCTCTCCCCTATGCCTTCGGCAAGTTTGTGCAAAAGGATACCACCGTTGTCTCGGTCCAGCCCTCCTGGCGTGAACGCACCGAGCTCTACGGTTATTTCAACGAATTTACCAAGACCTATACCGAGACCGATTTCCTGCGGGCGGTTTATGAAGCCAACTACTACCGCGATCCCCATATGGTGATTCTGGACGAAATGAATATCGCCCGTGTGGAATATTATTTTGCCGAGATCCTCTCCATTCTGGAGATGCCGCTGGAGAGCGAATGGAAGATCGATCTGGTTACCGCAATGTGGGATAACGATCCCTGCCTGATCCAAAACGGTAAGCTTTCCATTGCCAATAACCTTTGGTTCATCGGCACCATCAACAACGACGACTCGACCTTCGCCGTTGCCGATAAGGTCTACGACCGCGCCATCCCCATCGATCTGGATAGCCGCGCCGATGCCTTTGAATGCGAAGATACCGAGCCGATCTTTATCAGCACCGACCATCTTAACGAGATGTTCGCCGCGGCCAAGGAGCAGTATCCCATCTCCCAGGAGACCTTGGATAAGCTGGAGCTGGTCAACGATTATCTCATCAAGAACTTCCGCCTGGCCTTCGGTAACCGCGTTATGAAGCAGATCCGCGATTATGTTCCCTGCCTGATCGCCTGCGGCGGCACCGAGCTGGAGGCCACCGACTTCATTGTTGCCAAAAAGGTTCTGCGCAAGTTCGAATCCTTGAGCCTGGGCTTTATGCGGGACGAACTGACCCGATTCAGCGCCTATCTTGATAAAGTCTTTGGCAAAAATACCATGAAGATCAGCAAGGAATATATTGATACTTTGAAGAAAAACGCCAACTAATGCAGAAAGGAGCAGGCCATGGCCGATAAGAACAACGCAAAAAAGACTGCCTCGATTGATGCCGTCTATCAAAAGTATGCCCGCGGGGTGATCCGCACCCTGGCCAGCTCGGATTTCTATGAGTTTTTCATGGATATGATCCAAAAGGCGGAGAATGAATTTCAATTTTCCAACCGCCGCTGCGAAAAGGTGATCGACCCCAAATGGGTGGATGCCATCGATGAAGCCCTCACCGGCTTTCAAAATATCATATCCAATCCCCGTAACGTGATTAAAGAGGAAGAGTTGGTCGTTAACGTGGCCTATGCCAAAAAGGGAGGCTCGGATGTTGTCCGCCATCTGGCGCAACACGGAAACCTTGTCTCTTCCTACGACTACGATACCCACGAAGTAAAGCCCAATAAACTGATGCAAAAACTGCGGGAGGATTCCAGCGAGCTCTATGAAAACCGCTTTGTCTATACGGTTTTGGAATCCGCCCACCATTTCGTCCGCATCCGCTACGAAGCCCTCTTCGACGCGATGGGGGATGAATTCGGCGCCAAGCTGAAGATGCAATCGGATCTCGATTGCGCCAGCGAAACCATCCATTTCGATATGTTTATGCATATCAAGGAAAAGGAAAGCGTTTTGGAGATCGACGAAAAGAGCGGCGATATGCTGGCAAGCGTCGCAAGGCTTTACCGCGTCCTTACCATGTTTATGAACACTCCCTTTGCCCAGCAAATGGCGCGCCTGCCGCGGGTGAAGGGCACCATCGTTAAGACCAATGTTTTGAAGAAAAATGCCGACTATAAGGCCATCAATAAGCTTTGGGAATTCTTAAAGCAATATGATGATATCGGCTATGCGGTGAAGGTTACCGAGCAAAATCCCGCCATCTCCGATCAGTTCCAGCAGGATCTCTTCCATAATATTATGTATCATTATATTGTTTTGAAGGGTTATCTGGAGGCGGAGGAGGATCGCCGCATCCCCGCGCCTTTGAAGCAACGCAAGCGTACCCTCAAGCCCAAGTTTATCCGCGAGATCGTGGAGGAGCTGACCGAGGATTATGACCTGCCGGATATTGAAGTTCGCAAGGTGCTGATCGAAGAGCTCACCAAGGAGCAGTTGATGCGGGAGGAGGCGGAAGAACGCCGCCGCTTGGTGGAGGAACAGCAACGTAAAAAGAAGGAGGAGGAAGAACGCCTCCGCCTGGAAAAAGAAAAAGAAAAGGAACGCCTCCGCCTGGAGCGGGAGGCCGAAAAAGAGCGCATCCGCCGGGAAAAAGAGGCGGAGCAGGAGCGTCTGCGGGTGCAGCAGCTGGAGCAGGAAAACGAAGACCGCCGCCATGCCGCGCGGTATCGCAAGGAGCTGGAGAAGTTCCTGCGCGCCCTGCCCGATCAGTTGGCGGCCCGCGAAGAGGCGGCCAAAAAAGTGAAGAAGGCCGATCGCTCCGACTTCACCCATGCGGTGGAGGAGATGGAGGCCGCCGAGCAGCGGCGGCTGGAGCGGGCCGAGCGGGAGCGCCGCCGCCGGCTTCAGGAGCAGGAGCGGCTGGAGCTTGCCCGCAAAGAGGAGGAACGCCTCCGCCTGGAGCGGGAGCAAAAGAAGCAGGAAGCCCAGCGCAAGATGGACCAAGAGGCCTTGGCACCGATCTTTGTTGTTATCGATGGGTTTGCCGCCGAGCTTGCCGCCCAGCAGCAGGAGCGCAAGGCCTATATGAACCGCTTAAAGGCTGAGCAGGAGCGGTTTGAGGAGCAGCGCCGTCTGCGCCGTCAAAATAAGGGCGCGAGGATCGGCCGATGAATAAGAATCTGATCAAACTGATCGCCATTGCCCTTTCGGCGGTGATCACTTTAGTGGTGGTTGTGGCATCCTCTTATGCCTGGCTGAATCTTTCCACCGCCCCGTCGGTTGCGGGCCTGCAGATCAATATCGGTAGTAAAAATACCATCCTGATCGCCCCCGACATTGCCAAGACGGTGGATGGCGCAACGGTTCATCATCCCGGAGAATTTTCCGATACCTTGAATTTCTCCAAGGCGGCAGGGTATGAATACCTGCAGGAGCTGGTGGATCTCTCCCCCGTTTCCACCGCCGATGGGATCCATTGGTATTTCCCCGATTATTCCGAAAGCGGGCAGGCCAATGCAGAGGATGAATATTTGCAGGATAACACCCTTCAATACGGCAACGCGACAGACCTGCCCGACGATCAATCGGTGCAGGGCAGTTATGCCTATCTGGATTTTTGGGTGGTATCTCCCACCTATTGCAACCTGCGGATCTCGGCAGGAGCGGGCAACGGCGGCAGTTATCTTATGAGCCTGCCCGAAGTGAAGGAAGACGGTGCGGGCGGATATACTTTGGATTTTTCCACCCAAGGGACCGCCACCTGCGCAAGAGTGGGCCTTTTGGCCAACGACCAGCAGGTTACCGATTCTTCCATGAACGAATATGTTCAGACCGGCTGGTATAATGAAAAATACCGCTCGCTCAAGGGCATTTATCAGGAAAAGGGCGAGGAATGGAACAGCTATCCCGCCAAATTTACCATCTATGAGCCCAATGCCGACCGTCATAAGGAGGAGGGGGTCTACGCCCTTTCCGCCGATGGGTTGGAATATAAGCTTTGCCCCGACGGCAGTTATATTACCACCCTTCCCATCGGGAATGTGGACGGCATCGCTCAGCCGGTGAACGTTTCGGCGCAGACCACCGCGCAAAAGGCAACCGATTGGCTGAAATCCGATGGGGAATATTCCTTGGAGCAGATGTTTCAGGCCTACCTGCGGGGGGAACACACCCAAAATGCCGAAGAGATGGCCGATGAATTTTATCGCAACTATCTGGGCTACCAATGCGGGACCCTTTTGGATAAAGGTTCTTTTATTAAAAAGACCGACGATCTGATCCGCGCCGCCGATCAAAACGGCGTGGTGGATCCGGAGCTTCTCGGCGGGCTTTCCACCGCGGGAGCGACCGACGATGTCGTTGTTATTGAATTGGAAAAGAATGTGCCTCAGCGGATCCGCATGTTTATCTGGATCGAGGGGCAGGATGCCGATTGCGCCAATATTAAGGCGGGCGGCGGATTACTTTTGAATTTGGAGCTGGCAGGGAGCGGAAGTTGAGGTGGCGCATTGAGCATATTGAAAAAGATCCAAAGGCGGCTGAATCTTCGGCTGGTCTCGGGATTTACCACCTTACTATTGATCGTTACCGTTGCCCTTTGCCTATTCTTCACCCTCCAAAGCCTTTCGGCAGGGTATGTTTCCATCTTCGGAACCAGCGTTTTTCGCGTGGTTACGGGGAGTATGGAGCCGGAGATCCCGGTGGGCGCCCTGCTGATCGCAAAGCAAGTGGAGATGGGGGAGATCCAAGAACGTGATATTATCTGTTATCGGTCCAATGAGCCGGGGCTGGGCCCTGCGATCATCACCCATCGGGTGGTGGCGGTCTATCAGATGCCCGATGGGAGCATCGCCTTGCAGACCAAGGGGGATGCAAACCCCACAGCCGATCCCAACCCGGTAACGGAAAAGCAAATTATCGGACGTGTTACAAATTATACAGGAGATGGGAGTAAAATGGCGGAGTTGATTCGTTTTTTAACCAGCGATTTCGGATTCTTGGCATGTATTATTCTTCCGGTCATTCTGATTGCGGGATGGATCTTCCGCGATGCCATTAAGGGCATGAAGGAAGCCATCGCCGCGGCAAAAAAAGAATTGGATGCGCAAGATGGCGCACCAAAGCCCGCTCTTTCGGAGCAGGAATACGCAGAAATTTATCAAAAGGTTGAAGAAGAACTGAGAAAGGAGATGGAGCAGGATGTGGAAAGAAATCCTCAAAAAGAGCATAGCGAAGATCCGCAGCCTGGTGCTGCGGCTGAAGAGCCTGCATCTGCTCCAAAGAGCGAAAGCGTTTCTCCGCCTTCCCTTGGATGAGAAAAAGCAAAAGGTCAAGGGGTGGATCAAGCTTTTAGCAGAAAACCTGCGCAAGGCTTGGGAATTTATTTCCGTTAAGATCCTTTTCGGCAGTGAGGATGAAACGCCGGAGCAAAAGCTCAAGCGGTCGATGATCGGCAAGCTCTCTCTGGCGGGGGTTGCTTTGGTGCTCACCACCGCGATGGTCTTCGCCATGACCGCCGCTTGGCATACCAATGTGATCCAATCCACCGGCCTGATCTTCAACGTTTCGGAATGGGGAATGGATGAAAGCGTTACCCTCCAAAACGAACTGCTCAACGCCGCGCCCGGCGAAAAGGGCGCGCTGAATGTGGAGGTTGTAAACTCCGGCGAGGGGCTGATCGATGTCCGCCTCAATATCAGCAAGGTCTCTCTTTATAACGAACTTGCCGATATGCGCAAGCGCCTTTATTTCTATATCGAGGATGGGGTTACCCGCAATGGGGAGACCACCGATCGGGTGTATCTCAACAGTATGGAGGACTATACCTATACTGTCCTTGCCAAGCAGAAACTGCAGTTGGGCGCCCAGGGCAACGGCGCAACCTTGATGTGGGAATGGGTCTATGACGTTCTGGGCTACTATTTCAACGGAACGGTAACCAATGAGGGTGCAACCGTTACCGAATATCTGCGCCCCATTGCCTATGATCTTGATTCCGCCACCTTTGAGGGCGATCAATTAAAAACAGTGGACGGAACCACCACCGCCCAAGCATTTATCCAAAAACTCAGCCAAACGGACGGTTATGAAGGAACGGTCGGCGCGCCGAAAACGGTGAACGGAAAGATCTATTATCCCGTTTCGGTGGATGGCGAAGGGAGTGGCATCTGGATTTATTGCTGCACCCTGAGCGAGATCGAATCGGAAACGGCGCTTGATACCAATCTGGGCAATGCCGACGCCGCCAAGCGGAAGTTCAGCACCAACCTGAACGTGGTGGCCGAGCAGAAGAAACTGACCGTTGCAACGGTAAATAACGAGGATGAACTGCGGGCGGCCATGGCGGATGATACCCATAATATGATCGTTTTATCGAGCGATCTTGAGATCTATGAAAAGATTTCGGTGGCCGAAGGCAAGCAAAAGATTTTAGATCTGGCGGACCATACCATCACCACTCCATTGACCGGCACCATGCTGGATCTGGCGGAGGGCGCATCGGTAACCATGATGAACGGTGCCATCGCGGGCCCGGAAAATCATTCCGGCGCGTTGATCAAGGCGGTGGGGAGTGATGTTGCCCTGAGCGGGCTGACCATCACCGATGTGGCGGATGCCATCTGGATCGCCGACCAAAGCGCGAAAAAGACCGATACCCGCATGAACATCACCGATTGCAAAATTCATTGCTCCGATTCGGGCGTGTTTATCAAGGGCAACGGCACCGTTACCGAGGGCCGTACCTATTTAAATATTGAAAATACTGAGATCATCAGTACCGGTTACTATGGGCTGGTGGGCAACGGCAGCGTTTTGGCCGCCGGTAATTTCGGCACCAACATCACGGTGCGCAACAGCACTTTGAAAGCCGCCTATGCGGGCATCTACCATCCCCAGAAGGATAGCGAACTGCTGGTGGAGAGCAGTACCGTCGAGGGGATGACGCCCTTTGTCGTTAAGGGCGGTGCGGTAACCATCCGCAATTCCACCATCAA
>JAZODI010000163.1:0-3714 GCA_045596965.1 Eubacteriales bacterium | reverse complement strand
ACGCATTGATTTCAAATAAAACCCCCGCCAGAGCAAATAGATCCAAAAGACTCTGATTGAAATAGGCGATCAGCAACCCCACCGCCGAAACGCAGGCATTTATGATAATAACCAACCATTTTACATGCTTTTTAATAAATTTGGTATGCTTCTTGCCCGAAAAGGCCGAGGAGACCGCCGCCAAAATGTCCAAAACCGCGCCGGTGAAGGCGCCCAACAGCAGATATTGCAAAATATATAAGCAGCGCGAGGCAAAATTCATCCATATAATATGCTCCCGCTTTTTCTGCTGGTAGCTCCAAAGAAAGGTCGCAACGGCCAGCAAGCCGATGATCTGCGCAATAAGCTTCATAAAAACCCTCCTTTTCCAACCATTATACCATGATTTTCCTTGCCGCGCAATAGATGAAAAAATCCGCCCGAGTTTCCTCGGGCGGATTTTTTATTACAAATCTTCTGTTTTGAAGGCTGTATAATCTTCATAATAATAACTGTGGTCAATGCCTTTCATAAACACTTCATGGTCGTTTATTTTATCGGTCAAAGCATTTCTTAGAATATGTTTGATTTCAATATCTTTAATGGGGCTTCGCTCCATGGCAAGTAAATAGTCTTCTTTGTCGATCAAACTCCAATCCACTACTTTGCCGATTTCATTTTTTAATATACAGTCCAGCCAAATGCGCGTTGCTCTGCCATTCCCTTCGCGAAATGGATGGGCAATATTCATTTCCACATATTTTTCGACGATTTCTTCAAAAGTGGATTGCGGCATTTTATCGATATTTTGAAGCGCAACCTCTAAATAAACAACCGGCGCAAAACGAAAATTACTTTTAGCAATATTAGCGGTGCGGATTTCTCCTGCAAAATCATAAATATCTTCAAACAAGGCTTTGTGGATTGCTATGAGGGACGATGTTTTGCCCGCGTCTAAACGGTCAAGAACTCTGTTTTCAAATAATTCTAACGCCTTCTTTTTGCCGATTTTCTCTTCTTGACGCGCAAGCTCGGCAGAATTTGTTATGCCAAGTTTATTCTCAAGCATTCCCTCACCTCTTTCGTTTTACATTAACATTATACCATGTTAAAACGAATATTACAACGAAAAATCCGCCCGAGGAAACTCGGGCGGATCGGTTTTGCTTATGAATCGCGCATTTTTTACTCAGCTGCAACGCCGGGTTGTTCATCTGCAGTAACAGCAGGTTTTAAGCTATTATATACGTTTGTATACGTTGCTTCCATATAAGGCATAACCCAAATGCCTGCTATTCCAAAAGTAATAGCGCACAGGAATGCCCAACCAATGAAAGAAAGTCCGAGCACAAACAAGTCCATTTTGTGTCCCTCGGTCATCGCCTTAGATTCATTGATGCACTCTAAAGCGGGCTTGCCTTTATTTTCTGCCAGTATATACATAGACATAGAATACGAAAAACTTTTAATTATACCGGGAATTATAAATAGCAAAGACCAAAGAAAAGTAAATAATCCAACCAGAAATAGCACTTTAAATGCCGCCCAAAAATCATCAAAACCGCAAAAAGCATCCCTAACTTCAGGATGGTTACCCTTGACAACATTCAAGTAAACGCGAATTAGACTGAGAGCAAAGGCCGGTGTGATGATGATCGATCCGACTAAGCTTCCAAAGGGGATGAAGGATAGTATTGCACCTGCAACACCTGAAATTAAACCCATAATCAAAGCAATAAGAAAGAGAATTCCTATTTTACCCTTGATTTGACTTTTGGCAGCTGCTTTTAATTCTGCTCTGTTCATAAAAATACCCTCCTAATGAAATTGTATAGAAATTAAACTTTCTATGTATAAATTCTACAACAAACGATCTCAAAAAGCAAGTTTTTGCAAAGAAAAATCCGCCCGAGGAAACTCGGGCGGATCGGTTTTATGCATCGCGACCTATCGTGCAATTCCCAAAACGGGGAAATCAGAGCAATTTATTCAAATCCATCCTATATTTTGTGGGTTTTCCACTTTCCTCTAACAATAAATCTCTATGCCTTAATTTGGCTAACCTCTTATCTACGGTTGATGGGCTTATATTCAACTCGTTACTCAATTGTTTTTTTGTAATACCTTCGTTGGAAAACAGGGACACTTGTATTAAAACATAAGCAAATCTTTTCAATTCTTCATCCATATCGCTGTTTTCGATGATATCAGTATATTTTTCCAGTAGATTTTTTCTTTTTTCTAATGCTTTATATAAATTCTCAAACGACTCAAGAATAATATTAAGAAACATAATTATAAAAGGTGTTAGATCTCCTAAATTTTTATCATCATTGCATTCTTTAAAAGCATCATAATATTCTTTTATATGTGCTTTAATTGTATAAGAAAGTCTGAAACCGATTAAAAATTCAAATTCTTTCGAAAGAAGATAACTACTTATAAAACGTGATGTTCTTCCATTGCCATCATAAAACGGATGAATATATCCAAAAAGATAGTGAAAAATTGAAATTCTAATTAATATCGGTATTTCTTTTTGATTCAACACATTAAGAGCTTGTTCCATGAGCTGAATAATTTTTGTTTCGGGATAAGCACCTTTATGAATCACCTTATTGGCAGGCGTTGAAACTTCCGCCATATCTTTTCTGAAAATCTCACCGTCTGGAATGTTTTCTGCACAATCTTCAGCGACTTCCTTAAATACTAAGTCATTATAAATTTCTCGTATATCGGTTGACGTGTTCAACGGAAATTCGTTGTCGCTTATTAACATTTGATATTTATTCAGCAAGCCGTAAAAACGTCTCTTTTTAGCTTTACTGCTCACCTCATGCAAAACTGCATATAACTCTTTTCTGGTGCTATAAACGCCTTCAATATCATTCGTAAGTTTAATTTCATCAATTAAGCATTTATTAGCAAACTGAACCAGAGCAACATTTGGGAGTTTATCGCCTATTACAGAAACGATTTTATCCATTTGCATTATTTTTAAACTGGTTTCATGAATTTCAGGACACAGACAATAAAACGCATGGTGGTTCCCTATTTTTATAGGCAAAACGCATGTCGACTCCGAAGATATTCTTTGCCGATATAAAGCATCATACTCCTCTTTATTCTTATAAAACAAATGGGAAAGCAATTCATAACTCATAATAGTTATACACCTCCTCAAACAATAAATTCTTTATGTTCATGTGTTGCAATCTAGTTAAATTCGACGTTTTTAACTAGATTAATAATATTTTATCGACCGAATCATGTTTTGTCAATACATTTTACTAATATTATAGTTTAAATTCCACTAAATATTCCTTTTTAAATGCATCAAAACATGAGATACATCAAATAAACTTTTCTTCTTTGCAGTATAAATCAAATATTTAAAAACTCCATCTTACTTTTCCACACATTAAAACGAACTATACACAAAAACGATCCCACCGATCACTCGATGGTGAATTAAGTTTAACGGGCGGATGTGGGCATCCGCCCCTACAAGCCGCAAGGCAATCATAGTTGCCGCCATCAAGGGCACAAAAAAATCTCTCGGATTTCTCCGAGAGATTTTTTAAATGCAATTATTTGCTTTCCTTGATGGCAGCCTGTGGTGCTATCAGCAAAAGGGGGAAATTACTTATTTATAAACTTAACGGCTGTTCCGTATACAATTACTTCTGCGGCACCCTGCATAACCGCAGAAGATGCATAGCGGATGTTAATGAC
>JAZODI010000162.1:0-10100 GCA_045596965.1 Eubacteriales bacterium | reverse complement strand
CGCCCGCCTCTTTGATTTCCTTTAGAATTTCTGCCCGATCCTCATCAAAGCGGGCATCGTTCATATGGGCATGAACATCAATCATCGGATCACCGCTCCTGCCGGAAGATCGCCATCCAGGAAGATCACCCGAACGCCATTGGGCGCATCGGCGGCCAGCAGCATTCCTTCGCTCAGCGTGCCCCGCAGCTTGGCGGGCGCTAAATTATCCACCAAGATCACCTTTTTGCCGATCAGCTCTTCGGGCTTATAGTATTGGGCGATGCCGGAGAGGACCTGCTTGATGCCCTTGCCGTTATCGATGGTCATCTGCAGCAGCTTATCGCTCTTGGGGAGCGGCTCGCAGGTTTTGATCTCGGCCACCCGCAGGGCAACCTTGGCAAAATCTTCGATGCCGATGATGGCAACCCCTTCGGGCTTTTCTTCCTTCTTGGCGGGCTTTTCGGCCGCTTTGGCCGCCGCTTGCTTTTTGGCGTTGATCTCTTCGGTCATCTTGGGAATATCGATCCGCGCAAAGAGGATCTCGGGCTTGCCCACCTTGCCGCCGGCAGTAAGCTTACCAAAGGTTTTGGCATCCTCCAAGGTTTGATCTTCGATCCCGATCTGGGCAAAGATCTTCTCGGCCGTTGCGGGCATGAAGGGCTTTAAGAGGGTGGCACCGATGCGGATGGATTCCAAAAGGTTATAAAGAACGGTCGCCAGACGGTCGTGATCACCATCGGGCTTGCCTAAGATCCAGGGCTCGGTTTCATCAACATATTTGTTGGCGCGGCGCAGGAGGGTGAAGATATCGTCGATGGCATCGGCAATATGCAGATCGTCCATATGCTTTTCCGCCTTGATGGGGGCTTCTGCCGCCACCGCTTTAAGGTCGCGATCGATCTCGGTTTCCGCGCCGGGGGTGCGGATCTCGCCGCCGAAATATTTATTGGTCATGGAAACGGTGCGGTTGACCAGATTGCCCAAAATGTTGGCAAGGTCGGCATTGATCCGCTCCATCATCAGTTCATAGGAGATAATACCGTCGTTGGCATAGGGAATCTCATGGAGAACAAAATAACGCACCGCATCTACCCCGAAAAGATCCACCAGCTCATCGGCATAAAGAACGTTGCCCTTGGATTTGCTCATCTTGCCATCGCTCATAATCAGCCAGGGGTGGCCGA
Organism: Eubacteriales bacterium; assembly: GCA_045596965.1. Classification (GTDB taxonomy): domain Bacteria; phylum Bacillota; class Clostridia; order Oscillospirales; family QAKW01; genus QAKW01. The sequence continues at coordinate 8,934 of JAZODI010000162.1, read as the reverse complement.
ATACCTGCTTGGGCAGGGGCTCACCCAGCGCCATCAGGATGCAGGGCCAATAGATGGTATGGAAGCGAACGATATCCTTGCCGATCAGATGGAGATCGGCGGGCCAATAATGCTTATATCCTTCGGTATGGTTGCCTTCGGGATCATAACCCGCGAAGGTGATATAGTTGGAGAGGGCGTCGATCCAAACGTAGACAACGTGGCCGGAATCGAAATCCACCGGGATGCCCCAATTGAAGGAGGTTCTGGAAACGCAGAGATCCTGCAGGCCGGGCTTGATGAAATTATTGACCATTTCATTCTTGCGGGCGGGGGGCCAGATGAATTCGGGATGGTTTTCAATATGCTCTTCCAGCTGCTTGGCATACTTGGAGAGCTTGAAGAAATAAGCCTCTTCCTTGGCGGGATGGACTTCTCTGCCGCAATCGGGGCACTTACCGTCTACCAATTGGGATTCGGTGAAGAAGGATTCGCAAGGGGTGCAATACATTCCTTCATATTCGCTCTTATAAATATCCCCCTGCTCATAAAGCTTTTTGAAGATCTGCTGGATCTTCTTTTCGTGCATGGGGTCGGTGGTGCGGATAAAGCGGTCGTAGGTGGTATTCATCAGATCCCAGATCCGCTTGATCTCTCCTGCAACGTTATCCACATATTTTTGCGGCGTGATCCCTGCAGCCTCGGCCTTTAATTGAATTTTTTCGCCATGCTCATCGGTTCCTGTTTGGAAGCAAACGTCATAGCCCTGCATTCTTTTGAAGCGGGCAATGCTATCTGCCAAAACGATCTCATAGGTGTTGCCGATATGGGGCTTGGCGGAGGTATAGGCGATCGCCGTTGTTAAATAATATTTTTCAGACATAGGTGTTCCCCCCTATATTTTCATAGTTACCATTTATTTTATCATAATCAAAATACTTTTTCAATATAAAATCTATATAAAATGGGGTTGAAAAAGCAAAGCGATTGATGTAGAATATTAAAAGAAAATAAAAAACCATTAAGGAAGGAAATAAAAATGGAAATTTTAGTTGAAATGTCTGCCCGTCATGTTCACCTGACCAAAGAGGCGGTTGAGATCCTCTTCGGCGAAGGCGCAACCCTTACCGAAGTGCGTGAGCTTTCCCAGCCCGGCCAGTTCCTCTCCGAGGAGCGTGTGGACCTGATCGGCCCCAAGAAGACCCTCACCCGCGTCAGCGTTCTGGGCCCCACCCGCCCCGAGAACCAGGTTGAGATCTCTCTCACCGACGCCCGCACCCTGGGCGTGGAAGCCCCCATCCGCATGAGCGGTGATGTGAAGGGCAGCGGTGCCATCACCATCAAAGGCCCCTGCGGCGAGATCACCATCGAGGAAGGCGTTGTTGCCGCCAAGCGTCATATTCATATGACTCCCGAGACCGCCGAGAAGGAAGGCTTTACCGACGGTCAGATCGTTTCTGTTAAGGTAAAGGGCGATCGCGAGATCATCTTCGGTGAGACCGTTTTGCGCGTCTCCCCCAAGTTCGCCGATGCCATGCATATCGATACCGATGAAGCAAACGCTGTGGCTCTGCCCCGCAACGCTACCGGCGAAATCATCAAATAAGTTTTTTTACATAAAAGAACTCTCCGCAATGCGGAGAGTTCTTTTTCTTTTTGAACCCTTTTCCGCTCAGCGTAATAGAATGTAGTGTGTATCTGCACGCAGAAAGGCGGGTTATCATGCAATATGCCAAAAGCCTGCTGGATGTTGCGCCGGGCGAGCGGGCGCAGGTATGCAAACTGCTCAATAATGGCGGCATACGCAGGCGGCTTTTAGATATAGGACTGATTGAAAATACGATGGTGGAATGCTTAGGGGAGAGCCCCGGCGGCGGGATTTCGGCCTACCTGATCCGAGGGGCGGTGATCGCCATTCGGGCGGAGGACAGCAAAAAAATCTTGATAAAATAGGGGGTATCTTATGGGGCTTACCAATCGATCGACCGGGCTGGGCGCTTTGGATAAGGGGCTCGGCCGCGAGGCGGGTTGCCCGGCGGTGGCCATCGCCGGCAATCCCAATGTGGGGAAGAGCACAGTCTTTAATGCACTCACCGGAATGAACCAACATACCGGTAATTGGCCGGGAAAAACCGTTGCCAATGCCCGGGGCTATTGCACCACCGCGCAGCATCGCTGCCTGCTGGTGGATATCCCCGGTACTTATTCGCTGATGGCCCATTCCGCCGAAGAGGAGGTGGCACGCAACTACTTATGTTTCGGCGGGCCGGAGGCTACCATCATCGTTTGCGATGCTACCTGCCTGGAACGGAATCTTAATTTGGTGTTGCAGACGTTGGAGATCACCGACCGCGCGATCGTCTGCGTCAATCTGATGGATGAGGCGCGGCGAAAAAAGATCTGCATCGATTTAGAAGGGCTTTCCAAAAAGCTGGGCGTGCCGGTGGTGGGGACTGCCGCCAGAGAAAAAAAGAGCCTTGCCGCTCTGACCGATCGGCTGGATGATCTCTTGGCGGGGGAGAAGACCACCCCCTATCAGGTGCAATACGACGATGGGGTGGAGCAGGCCATCGCCCGCTTGCTCCCTGATGCCGAAAAAATCGCCGCAGAGCGGCTTTCCGCCCGTTGGCTGAGCTTGCAGCTGCTCCATGGGGATGAGGCGCTTTTGGGGGAGATAGAGCGGTTTTTGGAATGTTCCCTTGAGGGGATGCGCCAAAAGGCGCAAGCGGTGCTGGAGGAGGAAGGAATCCAAAGGGAAGAGCTGAAGGATCGCATTGTTTGTTCTTTGGTTTCGGCGGCGGAGCGGATCGGGTGCGCGGTGGCCACCTGCCGCAGAGCCACCTATGATGCCCCTGATCGGAGGATCGACCGTATCCTCACCGGCAAATATACCGCCTATCCCATCATGCTCTGCTTGCTGGCGGTGGTGCTTTGGCTGACCATTGTTGGCGCAAATTACCCATCGGAACTGCTGAGCAAGGGGCTTTTTTGGGTGCAGGACCGCCTGACCGATCTCTTTCAATATTGGGGCGCGCCTGCCTGGCTCCATGGCGCGTTGGTGCTGGGCGTTTATCGGGTTTTGGCTTGGGTGGTTTCGGTAATGCTACCGCCCATGGCGATCTTTTTTCCGCTCTTTACTCTGCTGGAGGATCTGGGCTATCTGCCCCGCATCGCCTATAATTTGGACGCTCCCTTTCGCCGCTGCAATGCCTGCGGGAAGCAGGCGCTCACCATGTGCATGGGGTTTGGGTGCAATGCGGCGGGGATCGTTGGTTGCCGTATCATCGATTCTCCGCGGGAACGGATGATCGCCATTCTGACCAATAATTTCGTTCCCTGCAACGGGCGGTTTCCCACCCTGATCGCGTTGATCACCATGTTCTTTATCGGGGTGCAGAGCGGAGCGTTTGGGTCGGCTCTTTCAGCGGTATTGCTGACCGGGGTGATCCTCTTGGGAATTTTGATCACCTTCGGGGCTTCCCGCTTGCTTTCCGCCACCCTGCTCAAAGGAACGCCCTCTTCTTTTACGCTGGAACTGCCCCCATATCGCAAGCCCCAGATCGGCAAGGTTTTGGTACGCTCTGTTTTTGACCGCACCCTCTTTGTTTTGGGGCGGGCGGCGGCGGTGGCGGCGCCTGCGGGGCTGATCCTTTGGCTGGCGGCCAATATCATGGTGGGGGATCAAAGCGTTTTGAATTATTGCGCCGATCTGCTGGATCCCTTGGGGCGGGCATTGGGGATGGACGGCGTGATCCTCATCGCGTTTATCTTAGGGTTTCCTGCCAATGAAATCGTTTTGCCCATCATTATGATGGCCTATCTTGCCCAAGGGACGTTGATGGAGAGCGCAAGCCTTTCGGAGATGTATGGCGTTTTGGTTCAAAACGGCTGGACTTGGACCACCGCCCTTTGCACCATTCTTTTTTCCCTCTTCCATTGGCCTTGCTCCACCACCCTTTTGACCATTAAAAAAGAGACCGGCAGCTGGGGCTGGACCGCCCTTTCCGCCGCTCTTCCCACCGCCATCGGCATGGGGATCTGCTTTATCATTGCATTCGTTTTTTAGGAGGAACTTTTATGCGTAGACCGAATTTTTCTGCCGCCGATTTCGGGCGGCTATTGATGGGCGAACCCCAGGCGGTTGCCCGCGTTCGCGGCAATGCGGAATATGCGTCGGTGGACGGTTGGGTGGAGTTTTACCAAACGCCCTTCGGATGCTTGGTGGCTGCAGAGTTGCAGGGGTTGCCCCATCATGAGGGGAAATGTGAAAATCACTTTTTCGGCTTCCATATCCATCAGGGCGGGCGGTGCGCAGGGCCGGCAAACGATCCCTTCGCCGAAACGGAAGGTCATTATAATCCCGACCAATGTTGGCATCCCCAGCATGCAGGCGATCTGCCGCCGCTGATGGAGGAGAATGGGCGGGCGTTTATGGCGGTGCTGGCAGGCCAATTGCAGGTGGGGCAGGTGCTGGGAAAGACCGTTGTTATCCATACCGATCCCGATGATTTTCATACCCAACCGAGCGGGGCGAGCGGACAAAAAATGGCCTGCGGCATCATCCTGCCCACCCGCCGATTTCAAAGGGAACTTCCTTGACAGCCCTGCCCCCGTCATGGTATACTTTTAAGGAACAAAAATGAAAGGCAGACAGAGAATGAAGAAGCAGAAACTCAGACCCATGAACCTATTGTCCCTCTTTTTTGCGGGCATCATCAACGCGGTGGGGGTAACCCTCTTTTTGGCGCCGGTGCAGTTATTTGATAGCGGCATCTCGGGAACCGCCTTTTTGCTGGATGTGCTCACCCCGCCCTATCTGGTTCTGAGTATGTTTCTGATCGTTCTCAATGTACCCTTCTTTTTGCTGGGATGCAAAAAAGTGGGGTGGCCGTTTGTAGTTTATTCCCTTTTTTCCATCGGCATCTATTCCGGCTTTTCGCTGCTTTTCCGCAATATATTGCCCATCGATTTTTCCGGTGGTTCGCCCATCGTTGGGCAGGATATTCTGCTGGCCGCTCTTTTCGGCGGGTTGCTCTCGGGCATCGGCAGCGGGATGGTGATCCGCTTCGGCGGGGCGATCGATGGGGTGGAGGTTATGGCGGTGCTCTTTGCCAAGCGGCTGGGGCTGACCATCGGTACCTTCATGATGATCTATAATGCTATCCTTTATACCGCCGCCGCGCTGATCTTTCAAAGCTGGAATATTCCTCTTTATTCCATCGTTGCCTATGTTGTCGGCAATAAGACCATCGACTTTGTTGTGGATGGTTTCGATCGGGGAAATTCGGTCTTCATTGTCGGCAGGCGGGATTCCGATCTTCCGATGCAGCTTTCCGAAGCGCTGGGGCGGGGCGTTACCCTGCTGGAGGCCTACGGCGGCTATTCGGGCGAGGATAAAACCCTCATCTATTGCGTGGTAAACCGTTTCGAGCTGGGGCGCGTTAAGCGGCTGGTGATCGAGCTGGAGCCTGAGGCTTTTATGGCGGTGGGCGATGTTTCCGAAACGGTGGGCGGAGCGGGTACCCGCTTTTCTCTTCTGAAAAAGAAAAAATAAAGAAAATCCCCGCATTTGCGGGGATTTTTCAGTTGCAATTTAATTTTCGTGGTGTTATAATAACTTTTAACGGTTTATTGCCGAAATTTTTAAATGTGTGGTGAAAAAAGAAATGCAAGTTAAAATCAATGGTCAGATGATCGAAATCGAAGCAGGCAAAAATATTTTTGATGCCGCTTTCGCTCTGGATCCCGCCGTTGCCCGCGAGGCCCTTTGCGCTTTGGTCAACGAGGAGGTCAAGGAGCTCACTTACGTTCCTTCGGAAGGGGATGAAATAACTACCCTGACTTTCGAGGATGAGCGTGCGAGAAAGGTCTTCTGGCACACCACATCCCATCTGCTTGCCCAAGCGGTGAAACGGTTGTTCCCCGCGGCGAAATTCGCCATCGGCCCTGCAATCGACGCCGGTTTTTATTATGATTTTGAGGTAGATAAGCCCTTTACCGCCGAGGATCTGCAAAAGATCACCGCCGAGATGAAAAAGATCGTTAAGGAGCGGTTGCGGCTGGAGCGGTTTGAGCTGCCTGTTGAGCAAGCCAAAGAATTGATGAAGGACGAACCCTATAAGCTGGAGCTGATCGAAGAGCACGCCGGCAAGGGGGAGAATATCTCCTTCTATCGCCAGGGTGATTTCACCGATCTTTGCGCAGGCCCTCATCTTTTTGACGTTTCCAAGATCAAGGCGATTGCCCTTTTGAGTTCCACCGGCGCCTATTGGCGCGGGGATTCCAACCGCCCCATGCTCCAGAGAATCTATGGGATTTCCTTCCTAAAGGCCGCCGAGCTGGAAGAGCATCTGGCTAAATTGGAGGAAGCCCGCAAGCGGGATCATAATAAGATCGGCCGCGAGCTGGAGTATTTTACCACTGTCGATGTGATCGGCCAGGGTCTGCCCATTTTGCTCCCCAAGGGCGCAAAGGTTATTCAGACTCTGCAACGCTGGGTGGAGGATGAAGAAGAAAAGCGCGGTTATGTTATGACCATGACTCCGCTGATGGCCAAGCGGGAGCTTTATAAGATCTCCGGCCATTGGGATCATTATCGCGATGGTATGTTTATCATGGGCGATCCCGACGATGAGGAGAAGGAATGCTTTGCCCTTCGCCCCATGACCTGCCCCTTCCAATATCAGGCCTATCTCAATCGGATGCGCTCCTACCGCGATCTTCCGATCCGCATGGGCGAAACATCCACCCTCTTCCGCAATGAGGATAGCGGTGAGATGCATGGCTTGATCCGCGTTCGTCAGTTTACTATCTCCGAAGGCCACCTGGTCTTGCGTCCCGATCAGTTGGAGGAAGAGTTTAAGGGCTGCTTGGATCTGGCAAACTATATGCTGGAGACCCTCGGCCTGAAGGAAGATTGCACCTATCGGTTCTCCCAATGGGATCCCGCCAACCCCGGCAATAAATATGAGGGCACGGCCGAGCAATGGGAAGAAGCCCAAAATACCATGGAAAAGATCCTCAATAATCTGGGGGTTGAATATACCGTTGGCATCGATGAGGCCGCATTCTACGGCCCGAAGCTGGATATTCAGATCAAGAATGTTTTCGGTAAGGAAGATACCCTGATCACCATCCAGATCGATATGCTGCTGGCCCAGAAATTCGGGATGGAATATGTGGATAAGGACGGTCAGAAGAAGACTCCTTATATTATCCACCGCACCTCTTTGGGTTGCTATCAGCGCACCTTGGCCCTGCTTTTGGAAAAATATGCAGGCGCGCTGCCCACCTGGATGGCTCCCACTCAGGTTCGCGTTTTACCCATCAGCGAGCGCACCATGGAAAAATCTGCCGAGGTTTATCAGCAATTGCGCGCCGCAGGCCTGCGGGCGGAATTGGATGAGCGCAACGAAAAGATCGGCTATAAGATCCGCGAGGCGCAGATGCAGAAGATCCCCTACATGGTAATCATCGGCGAAAAGGAAGCCGAAGCAGGCACCGTTTCGGTCCGCTCCCGCCAGGATGGCGATCTGGGCTCTATGCCGGTGGAAGATTTCCTGAAACTGATCAAGGAAGTTATCGATACCAAAGCGAAGAAATAAAAAGTAAAATCCCTCCGCGCCGCGGAGGGATTTTTTTATGCTAAAAGAGTTGGGAGAGGCGGATGGCGGTGGATTCCTCCAAAGATTTGGCGGTGGATTCCACCAGCGTTTTTTCCGGGCCTTCCACCAAGATGCGGATATAAGGCTCGGTGCCCGAGGGGCGCACCAAGATCCGCCCATGCCCCGCAAAGGCGGCCTCTGCCTTTGCAACATTGCGCAAAAAGGCTTCATCCCGCATCAGCTTGCGCTTTTGCAGATCATCGGCATTCACGTTGATCTGAACTTGGGGATAGGGGGTGAAGATATCATAGACCTCCTCGCTGCTCAATCCCAGCCCTTTCATGGCGCAAAGGAGCATGATGGCGGTGAGCTGACCGTCGCCGGTGGTGGCTTTTTCAAAAAAGATGATGTGGCCGCTGTTTTCTCCGCCCAGGATGAATTGATGCTCCATCATCTCCTCCAAAACATAGCGATCGCCCACCTTGGTGGTGGGAACATGGATGCCGTTTTGGTTCATTTTTTCGGTCAGTCCTAAATTGGACATCACCGTTGCCACCAAAGTGTTGCGCTTGAGCCGCCCTTGCTCCTTGAGATAAAGGGCGATCACCGCCAGGATCTTATCGCCGTCGATCATTCGTCCGCGGGCATCGCAGGCCAGGCATCGGTCGGCATCCCCATCAAAGGCAAAGCCGATATCCGCTTGCTCCCGACGCACCAAATTTGCCAGCTCCTCCATATGCATAGAGCCGCAATTTTCGTTGATATTCAGCCCGTTGGGCTTATCGTGAAAGATGGAAACATCCAGCCCCAATGCAGGAAAAACCCGATGGGCGGTATCGCTGGTGGCGCCGTTGGCGCAATCTAAAACTACCTTAAATCCTGCGATATCCTCTTCGCAGGCCTGCTTGATATGTTCGCAATAAAAATCCTTGGCCTTCAGGTTATAGCTCAGCTCCCCCGGTCGATCGGCAGGGGGGAGGGCGAAGGGTTCCATCAACCGCTCGATGGCCAGCTCCTTATCGTCGGGAAGCTTGATGCCGCCTTTGGTGAGGATCTTGATGCCGTTATAGTAGAAAGGGTTATGGGAGGCGGAGATCATCACCCCCGCCTGCGCTCCCATCCGATCGATCAGAAAGGCCAGCGCAGGGGTGGGGAGGATTCCGATATGCTCCACGTTCACCCCCGAATAGGTAAATCCTGCGATCAGCGCACCCATCAGCATATCCTTGGATGCGCGGGTATCGCTGCCGATAATGACCTTACAACTATTGTTTTCCTGCTTCAGCAGATGGCCGCAGGCCGCCCCGCAGCGAAAGGCTAAATCGGGCGTCAGCGCTTTATGCACAACGCC
>JAZODI010000161.1:0-11786 GCA_045596965.1 Eubacteriales bacterium | reverse complement strand
AATGGCGTTCGGGTGATCTTCCTGGATGGCGATCTTCCGGCAGGAGCGGTGATCCGATGATTGATGTTCATGCCCATATGAACGATGCCCGCTTTGATGAGGATCGGGCAGAAATTCTAAAGGAAATCAAAGAGGCGGGCGTTGCCCGCCTCATCAATTCCGGCTGCTGCCTGAGTTCCTGCAAGGATACCTTGAAGCTGGCCGAAGAAAATGATTATATCTATGCCGCCATCGGCATTCACCCCCAGGAAGCGGATGAGCTGGAGCAAGGTGGAGAAGCTGCTTGGGCGGAGCTCAAGGAGATGCTTTCCCACCCAAAGGTGGTGGCCTTGGGCGAAATCGGCTTGGATTATTATTATGAAAATTCCCCCCGCGCGGTGCAAAAAAAATGGTTCGATGCCCAGCTCAGCTTGGCGGAAGAATTGGATCTGCCGGTGGTGATCCATACCCGCGATGCCATGCAGGATACCTTAGAGATCCTGCGCAACCACCCCCATAATCGGGGCATCTTCCATTGCTATAGCGGATCGGTGGAATCCCTGCGGGAAATTTTAAAGATGGGCTGGTCTATCTCCTTGGGCGGGGTTGTTACCTTCAAAAACGCCCGCGTTGCCAAGGAGGTTGCCGCCGAGGTGCCTCTGGATCGGCTGATGCTGGAAACCGATTCCCCCTATCTTGCCCCCGAGCCCAATCGGGGCAAGCGCAACAGCGCATTGAACCTGCCTTATGTAGCCAAAATGATCGCCGAACTCAAGGGGGTCACCCCTGCGGAAATCGAGCGCATCACCGATGAAAATGCAATGAAAATGTTTAAAATGGCATAAAAAAGTCGAGATCCAAGGATCTCGACTTTTATTTTTACTTTTTATGCGCGCCGATCGCGGTCTCGGCATTTTGCAATAAGGTTAAAAGAGAGGTAGCAAAATGGGGATATTTTTCCCGCAATGCCTGCTCATCCATCAGCGGAACCTCGATACTCTTTAAGCGGCGGCGGATGGAAAGCTCCAGCTTTTTCATCGCCTCATCCACCATCAGCCCTGCAAATTCCTGCTCCGCGCCAAAGAAGGTCTGGGGATTTTCCTCATTGGCATCATAGAGGGTGCGATACATTTTATAAACCCCCAACTGAAGATACATCGAAACCTCGCCGATCAGTTCCTTATCCCCGATGGCGCCCAAAAGGTCTTCCACCACCGCCACCGAATTGCAGATCAGCTTTTTATTCAGAACAGGGAGCAAATTGCCAAAGCCGCGATTCCCCTGCCCTGCGGCATCCTCATCGGGCACCTCCTCCAAAAGGATGGAAGAGCCATTCTTTTCCAAAGAGCGGCCCAAAAGGTAATCCACCGAAACGCCGTAGAAATCAGCGGCGCGCACCAAAAAGAGCAATCCGCACTCCCGGATTCCTTTTTCATAATGAGAAAGCAACGCCTGGGAGATCCCAAGGCTTTCCGCCGCCTTCTTTTGGGAAAGGCCGGCTTCTTTTCGCAGATGGGTTAAGACACGGGGAAAATCCGAAAGCGCCATTTCTGCTCCTCCAACATTCTAAAGACTACCTTTTAATTATACCTGAATTTCCCTTCAAAGTCAAGAAAAAGGGCGCAAAAACGCAGATTTCGGCAATATGTAGAAAATGAGATACCCTCTATATTTTTAGTTCGATTTATGGTAAACTAAAATTAAAGAAAGGGATGCTCCCTTTCAAATTTAACTCAAAGGAGATGACCTCTATGAAGGCAACGTATGTGGCAAAAAAGATGAATCTATCGGATAATGAAAAACTGCTGATCGAAAAGAAACTGAAAAAGCTCGATAAATTCTTTACCGACGAAGCAGAAGCCGCCATCACCTTCACCGTTATGCGGGAGGAGGTCGTTGTTGAGGTAACCGTTAAAGACCATGGCGTCATCTTCCGCGGAGAGCGGAGCGCGGTGGATAAAATGCTGGCGCTGGACGAGATCATCGACCTGCTCATCCGCCAGGTGCGCAAGAATAAGACCCGCCTCTCCAAGAGCCTCTATGCAGAGCTCCCCGATTTCGATCCCTGGGAGGATGGGGAGGATGATTTCAATCTGGTGCGCACCAAAGAAGTATTCCTGCGGCCGATGGATCTGGATGAAGCCATTATGCAGATGAACCTGCTGGATCATAATTTCTTTATGTTTTTAGATAGCGAGACCGATCGGGTCAGCGTTGTCTACCGCCGCAAGGACGGGCAATACGGCCTGATCCGCAGCGAAAACTAAATTTTAAAAGGCACCCTCGCGGGTGCCTTTTTTATGTTCAGATCGAAGTAACCGTCCCAATGAAGATGGGCAGGTTGGTTTGGGTATCAATGATGAAATAGATAAAGGGGCGATCCAGCGTAACCACCTTGGGCTCCGCCATCGGCGCGGTGGCTTTATCCATCATAACGGCTGTGGCCGCGGCGGCGCGGGTGCCGTCCTTATGCACCTCGATCACCGCCTCATGCAAAACCTCGCTGATAAAAAGATCGGTATTGCTCATCTTTTCAAACCCGCCATCGAAAGCGGCAGACATCCCCATTTCGCTGAGCAGATCGTTTAAGGTGAGCCGATACTGATTCTTAAATTGGGGCAGGCTTGCCCGCACCTGGGTTCTTTGCTTATTTTCCAAAATCTTCAAAAGGGTATCCCCCGAAAGAGTTTCGACATATTTCTCAAAATCTCCCTCCGGCAGGAGCGCCCCAAAGGCATACCGCCCGCCCTGATAGGGGCGCAAAAAGCCAATGGCCCCTTCCCCTTCCAGATAGGTATATTCGGTGGAATGCATCATCTTGACCGTTTGCTTTTTCCCATCAATGGTGGTAAAATCCTCATCCCGAATGCTATAGTCGGTATAGGGATCGCTCCATTGGGCATCAAATCCGATGGCATTCATAAGAACCATCATGGTATCGGAATTTAACTGCTCGATCATTTTAGGGATCATGCCGTTGGTTTTTTGCTTCACCCATAAATTCATCTGCTCGATTCCAAAGGAGTTGAAGGGTGCTTTGAACACCTGAGAGTTATAATACTTTGCATTATCCTGCAAAAACTGATCCTTGGCATCAAAGCCTTGCAGTTCCCGAATCCAGATGGAATTGCCCATCTGCAAAGTGGCTTCTTCATCGCTTTGCAGGGCAACCCGCCAATTAGCCAAATAAGCATTGAGGTCCTCGATGGAATGACCGCCCAAAACATCCAGCATCTGCTCGGCGGTTTTGCCGCTCGCGCCATTGGCGGTCATGGCCAGCGCCATGGAGATGGATAAAGGCGAGATTAGTGTATTTTTACACCGTATTTCTTTCGCCGCGCGGCGGAAAATTTCCGCCGAAAAATCCATCTGCGCCGCGATAAAAGCCTCATCGAGCTCCTTTTCGATCCATTCTTCGGTATAGCTGATCTCTTGGGTCAGATCTGTTACCGAAAGAGGGGTGGGGCTGATGGGTTCGGGATCCTTTTGATCCTCTGAAGGTGTTTGCTCCGATTGGGAAGGCCCAAGGGTATGCATCTCTTCCTCCTCCGCCCGCTTGCAACCGCTCATGCTCCCCAGCAATAAAATCAATGCCATCATCAACGCAATGGCTTGCATCCTCTTTTTCATCGCTTAAAACCTCCTTTTGCTAATCATACGATCGAGCAATGGAAAATGTTGCAGAATGATAAAAAAATTCCCGGAAAATTTCCGGGAATTTCTTTTATTTTTTGGTTTCGCAATAGATGCACCGATAAACGCCCTTTTCCTTATCGGTCAATTTAAAAATATGGGGCAGTTCCTGCTCGGTGGTGGTGATGCAACGAGGATTTTTACAAAAGATCACATCCTGCAGTTTTTCGGGCAGGTCGATGGACTTCTTTTCCACCAATACGCTATCGCGGATAATATCAACGGTAGCCTTGGGATCAACATACCCGATAATATCCATCTGCAGTTCAATCTCTCCGTCGACCTTAATAATGTCCTTACGGCCCATTTTGTTGCTATGAACATTCTGAATGATGGCAACAGGACAATCCAGCGCATCCAGCTTGAGCAGGTGGTAAAGCTTCATTCCCCGCCCTGCGGTGATATGGTCGATAACAATACCGTTTTTAATGGAATCGATGTTCATGCTTTCACCTCCAGCAATTTGAGAATCAGCGCCATCCGCATATACTTTGCGTTCAATACCTGCTTAAAATAGCAGGCGCGGGGATCGGCATCCACGCCCACGCTGATCTCATTCACGCGCGGCAGGGGATGGAGGATGCAAAGATCCTTTTTTGCAGTTTCCAACTTTTCGGGGGTGAGGATATAGCTATCCCGCAGGCGCAGGTAATCCTCTTCATTGAAGAACCGCTCCTGCTGAACGCGGGTCATATAGAGAATATCCAATTCGGGCATTACGCTCTCCAGATCGGTAGTTTGGACATATTCGATACCGTTCTTTTCCAGAATATCCTTCTTGGTATAGCTGGGGAGCTTCAGCTCTTCGGGAGAGATCAAAACAAACTTGATGCCGCTATACCGCGCCATCGCGGCGATCAGCGAATGAACGGTACGCCCGAATTTCAAATCGCCGCAGAAACCAACGGTAAGCCCCTCAAACTTGCCCTTTTCCCGCCAGATGGTCAAAAGGTCGGCCAAGGTCTGGGTGGGATGGTTATGGCCGCCGTCGCCCGCGTTAATAACAGGGATGGAGGCATTCATCGAAGCTACCAAGGGTGCGCCCTCCTTGGGATGGCGCATGGCGATAATATCGGCATAGCAGCTGATAACCTTGGCGGTATCCGCCACACTCTCGCCCTTGGAAGCCGAGGAGCTGGATGCGCTGGCCATGGAGATAACATTTCCGCCCAGCTCATACATCGCCGCCTCAAAGCTCAGGCGGGTGCGGGTGGAGGGCTCAAAGAAAAGGGTTGCCAATTTCTTATGACGGCAAACCTCCTGATATTTTTCAGGGTTTGCAATGATATCCTCAGCGGTGGCGATCAGTTCATCGATCTCTTCCACCGAAAGTTCCAAAATATCGATCAGACTTCTCATGCTTTTGCACCGTTTACAGCCAGATAGTTTTTGATCCGCTCCACATTCTCTGCGTTGGCTGCATCCTCTTCCAGATATTCAATAATGTCGTAGACATCAACAACCGAATAAACGGGGAAGCCAAACTCTTCCTCGATCTCCTGCATGGCGCCCTTTTCGCCTTGGCCCTTTTCCTTGCGGTCGACCATAACAAAGGTGGCCACTACCTTGGCACCCTTCAGGGTAGAAAGGTTGGCCATGCTCTCGCGAATGGCGGTGCCTGCGGTGATAACATCCTCAACAATAACGATCTCTTCCCCTTCGCCGGGAACATAGCCGACAAAGATACCGCCCTCGCCATGATCCTTGGCCTCCTTGCGGTTGAAGAAGAAGGGAACATCCAGCCCCTCTTTTGCCAAAGCAACCGAAGCAGAAACGGCGATGGAGATGCCCTTATAAGCAGGGCCATAGAGAACGGTCTTCTTATTGCCTACCTTCTCAAAATAGGCTTTGGCATAAAATTCGCCTAATTTCGCGATCTGTTCGCCGGTCTTGATCTCGCCGGCATTGACGAAATAAGGGATCTTGCGGCCGCTCTTGGCGGTGAAATCGCCAAATTTCAAAACGCCCGCACCTTTCAGAAATTCAATAAACTCTCTTTTATAACCTTCCATTTTATGCCTCCTCAATCAACAAATTCTTCTACGCAACGACGATATGCGGCCACAGGATCTTCTGCCGCAGTAATGGGGCGGCCGACAACGATATAATCGGAGCCGATCTTCTTGGCCTCTGCAGGGGTCATCACCCGCTTCTGATCGCCGATATCCCCATCCGCAAAGCGGACACCGGGAGTAACGGTCAGAAACTCTTTACCGCAGGTATCATGTACCTTGCCCGCCTCCAAGGGGGAGCAGACAACGCCATCCAGCCCCGCCTTTGCGGCATTGGAGGCATAATGCATTACCACCTGATCGATGGGCTCTTTGATCAGCAGATCCCGCTCCATCCGCTCCTGATCGGTGGAGGTCAGCTGAGTTACCGCGATCAGCAAGGGGCGGGTTCCATCGGGGCGGGTAAGCCCTTCCAACGCACCTTCCATCATGGAGATGGTGCCGGCGGCATGGAGATTGGTCATATCCACATCCAGGCGGGAAAGAACCGCCATTGCCTTTTTCACTGTATTGGGAATATCATGCAGCTTCAGATCCAAAAAGATCTTATGTCCGCGCGCCTTCAGCTCCCGCACGATCTCAGGCCCTTCAGCATAAAAAAGCTCCATGCCGATCTTCAAAAAGGGCTTGCGTTCTTCGTTTTTGAAGAGATCCAAAAAATTAAGTGTTGCTTCCTTGCCGGCGAAATCGCAGGCAATAATAACGTCCTTACCCATTAGTGCGCACCTCCGATAATATCTTCTAATTTTTCAATGTTATATTTTTCCATCACCCGCGGCAGATCCTCGATGATCTTTTTGCAGGCGAAGGGATCCCGCAGGTTGGCCGCACCCACCTCAACGGCGGTGGCACCTGCCAGCATCAGCTCGATCACATCCTCGGCCGAGGAAACGCCGCCCATACCGACGATCGGGATATTTACCGCCTCATAGACCTGATAGATCATGCGGGTGGCCACCGGCAGGATGGCAGGGCCCGAAAATCCGCCCATCTTATTGGCGAGGATGGGCTTTTTCGTTTTCAGATCGATCCGCATCCCCAAAAGGGTGTTGATCAGGCTGATGCCATCCGCGCCCGCCTCTTCGCAGGCCTTGGCGATGGCAACGATATCGGTAACATTGGGGGTCAGTTTAATAATGATAGGCTTTTTGGTAACCTTACGCACCTCTGCCACCACCGAAGCGGCCGCCTCGGGGTTGGTGCCGAAGCTCATCCCGCCGCCATGAACGTTGGGGCAGGAGATATTGATCTCAAACCAAGCGATCTGCGATTCGGCATCCAGCTTGCGGACCGTTTCCCGATATTGCTCCAAAGAAAACCCGCTCACATTCGCCATGATGGGGCCATCAAAGCAGGCCTTGAGCTTGGGAAGCTCCTCCTCCAGCACCTTATCTACGCCGGGATTTTGCAAGCCCACCGCATTGAGCATCCCCTCATAGCATTCCGCGATGCGGGGGGTGGGGTTGCCGAAGCGGGGCTCTAAGGTTGTCCCCTTAAAAGAAAAGGAGCCTAAAATATTGATATCGTAAAGCTCGGCAAATTCATAGCCGAATCCATAGGTCCCGCTGGCGGGAATGATGGGGTTTTTTAATTCCACCCCGCAGAGATTCACACTCGTTTTTACCATATGATCTCCTCCCTTTCCAAAACAGGCCCATCCTTGCAGATGCGCTTATTGCCGTATTTAGTCTTGCAGGAGCAGCCCATGCAAGCGCCGAACCCGCAACCCATCCGCTCTTCAAAGCTAAACTGACCCGATACATCCACCGCCTTTTCAATCGCGCGAAACATTGGCTCGGGGCCGCAGGTATAAAAATAATCATAATCGAAGGTTTCCATGGCGGTGGTAACAAAGCCTTTTACGCCCATCGAGCCATCGGCGGTAGCAACAGTAACGGCCGCGCCCAGCGCCTCAAACTCTTCTTTTAAAAAGACCTCTTCGGCGGTATTGAAGCCCAGCACCACTTGGGGCTTTTTGCCCGCGGCGATCAGCGCCTTGCAAAGGCCATAGAGGGGCGGAACACCCACTCCCCCGCCGATCAGCAGCGGTTTTTCGCCGCTTTTTGCGGTATTATAGCCGTTGCCCAAGCCTACCAGCAGATCCAGAGTGGCACCTTCCTGCATGGTGCTCATCTGCTCAGTCCCGCT
Source organism: Eubacteriales bacterium (assembly GCA_045596965.1). Classification (GTDB taxonomy): domain Bacteria; phylum Bacillota; class Clostridia; order Oscillospirales; family QAKW01; genus QAKW01. The sequence continues at coordinate 3,954 of JAZODI010000161.1, read as the reverse complement.
TCCCACCACCTTATAGATCAGGGTGATGCTCCCGGCATCCCAATCGCAGATGGAGATGGGGCGGCGCAGATATTTGCCTTCTAAAAGGATATTAACAAACTGCCCGGGGGCGGTGATGGCAGAGGTATCCCCCGCCAGCACCATCCGATAGACATCTTTGGCAATCTTTTGATTGCTTTTAATTTCGTAAATCCCTTGTTTCATTTTTACTCCTTAAGCGTCAATCGTAGAAATGCAGAGGGTGGTCTCCTCCAAAACATCCAGCAATACTCCAACGGTATCGAGGGAGGTAAAGAGGGTAACGTTATTTTCGGTGGCGCAGCGGCGGATCTGATGACCGTCGCTCAAGTTGCCCGCAGAGTTGATATCCTTGGTATTGATAACATAAGCGATATGGCCCTGGCGCAACGCCTCGGGGATCTCATCGCTCCCCTCACCAATCTTACCCAAGGTATGGGTGCGGATGCCGTTTTTCTTCAAAAATTCGGCAGTGCCGACAGTTGCTTGGATATTGAATCCCAGGTTATAGAAACGGCGGATGAGGGGCAGAGCCTCTTCCTTATCGTCATCGGCAATGGTAGCAAAAACAGTACCGTAGTTTTGCAGCTTCATGCCGGAGGCCTGCAGCCCCTTATAAAGGGCGCGGTTAAACTTATCGTCGTAGCCGATGGCCTCGCCGGTGGATTTCATTTCGGGGGAAAGATAAGCATCCAGGCCGCGGATCTTGCTAAAGGAGAAAACAGGGACCTTCACATAATGACGCTTCTTTTCATCGGGATAGATCTCAAAGATGCCCTGCTCCTTCAGGCTCTTGCCCAGAATAACCTCGGTGGCAATATCGGCCAGGCTATAGCCGGTTGCCTTGGAGAGGAAGGGAACGGTGCGGGAGGAGCGGGGGTTGACCTCGATGATAAAGACATTATCATCCTTATCCACGATGAACTGGATGTTATAAAGGCCGATGATGCCGATCCCCAAGCCCAGCTTCTTGGCATATTGCAAAATAATGCCCTTCACCCGATTGGAGATGCTGAAGGTGGGATAAACGCTGATAGAGTCGCCGGAATGGATGCCGGTGCGCTCCACCAGCTCCATAATACCGGGAACGAATACGTCCTTACCATCGCAGATGGCATCGATCTCTACCTCTTTACCGAAGATATACTTATCGACCAGAACAGGCTTATCTTCATCGATCTCAACGGCGGTTTTGAGGTAGTTGCGCAGCTGAGCCTCATCGGCAACGATCTGCATGGCGCGCCCGCCCAAAACAAAGGAGGGCCGAACCAAAACAGGGTAGCCGATCTCCGCCGCGGCGGCAACGCCATCTTCGATCTTGGTAACGGCGCGACCCTTGGGCTGGGGAATCTCCAGATCCCGCAGGATCTTTTCAAAACTGCCGCGGTCCTCCGCGCGCTCGATGGCGGCGCAATCGGTGCCGATAATGTTGACACCCCGCGCCATCAAAGGCTCGGCCAAATTGATGGCGGTCTGGCCGCCCAGGGAGGCGATAACGCCCATGGGCTTTTCAAACTCGATGATGTTCATAACATCCTCGGGAGTCAGCGGCTCGAAATAGAGCTTATCGGAGCAGGTATAGTCGGTGGAAACGGTTTCGGGGTTATTATTGATAATAATCGCCTCATAACCGGAATTTTTAATGGTTGTTACCGCATGAACGGTGGAATAATCAAATTCCACGCCCTGGCCGATGCGGATAGGGCCTGCGCCCAGAACGACGATCTTTTTACGGTCGGTCAGCACCGATTTATTTTCGCCCTGATAGGAGGAATAGAAATAAGGGATATAGGCATCGGTATGGCAGGTATCCACCATCTTATAAACGGGGAAAATGCCCTTCTCCCGCCGCAGGTTATAGATCTCGATTTCCTTCATCTCCCAAAGGCGGGCGATGAACTTATCGCCAAAGCCCATCTTTTTGGCTTCTTTGAGGATCTCAACATCGCCCTTATTGGCGGCAAGCTTTTTCTCCATGGCAACGATCCGCTCAAAGGCCTCCAGGAAATAGGCGGTGATCTTGGTAGCCTCATGGAGGGTATCTACGCTCACGCCCCGCCGCAGCAGCTCGCAAACGGCGAAGATATTATCGTCTTTAAATTCTTTGATATAGTCAAAGAGTTCCTGCTCGGTAAGGGAATCGAACTTGGGCAGGTGGAAGTGGCAAGCCCCAATCTCCAGGGAACGAACGGATTTGAGCAGGCATTCCTCCAGATTAGAGCCGATGCCCATAACCTCGCCGGTCGCCTTCATCTGGGTACCCAAGGTGTTGGGGGCGGTGGGGAACTTATCGAAGGGGAAGCGGGGCAGCTTGGCAACAACGTAATCCAGCCGCGGCTCAAAAGCGGCGGTGGTATTGGCAATCGCAATCTCTTCCAGCGCCATACCAACCGCAATCTTGGCGGTTACCCGCGCGATGGGATAGCCCGAGGCCTTGGAGGCCAGCGCAGAGGAGCGGGAAACGCGGGGGTTGACCTCGATGAGGTAATATTCGCTGGTTTCGGGATTAAGGGCAAACTGCACGTTGCAGCCGCCTTCGATCTTCAATGCGCGAATAATCTTGATCGCGCTATCATTGAGCATCTTGAGATCATGATCATTTAAGGTCATGATGGGGGCAACAACCAAAGAGTCGCCGGTATGAACGCCGACAGGGTCGATATTCTCCATGCCGCAGATGGTAATAGCGGTATCGTTGGAATCCCGCATAACCTCAAATTCAATCTCTTTATAGCCCTTAACGCTCTTTTCGATGAGAACCTGATGAACGGGGGAAAGCTTAAAGGCGTTGAGGCCCAGCTCCACCAGCTCTTCTTCGTTATAGGCAAAACCGCCGCCGGTACCGCCCAGAGTAAAGGCAGGGCGCAAAACAACGGGGTAGCCGATCCGCTTAGCCGCCTCTTTGGCTTCTTCAACGCTATAGGTGATTTCGGAAGGAATGGTAGGCTCGCCGATTTCGATGCAAAGCTCCTTAAAGAGCTCGCGGTCCTCGGCGCGCTTGATGCTTTCGCTGCTGGTGCCTAAAAGCTCAACCTCGCATTCTTTAAGGATGCCCTTCTTTTCCAGCTGCATCGCAAGGTTGAGGCCGGTCTGACCGCCGATGCCGGGAACAATGGCGTCGGGGCGCTCATAGCGCAGGATCTTGGCAATATATTCCAAGGTCAGCGGCTCCATATAAACCTTATCGGCAATGGTGGTATCGGTCATGATGGTGGCGGGGTTGGAGTTGCAAAGAACAACCTCATATCCCTCTTCCTTCAGCGCCAGGCAAGCCTGGGTGCCCGCATAGTCGAATTCCGCCGCCTGCCCGATAACGATGGGGCCGGAGCCGATAATCAAAATCTTTTTCAAATCTTTTCTTTTAGCCATTTTTTCTTCCTCCCTATATTACTTCTCGCAATTATTATAAACAATTTTATCGCCGCAAACCGTCAGCAAGCAACGGCCGCGCACCTTCTCACCCGCAAAGGGGGTCGCCCTGCCCATCGAAAGAAATTCCGCAGGGTCGATGGTATATTCTTCCTCCAGATCCCAAACTGAATAACCTGTTTGAGGCAAGCCAAACCGCTTGCGGGGGTTTTCGCTCAGCAGAGCGATCAACTTTTCCAAGGAGATGATCCCCTTCAAAACCAGCCCGGTATAGAGGGTTGGAAAGGCCGTCTCGATCCCAACAACCCCCATCGCGCTCTCCGCCAGCCCTTTGGCCTTTTCTTCGGCGGAATGGGGCGCATGGTCGGTGGCGATCATATCGATGGTGCCGTCTTGAATCCCTTCGATCAGGGCCAGCCGATCGGCTTCGCTCCGCAGGGGCGGGTTCATTTTAAACCGCCCGTCTTCCCGAAGCATGCTATCGTTCATCAGCAGGTAGTGGGGCGCGGTCTCGCAGGTAACGTCTACCCCTTCGGCCTTGGCCTTTCGAATAAGCTCCACGCTCTC
>JAZODI010000160.1:0-2760 GCA_045596965.1 Eubacteriales bacterium | reverse complement strand
TGACCGGCGATGAGCTGGAATATGCCAAGCAGCTGGCCTGGTCCATGTACAATAACAACTGGAACACCGCTACCGCCATCGAGCAGCTGCGCAACCTGGCGCAAAAGGCCTGCGACGAAATGGTCAAGTTCGGTACCTGATGCGCAAAACATTTTAACAACCGTAAAAAGGCTGTGTAGAATTTTCTACACAGCCTTTTTGTATAACAAAATTGAATACGGCTATTGTTATTTTTTTGCTTATAATGTATAATATTTAAAAAGCGAGGTGCTACTATGAACGACTACAATGTTACGGCGATTATGAGAAAATATAAACGGTGCGTATGCGCGGTTGGAATTCCTCTTCTCGTCTTTGCTATCATACTGTTCTTTGCTACCAATAGTAGATTATTATATGCAATAGCACTCTTCGCGGCACTTTGGATCAGCAAAATAGCCGGAGCAATTTGTTATCTCAAATTCTATAGTTCTGTTTTAACTGTTGAATTAAATCTTCCCAAATATATTGATTTAATTAAAGCGAGTGAAGTTGTTACCAATAGCCTTATCGAGCATTTGGATATTGCTTATTTTTCCGGAGATTATAATCAAGCAATCAATATTTGCAATTTAAAACTCCAAGATCCAAAATTGAAGAATCGAAAATGGCGCTATTTATTGATACTTGCGCGCTGTTACTCTGAAATGGGCGATTTAGAAAATTTGAATAAAGTCAATGAAATGTTCAAAGATTTCGTGGCAAAAAACAAGCATGGAAAGAAGATCAAAGAGCGGCTGATTTATTTTAAATTTGTCGATCTTTCGCTGGCGGGCGATTTTTCTTCCGCAAAGGAGCTTTACCAAGAATTATATTTAAAGCAAAAAGAAAAACAAAAAGAAGCGGATATAAATGATCTTTCGACCGGCTTTACATTTGCTGTTTGTTGCTATCAGTGCGGTGATTTTGCAAAAGCGACCGAATTGTTTAATGAAGTGATTGCCATTGCACCTTCGTTCCATTATGCGAAAATAGCAAAAAGGTATTTGGCGGCCATGGAAAATCAAACCGAATATAAAGCCGAGCCAATAACGCTCGATGCCAATACGGCAAATATTCCCATACCCAAATCAAGAAAGAGAAGAAAGATCTTTAATAGGTGCGTTGAGTGGTTGCTGTTGATGAATATAATATTTTCGGTGATCGCTTTAGTATTGGGAGCAAACTAACCTGCGCATTGGAAAAATGCAGTCCATATCAAACATAAAACCCCTCTTGCAAATTGCAAGAGGGGTTTCATACTATTATAATAAGAATCCGGCGGCGATGCCGACGATAGCCGATAGGCAGATGATCAGGATGGGATGCACCTTTTTAAAAGCCAGCAGAGAGGCAACACCGAATAATCCGAGGGAAACATAGGTTGCGGGATCGGTAAAGAGGTTTGCGTTCCAACCGTTGGGGATAAAGACCTCCTGCAGAATTTTGATGACCGCCGCGCCGATCAGTCCGACGACTGCGGGTTTCAGGCCGGTCATGATCCCCTTAACGATCTTGCTCTTTTTAAAGGCTTCATAGATCTTTGCCACCAAAAGGATGATAACAAAGGAGGGGAGCACCACCCCCAGGGTGGCGCAAAACGCGCCGAGAATCGTTCCGAAAAGCCCAAGACCTTCCGCCTGCCCGCCCATCACCGAGCCAACATAGGTGGCGATGTTGATGGCGAAGGGGCCGGGAGTGGATTCGCTGACGGCGATGAAATTGATGACCTCCGCTTCGGAGAGCCAGTCTTGGCGCAAAACCTCTTCCTGAATGAAGGGGAGCATGGCATAGCCGCCGCCCACCGTTACCGCGCCGATCTTAAAAAAGGCCCAGAAAAGTTCTAAAAAGATGGTCATTGCTTTGCCCTCCTTTCAATCATAAAGGAGGTGATCAGCCCGAAGGCGGCGCAACCGAGAATAACCCAGAGCACCGAGACCTTCAAAAAGGCGGTGGTAATGAAAGCGCCCGCCATAACGATATAACTGATAAGGCCTTTGGGCGCTTTTTGATACATCGTCCAAAGGGCCTTAACGATCAGCGCCAAAACGCCTGCCCGAATGCCATTGAAGGCATATTGCACCACCTTATTATCCTTGAATTGATCAAGGATCGCCGCGATCAGCAGGATGATGCAAAAAGAGGGGAGTACCACCCCGAGCGTTGCACAAAAGGCGCCCCAAAAGCCTGCCACCCGATAGCCGACAAAGGTTGCCGAGTTGATGGCGATAGGGCCGGGGGTGGATTCGGCGATGGCAACGATCTCTAAAATATCATCGTCGGTGATCCACTTTTCGTTTTCCACCACTTCCTTCTGGATCAGCGGGATCATGGCATATCCGCCGCCGAAGGTGAACGCGCCGATCTTTAAAAAGATGGTTAACAGGCGCAGGATTCTTTTACACTTATCACCCATAATTCTACCTCATAGAAAAAATTATCATCTGTATTATATACGAAATACCCAAAGAAAGCAACAAAGATATTGCGTAGATCCTGAATTTCGGTTAAAATAATAAAAAAGGAGGTGGCTCTATGCTTTCCATCGACCGTATTATGCAAAAATTAGACGAGCATTTATCCCGCAACGATTATAATTCTGCCGAGCGGCATCTGGATTATTGGCTGGGAGAGGCCCGCTTGCAAGGGGATGACCGCGCCATCCTTTTTATCTGCAATGAGTTGATCGGGCTTCACCGCAAGCTTTCCCATCGGGAGCAATCTCTTTCCTTTTGCCAAAAG
>JAZODI010000159.1:0-43763 GCA_045596965.1 Eubacteriales bacterium | reverse complement strand
TGCATTGATAACGGGAGAAGGACCGCCCGACTGAGCGATCAGAACGTTCTTTTTCATAGGCTCACAACTTTCCGAAAAATTATCCTGGGTTTTTATGCAGAGAAAAACGGACTGCAATTGAGAAAAAAGCCGCAAGCCTTTGTTCCCGACGGCAGTCCGTCTGAAGTTAGCTGAAATTATTCCCTTACCTGAGAAAGAAGCTTTTCAAGGGCAGCAAGCTTGAGAGAAATTCCCAGAAGCTCGGCAGCAAGAGTGATCTCTTCAAGACCGGGATTTGTGGGTGCAATGCGGATATTGCGGTCCTCGGGATCGTTCTTAAGGGGCCAGGTGGATCCGGCGGGAGTCAGAGCAACGCCGCCCTCCTTGGCAAGCTCCACGGTACGTTTGGCGGTGCCGGGAAGAACGTTAAGACTGATAAAATAACCGCCCACAGGCTTTGTCCAGTCAACAAAGCTGAGCTCGCCGGCTTCTCTCTCCAGCGCGTTGAGAACAGTCTCAAACTTGGGACGGATAAGGTCGGCATGGAGCTTCATATGAGCTTTAAGGCCTGAAAGGTCCTTGAAAAATCTCACGTGGCGAAGCTGGTTCATCTTATCGGGGCCAATGGTCTGGATGGAGATGCGCTTGCGGATCCACTGGATATCGTCGGGACCTGCCGCAACGCAGGCAACGCCGGCGCCGGGGAAGCTCATCTTGGAAGTGGACATAAACTGGATGACCAGGTTGGGATTGCCGTTTTTCTCGGCAAGCTCCTGGATATTTGCAAGCTCGGGGCAATCGTCGTAGAGATCGTGGACACAGTAGGCATTGTCCCAGTAAATTCTGAAGTCTGCTGCGGCGGGCTTCAGAGCGGCAAGACGTGCAACCGTGGCGTCGGAATAGATGGTTCCGTCGGGGTTGGAGTGCTTGGGGATGCACCACATACCCTTGACGGCAGGATCCTTAACGAGCTCTTCGATAGCATCCATATCAGGGCCTTCGGGAAGCATTCTGACAGGGATAAGCTCGAAGCCCATCTCTTCGCTGACGGCAAAGTGACGGTCGTAACCGGGAACGATGCAGATCCACTTGAGAGGACCTTCCTGCTTGCTCCAGGGCTCACATCCGCCGATGCCGAAGCACTTTGTGCGGATCATCATATCGTACATCAGATTAAGGCTGGAGTTGCCGCCGATCACGATGTTGGCGGGGTCAACGCCGAGGATCTCTGCAAAGAACTTCTTGGCAGAGGGAATACCGTCCACAAGTCCGTAGCATCTGGTGTCCGTTGCGCCGTCAATATAATCTTCCCTCTCAGGGCAAACATTGAGCATCTCCATAGAGAGGTCAAGCTGTTTTTCGCAGGGAATTCCGCGGGCAATATTGAGCTTCAGTCCCCGTTCCTTGAATTCTTCAAAGCGAGCCTTTTGCAGGCTGTATTCCGCTTCAAGCTCCTGACGGGAAAGCAGTTCATATGATGTCATTTATCGTTTCTCCGACTTCTATAATTTCTTCTCGGATGCGCGGAAAATCTTTGCGCTTTTTTCCGAAAACCAAGTCACCGGCCTCAGACCGATCCCTGGCACAAACGGAAGCACGATCTTCTCAGAAAAGAAGAAGAGCCTCCCAATGTATTTTACTCAAAAACACCGCCGTCGGTGTTTTTTATCAGAACTCTGCAGTGCCGACGGTTCTGGGATAGGGAACAACGTCGCGGATGTTGGGAATACCGGTGCAGTACATGATAAAGCGCTCAAATCCGAGGCCGAATCCCGCGTGGCGGGTGCCGCCCCAGCGGCGAAGGTCGAGATACCAGGAATAGTCCTCTTCCTTGAGACCGAGCTCTGCCATGCGTGCGGTGAGGACCTCAAGGCGCTCTTCTCTCTGGCTTCCGCCGATGATCTCGCCGATGCCGGGAACAAGCATGTCCATTGCGGCAACGGTCTTTCCGTCGTCGTTCTGGCGCATATAGAATGCCTTGATCTCCTTGGGATAGTCGGTAACGAAGACGGGACCCTTGAAATAGGTCTCTGCGAGATAGCGCTCGTGCTCGGTCTGGAGGTCACAGCCCCAGTAGGCCTTGAACTCGAATTTGTCGTTGTTGGCTTCAAGAAGCTTGACTGCTTCGGTGTATGTAACGTGGGCGGCGGGAGTAGCAACAAGGCGCTCCAGACGCTCGATAAGTCCGTTGTCGTAGAATTTGTTGCAGAACTCAAGCTCGGGTCTGCAGGTTGCAAGGAGATGGGAAACGGCGTATTTGAGCATGCTGTCAGCAAGCTCCATATCGTCGGCGAGGTCGGCAAAAGCGATCTCGGGCTCGATCATCCAGAACTCTGCGGCGTGGCGCTGGGTGTTGGAGTTTTCGGCGCGGAAGGTGGGGCCGAAGGTATAGATGTTTTTGAAAGCCTGCGCATAGGTTTCGCCGTTGAGCTGGCCTGAAACGGTGAGGTTGGTTACTTTATTGAAGAAATCTTTGGTATTATCCACCTTTCCATCTTCGGTCAGGGGCAGGTTTTCTAAATCAAGGGTGGTAACACGGAACATCTCGCCCGCACCTTCGCAGTCGCTACCGGTGATCAGGGGAGTATGAACATAGATGAAATTGCGCTCATTAAAGAACTTATGAATGGCATAGGCAGCCAGAGAACGAACGCGAAAAACAGCCTGGAAGGTGTTGGTGCGGGCCCGCAGATGGGGGATGGTGCGCAGATATTCAAGGCTATGGCGTTTCTTTTGCAAGGGATAGTCGGGGGTGGAAGGGCCTTCAACAGCGATAGAGGTCGCCTGAATCTCAAAGGGTTGCTTGGCATTGGGGGTTTCAACAAGGGTGCCGCAAACCATCAGCGCGGTACCAACGTTTAATTTTGAAATCTCCGCAAAGTTACTCAGGCTATCACTATATACCACCTGAAGAGGCTCAAAAAATGTGCCGTCGTTGAGCACTAAAAAGCCAAAGTTTTTAGAACCGCGGTTGGAGCGTACCCAACCGCCTACGGTAACGGATTTACCGAGATATTCTTCGCGATTGCGAAATAAACTTTTGATTTCTGTAAGTTCCATGGAAAATATACCCTCTTTTTCAAACAAATGATGCGTTAATTGTAACATATATTATTTTAAAATTCAATCCTTTTTTATGCAAGGAAAATCTTCGTAGTTAATCCAAGGATGTGTCCGCAATAGAAGGACAATTGTTGGTGAGTTGCATAAATAATCGGTTGATTTTTCTTTCTTTAGCGGCTTAAAGTTGTTGGATATTCACAATCTTTTTCTATTTAATTTGGGCTTCTTGAAATTGGTTTTCGAAAATATTATAATATTAATATAGATTAAATTAGGAGGTATTAGCAATGTTTAAAATGAAGAAAATCATCGCATTGCTTCTGGTTTTGCTGCTTGCCTGCACAATGTTGGCCGGTTGTGGTTCCGATAGTGATGCAAAGGTAATCAAGATCGGTATTTTTGAGCCGGGCACCGGTGAGAATGCCGGTGGCGGTAAGCAGGAAATTCTTGGTATCCAATATGCCAATTCCATTGTTCCTGAGGTTACCATTGGAGGCGAGACCTATAAGATTAAATTAGAAATCGCTGACAATCAATCGGATGCTACCAAGGCTCCTTCTGCTGCGCAGCAGTTGGTATCTAAGGGCGTCTCGGTTGTTCTCGGCACCTATGGTTCCGCCTGCGCCATTGCGGCCGGCCCCATCTTTGCGGAGAATAAGATCACTGCGATCGGTTGCTCCTGCACCAATCCCCAGGTAACTGCTGAAAATGATTACTATTTCCGCGTTTGCTTCCTGGATCCCTTCCAGGGAACTGTTATGGCAAACCTGGCTTTGGAGCAGGGCTGCAAAAAGGTCGGCGTTCTGACCCAGGCCGGCGACGATTATTCGGTTGGCCTTGGTAACTATTTCTCCGAAGCCTTTAAGAACGGCGGCGGCGAGGTCGTTACCGCCAGCTTCCAGACCGGCGAGACTGATTTCAGCGCCATCGTTTCCAACTTTAAGGATTGCGATGCTGTTTTCGCTCCTTCTTCCATCGAGACCGGTCCGCTGATCATCAAGCAGCTCCGCGCTGTGAATGAGAAGTGCTTGATCTTGGCAAGCGATACCTGGGAAAACGGTAAGGTTATCGAAAATGCCGGCGAGGCTGCTACCGACGTTTACTTCTCCACCTTCTTTGATGAGAACGACGAGAGCAACCCCAAGAGCAAAGAGTTCGTTAAGGGCTATAAGGCATGGCTGAACGCCAGCCCTGAAAACTTGAAGAACAACGGCGGCGACGATACCGTTGCGGCAGTTTCTGCTTTGGGTTATGATGCATACATGGCAGCGATCGAAGCCATCAAGGCTGCTGATTCTGCAGATGGTACTGCGATCCGCGATGCTTTGAAGGATGTTAACATGGTTGGTGTTACCGGCGATCTTTCCTTCGATTCCAAGGGCGATGCAGAAAAGAACATGGCTTATATCAAGACCATCGACGTTGCTGCAAAGACCTTTAAGTTCCTCAAGACTCAGACCATCGCTGAGTAATTAAACTTCTCGCTTTCTCGGTAGTGGGGAGCCTATGCTCCCCACTACTTTTTAGTATTTCTGTTGCAGATAATTGAACCATTGGCTTGAAGAAATCGAGCCTATGGTTCAGTTATCCGACTGAATAATGATTGGAGGTTTCTTTATGTCGAACTATGTCCAACTGTTGCTTTCGGGCATTGCAGTGGGAAGTCTTTATGCGTTGATCGCCATCGGTTATACCATGGTTTACGGTATTTTGCGATTGATCAACTTTGCCCATGGTGATATGTTTATGATGGCGGGCTTTTTCCTGATTTACATTGCCGCGATTCCTCATATGCCGATTTGGGGTGCTCTGTTGCTGACCATTGCGTTGACCGTTTTGCTCGGTTTTTTGATCGAACGGTGCGCATATAAACCGTTACGTTCTGCGCCGCGGATGTCTGTTATGATCTCGGCGATCGGCGTTTCTTATCTGTTGCAGAACTTTGCTACATATTTTACCGGAGGCCTTGCCCAGGCGTATCCGGCCATTCCGCTGATCTCCGATAAGATTGAGATCTTTGGGGTTTCGACTAAATTGATTACAATCATTACCCCGATCTTAACGATCATTTTGGTGGTTGCTTTGGTATTGTTTATTAAATATACCAAGATCGGCATGGCAATGCGTGCGGTTTCCAAGGATTTTGAAACCTCCCAGTTGATGGGTATCAAAATCAATCGAGTGATCAGCATGACCTTTATTATCGGTTCCTTTTTGGCGGCGATCGGCTCGATCATGTATTTCTCTTATTACGAGCAGGTCAGCCCCACCATCGGTGCGATGCCCGGCTTGAAGGCCTTTGTTGCCGCGGTGTTCGGGGGGATCGGATCGATTCCGGGCGCGGTCATCGGTGCATATCTTATTGGTATCTGCGAAAACATTATTAAGAGTTTCCCCGCTATTGCTGATCTGAGCAATGCATTTACTTTTGTTTTGTTGATTATTATTTTGATTTTGAAGCCCAACGGATTATTTGGTGAAAAACTGTCGGAGAAGGTGTAATGGCGATGAAAAAGAATACAAAGATGATTGCATCGCTGATCCTTGCGGCGGCGTTGCTTGGACTCTTGATTTTTATTGATAATTCCGAATTGAAATCCTCTATGCTCTCCACCTGCCTGCAAAAAGGAGCGATCTATGCGTTGGTGGCGGTTTCAATGAACCTGCTTAATGGGTTTACCGGTCTGTTTTCCTTGGGGCAGGCAGGCTTTATGCTGATTGGTGCATATACTTATGGGATTTTGACCATTCCGGTGGAGAGCCGTGCGTCGGTCTATCAGTATTTTGATGGCGGCGTTGTCCAATTCTCTATCCCGGTTATTCCTGCAATTATTTTGGCGGGTTTGATGGCGGCCGTTTTTGCGGCGCTGATCGGCTTGCCGGTATTAAAACTAAAGAGTGATTATCTTGCGATTGCAACGTTGGGGTTTGCCGAGATCATTCGTGCGGTAATTCAATGGCAGCAGGTGGCGCCGCTTACCAACGGTTCCAATATGCTTCGCGCCTTTCCGACCTATAGCAGTATTTTATTCCCGTTCATTATCTCGGGGATTTGCATTGCAATTATTGTTTTATTAATCCGCTCTTCCTATGGGCGAGCCTTTAAGGCGATCCGCGAGGATGAGATCGCAGCAGAGGCTATGGGCATCAATATGTTTAAGCATAAGATGATGAGCTTTGTTATCAGTTCTTTTTTTGCAGGCGTGGGCGGTGCGCTTTTAGCAATGTTCCAATCCAGCGTGCAGGCCAAAGGATTTACCTCGGCCATGACCTATGAGATTTTGCTGATCGTTGTTATCGGCGGTATTGGTTCCATTACCGGCAGCATCATTGCTTCCTTCTTGTTTGTGAGCAGTATGGAGTGGTGGTTGCGCTTTTTGGATGAGACCCAATTCATTGGCGATTTCCAGGTGCCCTTGCTTGGCACAGGCTTCCGTATGGTGGTTTTCTCGGTCGTCATTATGATCATTGTTTTGTTTTGGCGCAGAGGAATTATGGGCAATAAGGAGTTCTCTTGGGATGCAATTTTCAAGTTTGCAAAGGATCCTTTTGGAATTGTAAGTAAAATCAAGGCGAAAGGAGCGGTAAAAGATAATGGCTAATACAGTCCTTTCGATCGAAAACATCACCGTTCAGTTCGGCGGTGTTGTTGCGGTAAATAATCTTTCCATGCATGTGGATAAAGGGGAGATCGTTTCCTTGATCGGCCCCAACGGCGCGGGCAAAACAACCGCGTTTAACGCCATTACCGGCGTATATCAAGCGACCAACGGGCGTGTTATCTTCAATGATGAAATCATCTTGGAGAGTCACCCTACCGGTAAGATGAAGAAACTTTATGCAGGGGAGAATGCAGATCTTTATCATAAGATCATCTCTAAAACTCCCGATAAGATTGCAAAGCTTGGAATGGGGCGTACTTTCCAGAATATCCGCCTTTTCAAGGAACTTTCCGTTTTGAATAATGTTATGATCGCTAAGCATATGCGATTGAAGGGCAATCTCTTCACCGATACCTTTATGATCAACTATAAAGAGGAGCGAAAACTGCGGGAAGAGTGCCTGGAATTACTGAAAATTGTTGATCTCTACGATCTGCGGGATGAAGTGGCATCCTCTTTGCCTTACGGCAAACAGCGTCATTTGGAGATTGCCCGCGCATTGGCAACCGAGCCGAAGCTCCTTCTGCTGGATGAACCGGCTGCCGGCATGAATCCTCAGGAAACGGAAGAGCTGACTGCTTTGATCCGCAAGCTACGCAAGGATTTCAATTTGACTGTTTTGTTGATCGAGCATCATATGAACCTGGTTATGGATATTTCCGACCGCATTTATGTTATTGATTTCGGCAAACTGATCTCCTCGGGTACTCCTGAGGTGGTTCAGGGCGATCAGCGGGTCATAGACGCTTATTTGGGGGTGGCCGACGATGAGTAATATTCTTGAAATAAAAGATCTGGTCGTATCCTATGGCGGCATCGAAGCCGTCAAAGGCATTTCCATGGAAATTCCAGAAGGGGAGATCGTTACCTTGATCGGTTCCAACGGCGCCGGTAAGAGCACCACCTTAAAGTCCATAGCCGGTGTTGTCAAAGCGAAAAACGCTTCCATTCTTTTGGATGGAAAAGAAATTGCAGGCAAAAGCCCCGACTATATCGTTAGTGCGGGAATCACCCTGGTGCCGGAAGGGCGGCGGGTTTTTCCGAACCTGACAGTTTTGGAAAACCTCAAGATGGGCGCCTATCTGCGCAAGGATAGCATCAAGGAAGATCTGGATTATGTTTATGGTCTGTTTCCGCGCCTTAAGGAGCGGGAATGGCAGTTGGCCGGAACCTTATCAGGCGGTGAACAGCAAATGCTTGCGGTAGCGCGGGCTTTGATGAGCAAACCCCGCATTATCATGATGGATGAACCCTCCCTTGGCTTGGCGCCTTTGGTAGTTCGTGATATTTTTGACATTATCAAGACCATCAATCAGCAAGGGATCACCGTTCTCTTGATTGAGCAAAATGCAAATATGGCTCTTAAAATTGCCCATAAGGCCTATGTTATGGAAACCGGCCTGATTACCCTGCAGGGTACCGGAAAAGAACTCTTGGCAAACGAGAGCGTGAAAGAAGCCTATCTGGGTAAAAGCAAATAACGAAAAAGGCTCGGCAAAAGCCGAGCCTTTTTGAAAAGGAGATTATATGATCAGAAAAGCAACAATGGTTGATTTTGATGCCATTTGGTCGGTATATTTAGACGGTCGTCAGTTTATGAGAGAAACGGGGAATCCAACTCAATGGGGGGATTTCTATCCCACTGTTCCAATGTTGGAAGATGATATTGAAACGGAGCGTCTCTACGTTGTGGAACGTGAGGGGGAGATCTGCGGTGTTTTTCTCTTTATGTATGGCCCCGATCCATGGTATGCCATCCTTGATGATGGGGAATGGCTCAGCGATGATCCATACGGAGTGATTCATCGCATTGCCGCTAAAGCAGGGCATAAGGGGATTTTCAAAGAGGCATTGGATTTTTGCCTTCAAAGAATCAGCCACATGAGGATCGATACCCATGAGGATAATAAGGTGATGCAGCACATTCTGGAAAAGAACGGCTTTTCCAGGCGGGGAATCGTTTACGTCCATGACCATAGCCCGCGGATTGCCTTTGAACGATTATAAAAAAGGTTGCCCATTGGGCAACCTTTTTTACTTGCGGTTACGGTCTATGTAGTCTTGCAGAATGATTTGAGCAGAAAGGGCATCGATGGATGCCTTTTTCTTTTTGCCTTTTGTGTTTGCCTCCATCATAAAGCGGGAGGCAGCCATGGTAGAGAGCCGTTCATCATAGAACTCGATGGGAAGATTCGGCATTCGATCCTGAAGTTTTTGCGCAAAGATGCGGGTATGCTCTGCGCGAAAACCTTCGGTTCCGTCCATATTCTTTGGCAAGCCCAAAACGATTTTTTCGATGCTTTCGGTTTCGCAAACGCTTGCAATATGATCGGCAAGACGTTCCTTATCCCGTTGGTGCACCGTGCCGATGACGGTGGCAATCATTTCATTTTGATCGCAAACTGCAAGGCCTGTTCGCGCCTCGCCGTAGTCAACACCTAATATACGCATAATATACCCTCTTAATAGTTTTTGATGAGATCATAAAGATGCTTTCGATTTTCTTCTGCGGTCAATCGTGCCTTTGCGTTAAATTCTTTGAGTTTATCCCGAATTTCCTTGCGGTCTTCCATGATCCTGCTAAACTCTTGAATCAATGCCTCCTTCGTAATGGCATCATGATCCAGAAGATAAGAGGTCATCCCTGTTTGGGCAGAGAAGCCATGGTTTTTGGGATCGTAATTGATGGGCAGATAGGGCTGCATAAACATGGTGGATGCAACCTGCCCGTGTAAACGTTCCACAATCTGAAGATCACATCCTGCCGCATAGCGGATCAGGGATTTGGAATCAGCAGAAGGATTGGCCAAAATGGCAATATCATCCAACTGATCAAATAACGCCTTCAGCGGGGCGGAATCCTGCATTTGATGATAGGGGATCAGATAATAAAATAAGTTAAATTTCTTAGAAAGGTCTCTTAATGCTTCGGCAATAAAGGGGATCTTGGCATCTCTTTCATTATCAAATTTAAAATTGATACCAACGATCGTTTTCCCTTCGCCCGCCTTTGGCGGCTGAATGGGGGAAACCGAATCTGTATCAAAGGAGAACGCATCATCCTGGGTTAAAATAGTGTTGGCGTTGGGAACCAATTCCTTTAAAAAAGCAAGGGATTCCCGATCGCGGATGGTAAGCAAATTTACCTTGCACAATATCTTTTTCACGCGCTCCATATTTTTTTTGCCGGTAATAGGGCCAACACCGTTGGAATAAAGCATGGTTTTGCAACCATACCGCATGGCCATCGCCATGATAAAACAATAATAAAAAATGGAACGGTTGGAGGTGGCATCCTGCAAGATACTTCCGCTTCCGAAAAGGAAAACTTTTGTTTTTTTCATAACCTTGCGTATTTTAAATAGGTTGAAGCGGTGAATCAAGCCCACTCCTTGGGGAATATGGGTATTTGCGGGATCGTTGGAAAGAACGGTTCCTTGATAATCTTTGAGGTGCTCCATCAGGCAACCTAAAGTCAGATTGTCTCCAAAATTATTGCGGCCATAGTATCCGCTGACCATATAATCCAGCGGGCGGTATTGCTCGATGGCATCGTTATAAGCTACCATGGCGGTATCGCTCATGGTTTGGATGGAAAACCGATCGCGCACTAACTGCAGACCGTCGGAAATATTTTGGGTAAGATCTCGCTTGCCCAGGCAATCGGTGATCAGGTCAACGAGCTCCTCATTAGAGGGATAAGGATACCCACGGCAGGTCAAGTTGGTTTCGATGCATTGGGTGATGATCTCATCGGAATATAAGCCAAGATAGCCTAAATTACCCAAAAGAATGGTAGGAACACTTGCCGACATAGCTTCCAGGGCCGAGCGGGAAATACCGACGAATAAATCGGCAATCGCGGTATATTGCTCGATGTTGGTGCGCGCTCCTTCCAGAGAGATGAAATCGTTGCCGCACTCTTTATTGATTTGGTTAACGCGGGTTTGAAAATCATCGAATATTTTACCACTGCCAACGATGACGACGCGGGTATTGGGGCACTGCTGATAGACCTGCGGTGCAACATCCAAAAAGCGGGAAACGTGAACGGATGATTCCCGATCCAGGCGGCTGACCAGCAAAATAACCTTATCTTGCTGCTTTAGACCCAGGGATTTTTTGAATTTCGATTCATCGCATTTATGGAAACGCTCCATGTCGATGCCGTTTACGGTCAGACTTACTTTCTTGGGATCAAATTTATAGTTTTCAACAAGGTAAGTTTTCAGATCTTCGCTGACTGCAAGGGCGCGGCATCCCCAATTGGAAAAAAGCCGATAGATGAAACTGCTTTTGAAATTAAAATGGACGGTTGTTACCATGGGGATATTCAGTTTTTTGCAAACCAAACCGCCGACCATATTGGAGATGCGGGTATGAGAGTGAACCACAGAAGGACGATTGGTCCGAAACTCGTTTAATAGAATTCGATAGGACTTCCAAAGGGCGGAAAGGCTTTTGCGGTTTAGGGGAGCTTGGACATGGCGAACCCCGGCATCCACCAGCGGCCGGGCGTAAACGCCGCCGTTGGAGAATACCGTTACGTTATGGCCTTCTTTGCAAAGTTGCTTGGAAAGTTCATAGATGTGTGTTTCTGCGCCGCCGATGTTTAGCGACATACACAGCATGGCAATATGTTTACCCATAATGGCTCCTATCTGTAGAATTCATTAAAGATGGAATTTTGAGGAATGTTTGCCTGACTGCAACTATGAAAAGTTTCGATCAGGTCCAATGGGAGATACTGGCTCAGGCGGGTATATTCCTCTGGAGTTAATCCACGGATTGCTTCGTGCAGTTTTGCTTTTAAAATGCAGATCTCATATTCGAAGGAGGAATTAAAGAAAAAATCAGCGTATTGCTTCATGGGCTTGATATAACGCTCTTCACCGGCCCGAACGCTCGGCCACATATCCAAGGTTTCCATAATGGAGGAATTACGATGAACAAGATCTCTCAAACTTCGGCGCATCAAGCGGATTTCCCGGGAAGTGATCTCGCCCTGATCGGGAACAACATAGGAATCAAAGGGGCAAATATAAACGCCGATCGTGCGGGCAAAATCCAACCCTTCGGTCAGTTTGGGGTTCATGGCGTGGATTCCCTCCACGATCAGAAGATCCTTTTCGGTGGGTTTGAGGGATATGCCGCTATCCACCCGCGCTCCTTGCTTAAAATCATAGCGGGGGAGATGGATGGTTTTCCCGATCAGAAATTCCCTCATTTGATGCTGGAAATACTCCACGTCAAAGGCTTCCAGACATTCATAGTCTGGCTTGGCGGCGTCGGGTTGCCGGCGGCTGATCTCCTCGCGGGAAAGATAGTAATCATCGATGGAGATCACCGTGCATTGAAAACCTTCCTCCTCCATCAAGGCGCAAAGCCGCTTGGAAAAGGTGGTCTTGCCTGAAGAAGAAGGACCGGTGACCAAAACGGCCGCGGTTAGATGATTGCCAATGGTGCGGTTGCAGGAAAAGGTGATCAACCGCTTGAGCTGCTCAAATTGGAGCGTATGGCGGCTTTCGGCAACCTGAATCAAAAGATCCTCTTGGCCATTGGAAAAATATTCATTAATATCATGGGGATAGTATTTCATAATAATAACCTCGTTTCAGATATAATACATTATATCATTCTTATACCTTTAAATTCAATATTATTATTGAAAAAAAGAAAATATTCAGTTATAATGTTTTCAAATAAGGAGGAGTGCTTTTATGGCAAGCAATCGCTATTATTTTCTGCGATTTCCCGGCGGTAAGCCCAAGGCGTTTACGTTGAGCTATGATGATGGCGTGGAGCAGGATGAACGCTTGATTTCCATAATGGATCGCCATGGGATCAAGGGGACTTTTAATATTAATTACGGCAATATCCGCCCGGAGGATAAGGTATATGAGGTGGGCAGAATTCATCGGATTATGACCCTTGCCCAAATGAAGAAGGTCTATCAAAGCCCGAATGTGGAGGTGGCATGCCATAGCCTGACCCATCCCAGCTTGGATCAAATCCCCCTCAGTTGCGTGATGCATGAGATCGTCGAGGATCGCAAAGGGTTAGAAAAGGAATTCGGCGGAGTGATCCGCGGAATGGCCTATCCCAACGGATCCTATAACGACCAAGTGGTTGAAGTTTTAAAACAAGCAGGGATTTGCTATGCGCGTACGGTTCACAGCACTGAGCGTTTTGATCTTCCAAACGATTGGCTCCGATTGCCCGCGACCTGCCATCATAAAAATCCCCGCCTGATGGAGCTGGCAAATACATTTATTGATATGAAGGTATCAAGAGAGCCTAAACTGTTTTATCTCTGGGGTCATACCTATGAGTTTGAAATGAACGATAATTGGAATGTTATCGAAGAATTTCTTCAAAAGATCGCAAAAAAAGAGGATATCTGGTACGCGACAAACGTTGAGATCTATGATTATGTTTCCGCCTATCAGAGCCTTTGTTTCAGTAGCGATGGGAAGCGGGTGTTTAATCCCTCAGCAATCGACATTTGGTTATGGAACGGGGAAAAGGATTTCTGCGTTGCCGCAGGAAAAACCGTTGATTTGAATTAAAATAAAAAAGCAGTCAACCAAGCGTTGACTGCTTTATTATTTGGTTGGGATAGCTGGACTCGAACCAGCGGAATGACGGAGTCAAAGTCCGTTGCCTTACCGACTTGGCTATATCCCAAAATGCCGGGGCCTTTTCTTTTTTAAAAAAGAAAAGTGGGGTGGATGGTGGGACTCGAACCCACGACCTCCAGAGCCACAATCTGGCGCTCTAACCAACTGAACTACAACCACCATATATAACCTTGCTTCCAGCAACGTATTGAATTATAAAACATTTTAAATATAATGTCAAGCAGAAAATAAAGTTTTTTCATTTTAACTTATTAAAAAACATAATCTTTAAGGAAATGAAAAATTTTCAAAAAATGCTTGATTTTCCCCAAAAGTGTGCTAAACTATATTTAGCACTCAAAAACCGAGAGTGCTAAAACAAAATGTCGGAGGTCTGATTGCATGAAATTAAAGCCTTTATTTGATCAAGTAGTTATAAAGATGGAAGAAGCCGAGGAAACCACCAAGAGCGGTATTATCCTCACAACTGCGGCCCAGGAAAAGCCCCAGGTTGCAAAGGTGTTGGCTGTTGGGCCCGGTGGATATGTGGATGGGAATAAAGTGGAAATGGTTGTTCGGCCCGGTGATCGCGTTGTCCTTCGCAAGTATGGTACAACCGAGATCAAGATCGAGGGCGAGGAATTTTTGATTGCCCGCCAGAGTGATATTCTGGCATTGGTAGAAGAATAAGGAGTGAATGATTATGGCAAAGCAAATCAAGTATGGCGAAGAGGCCAGAAAAGCCCTGCAGAGCGGCGTTGATAAGCTCGCAAATACTGTTAAGATCACCCTTGGCCCCAAGGGGAGAAACGTTGTTCTGGATCAGAAGTTCGGAACTCCCCTGATTACCAACGACGGTGTTACCATTGCTAAGGACATTGAATTGGATGATCCTTTTGAAAATATGGGCGCTCAGTTGGTGAAAGAGGTTTCCACCAAGACCAACGATATTGCCGGCGATGGTACAACTACCGCGACCTTGCTTGCGCAAGCATTGATCTGCGAAGGGATGAAGAATGTGGCCGCCGGTGCCAACCCCATGGTTGTTCGCAAAGGTATCCAGAAGGCGGTAGATTGCGTTGTTGATACCATCTCCAAGAATTCTCAAAAGATTACCGGAAGTAAGGATATTGCCCGCGTTGCAACCGTTTCCTCTGCCGATGAGGCGGTCGGCGCGCTGATTGCTGAGGCGATGGAAAAGGTCTCTACCAACGGTGTTATTACCGTTGAGAAGTCCAAAACTGCTGAAACCGTTTGCGATGTTGTGGAAGGTATGCAATTTGACCGCGGCTATATCACTCCTTATATGGTTACCGATAGTGATAAGATGGAAGCGGTTGTAGATGATGCATTTATCTTGATCACCGATAAGAAGATCACCAACATTCAGGAGATCCTTCCCTTGCTGGAGCAGATCGTTCAGGCCGGTAAAAAGCTGATGATCATTGCCGAGGATATTGAGGGCGAGGCTCTTGCCACCCTGATCGTTAATAAGATCCGCGGTACCTTTTCCTGCGTTGCTGTTAAGGCTCCCGGTTTTGGTGATTCCCGCAAAGAAATGCTGCTGGATATTGCCATTCTTACCGGCGGTCAGGTCATCAGCGAGGAGTTGGGCCTGGATCTCAAGACTGCAACGGTGGATATGCTGGGCCGCGCAACCCAGGTCAAGGTTCAGAAAGAAAAGACCATCATCGTTGGCGGATGCGGTCGTCCCGATGCCATCGAGGCGCGGATCGAGCAGATTCAGAATCAGATCGCTGTTGCAACCTCCAGCTATGACCGCGAGAAGTTAGAAGAGCGGTTGGCTAAACTGGCCGGCGGTGTTGCCGTTATCAAGGTTGGTGCTGCAACCGAGACTGAAATGAATGAAAAGAAACTGCGGGTGGATGATGCCCTTGCAGCAACCAAAGCGGCTGTGGAAGAGGGTATTGTTGCCGGTGGTGGTACAGCCTATATCAAGGCAATCGATGTTGCATCCAAATTGCTGGATGAGGTTGAAGGGGATGAAAAGACCGGTGTTCAGATCGTTCTGAAGGCGCTGGAAGCCCCCGTTCGTCAGATTGCAACCAATAGCGGTCTGGAAGGTTCGGTTATCCTTGAAAATATTCGCAAAAATGCAGATGTAAACTACGGTTTTGATGCATTTAAGGAAGAATATTGCGATATGCTGGATGCAGGTATTGTCGATCCCGCTAAGGTTACCAGAAGCGCTCTGCAAAACGCAGCCAGCGTAGCGGCAATGGTGCTGACTACCGAAAGCATTGTTGCTGACATTAAAGATCCTGCTGCCGATGCGGCGGCTGCAGCCGCAATGGGCCAGATGGGCGGCGGAATGTATTAATTTATAAAGGAGCGAGCGAAGGCTTGCTCCTTTTTCTTTGCATAAACTTCATTGTGTTCTCATATATAGAAGCGGGAGGGAACAACGATGAAGAAAATATTGGCTCTTATATGCATTATATTGATGCTTGCAGGATGTTCAAAAACGGAAAATCCGCCCGTTGATCTGCCGGATGAACCTATTGATGTCAGCGGAGAGAAAACAGTTCTCTATCATGGTGAAAAGGAATTTCCCTTGTCATTTACCATCGACGGTCAGCAGCAGATTCAAAACGGTACTTATTGGTATTATGAACTGAGCGATCTTTATAATCGCACCTGGGAGGATTCCTTTTATTCTTATGATATAAAATCATTGGATCTGAACGGAATGAAAAGCTACGGAAACTTTGGAAAGAAGGATTGCTATGCAACGAATGGGGATTGGCCGTTATTTTTGGTGCCTGTCCACTCAGAGTTTTCCGCTTCCAATCAGGATAAAGTGGAATCGCGTATTGTTGAGGCGGTAGATCAGCAATTGAAAGCCAATAATATCGAAAAATCGGTACCTGTTGTAACCGATACCTGGACCTGCGACCTGGATGGAGATGGGGCGCAGGAGATTCTTTTCAAGGCGGAGGACTCTGAGGCAGGAACCTATCGTTTTTTAGGCTACCTCCAAGGGGATAGCTGCCAAGTTCTTGAGGGCTGGTTCGATAACAACAAGGAGGATGATCTGCCGGATATTACTCCTATCGTTTGTGATATGGATGGGGATAAGAAGTGGTCGGTCATGCTTCATAAAACGGGGGGCTATGAGAGTTTTACCGTATATGATTTCAATAACGGAAACTTTACCCGGGGCTATACCATCATATTTTGAGGAAGGGCTTGACAAAAGCTCAAAATAAAGATAAAATAAATCGGTAAATGCAATGAAGGGAAAAAGTAATTTTCTACCGCCGTAAAGAGAGTAGCCGGTTGGTGCAAGGCGAGCGGGCAGGGGAAGATGAATACATCCCGGAGCTTCTGCGCTGAAAAGAGAGTAGGTGCAGGCGGAATCCTTCCGTTATCAGGGATTAGTAGTGATCTACTTGCTGAGGGATATTTTGCGAGAAATATCCGATGCAGAGGTGGTACCGCAAAGAATATTTGCCCTCTGCTCCCGATGGGAGCGGAGGGCTTTTTTGTAAAGGAGAAGGAAATGAAAATTTACGAAGAGTTGGTTGCGCGTGGGCTGATTGCTCAGGTTACCGATGAAGAGGAGATTCGTGAACTGATTAATAACGGAAAGGCAACGTTCTATATTGGCTTTGACCCCACTGCCGATAGCCTGCATGTTGGCCATTTTATGGCTCTTTGCCTGATGAAGCGTCTGCAGATGGCAGGAAACCGCCCCATCGCCCTGATCGGCGGAGGGACCGCCATGATCGGCGACCCCTCCGGGCGGACCGATATGCGCTCCATGATGACCAAAGAGACCATTCAGCATAACTGCGATTGCTTTAAAAAGCAGATGGAGCGGTTCATTGAGTTTGGCGAAGGCAAGGCTATGATGGTGAATAATGCCGATTGGTTGCTGGATCTGAACTATGTTGATGTTCTGCGGGAAGTGGGTGCTTGCTTCTCTGTTAATAATATGCTTCGGGCGGAATGCTATAAGCAACGGATGGAGAAGGGTCTTTCCTTCCTGGAATTCAATTACATGATCATGCAGTCTTATGATTTCTATCATCTTTTTCAGAATTATGGGTGCAATATGCAGTTCGGCGGTAACGATCAGTGGAGCAATATGCTGGGCGGTACCGAACTGATTCGGCGCAAGTTGGGCAAGGATGCCCATGCCATGACTATCACCCTTCTGCTCACCAGCGAAGGGAAAAAGATGGGTAAGACTGCAAGCGGTGCGGTTTGGCTGGATCCCAATAAGACCTCTCCCTATGATTTCTATCAGTATTGGCGCAATATCGATGATGCAGATGTTTTGAAATGCATCCGTATGCTCACCTTCCTGCCCCTGGAGCAGATCGATGAGATGGATGGCTGGGAAGGCAGCCAACTGAATAAGGCGAAGGAAATCCTTGCTTATGAGTTGACCAAGTTGGTCCATGGTGAGGAAGAAGCCAAGAAGGCCGAAGACAGTGCACGCGCTCTCTTTGGCTCCGGAAGCGCAGAGAATATGCCTACCTGCGAAGTGGAAGAGGGGGACTATACTGATGGCATGATTGATGTCATTTCCCTTCTTGTAAAGAGTGGTTTGGTGCCCTCTCGCTCCGAGGGTCGCCGCGCAATCGAGCAGGGCGGTGTTACCGTTGATGGTGAGAAAATCGCCGATGTTAAGCAGGCATATGCCAAAGAAAAGATCGATGCCGGTTTTGTTTTAAAGCGCGGCAAAAAGAAGTTTGTTCGTATTATCAGCAAATAATGGCAAAGGATACAAAAACCAATGCCATGCGCATTTTGGAGCAAAAAGGAATTCCTTTTCGGGTGAATTTATATACCTGCGAAGAATTTATCGATGGCATCCATATTGCGGATCAATTGGGGCAGGATTATGATTGCTCCTTTAAAACGCTGGTTGCGGTGGGAAAAAGCGGAGAACATTATGTTTTCGCCCTCCCTATTGCTGAGGAGTTGGATCTGAAAAAAGCGGCCCGAGCGGTGGGGGAAAAGGCGGTTGAACTGGTGCATGTGAAAGAGTTATTTGCGCTGACCGGCTATATTCGCGGCGGCTGCACGCCCATCGGAATGAAAAAATCCTTTGTTACGGTGGTAGATGAAACGGCCCAACTTTTTGATGAAATTATCATCAGCGGCGGCCGCATCGGCGCGCAGATCCTTTTGGATCCCCTGGATCTCCAATGTGCGATTGCCTGCTCCTTTGAGGATATAACAGCATAAAAAATACCGATGCATCTGCATCGGTATTTTTATATTACTCTTTGATCATCTGCTGATAATCCAGCCCCTTAAAACCAAGGCGGTAATAGATCTTTTTGGCGATCTTATTATCTGCTGTAACCTCGAGGCGATAGCGGCAGGCGGAATCTTCATAGAGCTTGAAGAGCTCCCGCAGGGCCTTATCGGCAAGCTTATGGCCGCGAAACTCAGGGCGAACATAGAGTTCTTCGATCCAAACGGTGAGTCCGCCGCCTTCCTGAGACCAAGTGTGGCTCAAAAGGCAATATCCGGCATTCTTTTTCTCAAACTGAATCATGTAGGCATTGAGATAGGGATTTCCGCTGAGAATATTATTAAATGTCTTTTGGATGTGTTCCTCAGGGATGGTATGCAATACGCCGGGGGTATTATAAAAGGCCGCAGCCATTTCCAGATAGAGAGCGCGATCTTCTTCTGCCATAAAGCGCAGGCGCTTATCATCGGGGATCGGGCGACGGATCAGATCGGGGCGCATCTTCTTGGTTATGGCGATGGATTGTTCCCGCTTCCATTTTTCCATCAGCCGATGGTTTCCTTCGGTGAGCAATTGGGGAACTTCTCGCCCGTTCCAGACGCGGGGCTGGGTATATTGGGGATGCTCCAAAAGACCGTTATAATGACTTTCTTCTTCATAAGAACTTTCCTCGGCTAAAACGCCGGGAAGCATTCTTGAAATGCAGTCGATCATTACGCAGGCCGGGAGTTCTCCGCCGGTTAAAACATAATCGCCGATGGAGATCTCTTCGTCCACGATTTCATCCAGAATGCGTTGATCTACCCCCTCGTAATGGCCGCAAAGGATGGCGAGGTGGGGGAGTTGGCTGAGTTCTTTGGCTTTTTTTTGGGTCAGAACATTTCCGCGGGGCGAAAGATACACGGTATAGGGTTTAGCGGTAGATTTTTCGGTTACCGCCTGATAACAATCATAGATGGGCTGGCATTGCATGATCATTCCGCCGCCACCGCCGAAAGGATAGTCGTCGACCCTGCGATGCTTATCTTGGGTATAATCGCGGATATTGAAGCATTCAACCGAAAGAATGCCCTTCTTGCGCGCCCTGCCGATGATGCTTTCGTTCAGCACGCGGTCGATCATTTCGGGGAATAATGTCATAACAGAAAATTTCATTCAAATAAACCCTCGAGCGGGCGGATCAAAATCCGCTCTTCCTTTAAATTGATTTCTAAAACAACGCTATCGATTTTAGGGACAAGCAGAGTGCGTTCTCCGTTTTTGATCTCAAAAACATCGTTTGCTCCGGTTGGAAAAACGGCGGTTACTTTTCCATAGATCTCTCCGGTATCAATATCTTCTACTTGCATGCCGATGATATCGTCGATAAAATATTGACCGTCATCCAGATCCACGTCCTTTTTATGGAAGTAAACAAGTTTGCCCACCAAAGGCTCTGCCTGCTCGATCTTATCAATACCCTTCAGGTGCACTAAAGCCTGCCCTTTATGGGGACGGGCGGCGGTTACTTTATAGGGTTGACCATCGATATATAACGTTTTGACTTCGCATAAAAATTCCGCATCGTCGCAATAAGGATAGATGCGAACTTCACCGCGCAGAGCATGGGTATTGACAATTTTTCCGGCTTGAAGCAGATCCATAAGAACGATAACTCCTCATATTTAAAATTGTATTCATTATACGATATTTTTCTCAAAAAAACAACAGCCTTGCAATAAAAATGCAAGGCTGTTTGATAAAATTTCCGATTATTTGATCTCAACGACCACTTTCTTCGGCATTTTATAGGATGCAGATTTTACAATGGAACGAATTGCCTTGGCAATCTTTCCATGCTTACCGATCACACGACCCATATCGTCTGCGGCGACATGCAGTTCGTACACAATGGCTTCCTCGGTTTCCGATTCGGTAACAGTAACTGCTTCCGGTTCGTCGACCAGCGATTGTGCAAGGTAAATAATGAGTTCTTTCATATTACGGCCTCTCGCTTAGATAATTTCCTGCTTCTTCAGCAGAGCCTTAACAGTATCGGTGGGCTGAGCGCCGTTCTTGATCCAAGCCTTAGCCTTTTCGCTATCGATGGTAACAGTAGCGGGCTCAGTGCAAGGATTATAGGTACCGATCTCCTCGATAAATCTGCCATCGCGGGGATAGCGGGAATCGGCAACAACGATCCGATAGGTGGGGGCTTTCTTCGCTCCGAGTCTTCTCAGTCTGATTTTAACTGCCATTCTTATTCAACTCCTTTCAAATTAGTTCTAAATTAAAAACCGAATCCGCGGCGTTTGCCTTTTTTGGAGTTCAGTTGTTTAACCATTTTCTGCATCTGATCAAATTGCTTGAGCAAGCGATTGACCATCTCAACCGATGTTCCGCTACCGGCGGCAATTCTTCTTCGGCGGGAAGCGTTCATCAAGGAAGGATTTTCCCGTTCCTGGGGGGTCATAGAGAGGATGATCGCTTCGGTGCGGGCCATCTGCCGCTCATCGATCTGAACATCCTTCAACTGGGCTTGGTTGATGCCGGGCATCATGCCGAGGAGATTTTCCAGAGGCCCCATTTTTTTGATCTGGCGCATCTGGTCCAGAAAATCCTGGAGAGTGAAACGGTTTTTCTTTAGCTTTTCCTCTAATGCGAGGGCTTCCTTTTCATCATAAGCTTCCTGGGCTTTATCGATCAGGGAAAGGACGTCACCCATCCCTAAGATCCGCGACGCCATGCGGTCGGGGTGGAATTGCTCGATCTGGTCGAGTTTTTCGCCGGTACCGGCAAATTTAATGGGCTTGCCGGTAATATATTTAACCGAAAGGGCGGCACCGCCGCGGGTATCGCCATCCAACTTGGTTAAAACAACACCATCGATATCCAAAAGATCATGGAAACTTTTGGCAACATTTACCGCATCCTGGCCGGTCATTGCATCAACAACCAGCAGAATTTCATGGGGTTGAACAGTGGATTTAATATTGGATAGTTCGGTCATCAGCTCATCGTCGATATGAAGACGGCCGGCGGTATCCAGGATAACAAGGTCGTTGCCGTGCTTTTTCGCGTGAGCAACCGCTTCCTTGGCGATCTTAACAGGATTTTTCTCGCCGTCGATCTTAAAAACAGGAACCTCAACCCCTTGGCCCACAACCTCTAACTGGGTGATTGCGGCAGGGCGGTAAACGTCGCAGGCGACCAGCAAGGGCCGGCGCCCTTTCTTTTTGAAATAGCCAGCAATCTTACCGCTTTGGGTGGTTTTACCGGTACCTTGCAAACCGACCATCATAACGATGGTGGGGGGATTGGATGCTAATTTAATGTTAGCGGCCTCCGAACCCATCAGAGCGGTCAACTCTTCTTTAACGATCTTAACGACCTGCTGGGCGGGGGTGAGGCTATCCATAACATCGCTGCCAACGCAACGCTCGGATACTTTGCCGATAAATTCTTTAACAACCTTGAAATTGACATCCGCCTCTAAAAGTGCGAGTTTGATCTCGCGCATGGCGGTCTTGACATCGGCCTCGGTAAGGTGGCCGTGTTGCCGAAGGTTTTTAAAAGCTCTTGCAAGCTTTTCGCTTAATCCTTCAAATGCCATTGATTACTCCTCTTCTTCGAACTTGCTTGCGATGGAGACGATCTCTTCTGCGAACTGATTGATTTCGGCAGTCTTATTATGGCGGTTATTAAAATCCCGAATGTTCATGGCGAGATTGCGGATCTGGCTCATATCGTCTTCCAGACCGTAGTACCGCTTGAAGAAGCCGAGATGTTCTTCGGTTTCTGTTAGAAATTGCTCGCCGCGCTTGATATTGTCGCGGACACCCTGGCGGGTGATCTGCATGTGCTGAGCAATTTCGGAAAGGGATAAATCTTCGTTATAATATAGTTCCAATGCGTCCCTCATTTTGGGCGCGAGAATGTTGCCGTAAAAATCAATCAACAGGGAAAACTGCAGGTTTTTCATCAAACCTCACACTCCTTCTTGCCAATGTAAAGCATTTAACTTTACACATTATAATCTGTTTGACTCAATTTGTCAATACTAAATATGCAAATTACCACAAAATTAAACACTTGTTTTTTTATAAATAATATTGTATACTAAAAATGTGCTATTCCGTTCTATGAAAGGAGGGGATTTATGTGCATTATGATTATCTAATTGTTGGAAGCGGTTTGTTCGGTGCAGTTTTTGCCCATGAGGCCATGCGTCGGGGAAAAACTTGCTTGGTTTTGGAAAAACGTTCTCATATCGGCGGCAATATTTATTGCGAAAAGATTGAGGATGTGGTTGTCCATCGTTACGGTGCCCATATTTTTCATACCAACAACAAAGAGGTTTGGGACTTTGTAAATCAATTTGCCACCTTTAACCGCTATACAAACTCTCCGGTTGCCAATTTCAACGGCGAGATCTATAATATGCCGTTTAATATGAATACCTTCAATAAGATGTGGGGCGTTCGCACTCCTGCAGAGGCGCAGAAAAAGATTGCGGAGCAGCGAGCGGTCATCCAGGGCGAGCCCCGCAATTTGGAAGAGCAGGCGATCAGCTTGGTGGGGACGGATATCTATGAGAAATTAGTTTGCGGCTATACCGAAAAGCAATGGGGAAGATCCTGCAAAGAATTGCCCGCGTTTATCATCAAGCGTTTGCCGGTTCGGTTTACATATGATAACAATTATTTTAATGACCGTTATCAGGGAATCCCCGAAGGCGGGTATAATCAGATCATCGAACGTCTGTTAGAGGGTGCTGATATCGAGCTCAATACCGATTTTCTGGAGGATCGCGCTAAATGGTCGGCTATGGCGGATAAAATTCTCTATACGGGAATGTTGGATGCTTATTTTTCCGATTGTTACGGCAAATTGGAATATCGGAGCCTTCGCTTTGAAACGGAAGTTTTGGATGAGGAAAATTTCCAGGGCGTTGCAGTGGTCAATTATACCGATCGTGAGACGCCTTATACCCGCCTGATCGAACATAAGCATTTTGAATACGGCACCCAACCGAAAACAGTCATTACCAGGGAGTACCCTGCGGATTGGCAGGAGGGGATGGAGCCTTATTACCCTGTCAACGATGAAAAAAACAGTTCCCTTTATAAAAAGTACGCAGAACTTGCCAAAAAAGAAGAGAATATCTTGTTTGGCGGGCGGTTGGGGCAATATTGCTATTACGATATGGATAAAGTGATTGCCGCGGCACTAAATATGGTTAAAGAAGTATTTGGGGAGTAATATGACGAAAGCAACGATTAGTATTATCATGCCGGTTTACGGTGTGGAAGAATATGTGGGCAAGGCCATCGAAAGCATCCAGGCGCAGACTTTTCAGGATTGGGAACTTTGGGCGGTGGATGATGGTTCTCCCGATGAAAGCGGAAGGATCTGCGATGAATATGCGGCCAAGGATGGGCGTATTCGCGTGATCCATAAAGAGAACGGCGGTGCTCCCAGTGCCCGCAATACGGCGATCGACCAAGCGGGAGGGAAGTACTTCTATTTTATGGATTCCGATGATTGGGCAGAGCCGACCATGCTGGAAGATATGTATCGATTGGCGGAGAAAAATCAATCTCAACTGGTCATTACAGGATACTATATTGATTCTTACTATAATGAAGAGCAGAAGTACGTGCAGATCCAGCAGGTTTCGGATCGAATTTATCCATCCCAAGAAGCGTTCCGTAAGGATGCTTACCGTTTATTTGATAAGAATTTGCTTTATACTCCTTGGAATAAGCTGTTTCTGGCGGATTACATAAAGGAAAACAAGCTTTATTTTCCCGATACATTCTGGGATGATTTTCCGTTTTGCCTGAGCGTGATCCGCGATATCGAGCGGGTTTCTGTTACGGCTCAGCCCTATTATCATTTCATGCGCAAGCGTTCCGAAAGTGAAACCACCCGATACCGCAAAGAGATGTATGCTAAGCGGGAAGAAGAGCATGGTTGGATGGTTGATCTGTTTGAATATTGGAAGATCCATGATCCGCAGGCTGAGGAATTTTTGGCGCGCCGCTATGTGGAACGTTTGGTGGGTTGCATTGAGAATGTTACCAATTCTTCTTGCACCCTTACCCATAAAGAAAAACGTCGGCATGTGCATGAGATCGTTCATTCTGAGACGACCGTTCGGTGCCTAAAACTTGCTAAGCCCCGTTCGGATTATATGAAAGTAATGCTGTTGCCCTTAAAGTGGAAAAATGTTTCCCTTTGCCTTTTAGAGGGGTATGTTATCAGTAAAGTTAAAAAGGCAAACGTTAAACATTTTGTTAAATTGAAGGCGAATCGCTAAAAAATGCTAAAAAGGAAAAATATTTGTTGACAAGCAGAGGTTTTATCATTATAATATTATCTGCTATTGATTTTTTCTTTCAGTTAGAAGGAGAGCAATGAGGATCAATTTAAAGGACGCATTTATATTAGACCGCTATGATAAAGAGGTTGATTTCCGCCTCCCGGTCGCAGAGGATGAGGAGCTTGCCTCCCTTGCCTCTTTTCCGGAAGAACCGTCGGTTGGGTTTAAGATCCACGGAAAATACGGCCTGGTTTTATGCGATACGGTCATTGATTTTAAATATGAAAGTTTTTGCTGCCGATGCTTATCGCCGGTGAGCGGAACATTGCATATTGAAAATCAACGGCGTTTTATAACCGATCCTTTGAAGGAAGATGAGGATACGATTTTGATCGATCCCAACTTCAACTTCTTTCCCGATGAGGAAGCAAAAAATCAAATTATTATGGAATTTCCCGATCGGTTTCTCTGCGCGGAAGATTGTAAGGGGTTATGCCCCATTTGTGGATGCAATCGAAACGAAAGCGTATGTGAATGTGAAGAAGATTCCTGAAATGATTAATGTATAAAATGGTATCATAAATGGAGGTTAGTTCAAATGGCAGTTCCTAAGAGAAAGGTTTCCAAAGCGAGAAGAGACAAAAGAAGAAGCAATGTATGGAAGTTGGGTGCCCCCACTCTGGCTGAGTGTCCTCAGTGCCACGCACTGAAGGCTCCGCATAAGGCTTGCCCTGAGTGCGGATATGTGAATGCCGATCTGTCTGTTAAGGACGGCAAAATCACTGTTAAGGCCGCTGCTGCGAAGAAGGAAGAGGCAAAGGTCGTTGAAGAGACTGTTGCAGTCGAAGAGACCGAGGCTGTTGAAGAAGCTTCTGCAGAATAATAGGTCCAAGTTGATGATAGAGAAGGCGGTTTCTGCCTTCTCTTTTCTTCGTTATTAGAGGTAAAGGAGGTGCATAAATGTCTGCGAAAATTGTTCGAGTTGCTCCCGGTTCCATCGGAGAGGAATTGGAGTTGAAGGCAGGGGATCTATTGATCTCTATGAATGACCATCCTATTCGCGATGTGATCGACTATATGTATTATGAAGCATCCACCGAGCTTTGCTTGCTGATGGAGATCGATGGGGAAGAAGTTCTTTTTGAGATCGAAAAAGAAAGCGAAGAACCTCTTGGCCTTGATTTTGAAGACTTTTTGATGGATCGTCAGCGCAGTTGTAAAAATAAATGCATCTTCTGCTTTATTGATCAGTTGCCCAAAGGTCTGCGGGAAACGCTCTATTTTAAAGACGACGATGCTCGCCTATCCTTTTTAATGGGGAATTATATTACCTTGACCAACCTTTCGGAAGAGGATGTTGAGCGTATTATCGCAATGCGGATCTCTCCCATAAATATTTCGGTCCATTCCACAGACCCTGAACTTCGGGTTCGGATGATGGCAAATCCAAACGCGGCGAAGATCAATGAGATTTTGCACCGCTTTTATAATGCGGGGATTGAGATGAATTGCCAGATCGTTCTTTGCAAGGGGGTTAACGATAAGGATCATCTCAAGAAATCCTTGGAAGATCTTGCGGCATTGGCCCCTTATGTGCGCAGTACAAGCGTTGTACCTGTTGGGATCTCGCGTCATCGGGAAGGGCTTTATCCGCTGGTTCCTTTTGAAAAGGAGGATGCGGCGGAGGTGATCGACATTATCGAGGGGATCGGCAATCGCCAGCGCCTGAAAAACGGCGTTGCCGGTTGCTATGCATCGGATGAATTTTATGTTCTTGCCGAGCGAGAATTGCCCGAGGAAGAATTATACGACGGCTATCCCCAGATCGAAAACGGTGTTGGTTTGATGCGTTCCCTCCAAGAGGAGCTGGAAACTGCTTTGGAAGCAGAGCAGGGCGATGATGTTTTTCGTAGCGTCGGTATTATAACCGGGGTGTTGCCTGCGAAATATATGAGAGACTTGTTGGAAAGAGTTCAAAAGAAATTTAAGGGTTTGGAGTTTGAAATCTTTCCGATTGTCAATGATTTCTTTGGTAGGATGATTACGGTTTCGGGGCTAGTTACCGGAACCGATATTCTGAACCAATTAAAAGAGCAAAAACTTCCGCAACGCCTGCTGATTCCGAGCAGTATGCTTCGGGCCGAGCAGGATCTCTTTTTGGATAGTATTTCGATCGAGGAGGTTCGTGCGCGTTTGGGGCGTAGAATTGATGTCTCGTTGAATGACGGTGCGGATTTGTTGGATAAAATTTTAGGGAGGTGAACGAATGGGAATGCCTGTTGTTGCCATTGTTGGGCGCCCCAATGTTGGGAAAAGCGCTCTCTTTAATAAATTGGCCGGTGCCAGACTATCGATCGTTGAGGATACTCCGGGTGTAACGCGGGACCGTATCTATGCAACAGTTGAGTGGCGCGCCAAAAAGTTTATGATGATCGATACCGGCGGTATTGAACCGGCGCGGGAGGATATTATTCTCACTCAAATGCGCCGCCAGGCGGAAATGGCCATCGATACTGCAGATTGCATCGTTTTTCTAACCGATATGCAGACCGGCCTGACTGCAGATGATCAGGAGATTGCCAATATGCTTCATCGGTCGGGCAAACCGATCGTTTTATGCGTGAATAAGGTGGATCAGGTGGGTGCACCGCCGATGGAGTTTTATGAGTTTTTCAATCTTGGCATCGGTGAACCTATTGCTGTTTCTGCGGTTCACGGAAGCGGAACCGGCGATTTATTGGATGCGGTATATCAATACCTTACTTTTGAAGAGGATCTGGACGAAGAGGATCAGCCCATTAAGGTGGCTTTGCTCGGCAAGCCGAATGTGGGTAAGTCTTCGCTGATCAACCGTTTGCTGGGGGAAGAACGTTGCATCGTTTCTAATATTCCCGGAACGACCCGCGATGCGGTGGATGCTCTTTATAGTTGCGAGATCGGCGATTTTTCCTTGATTGATACGGCCGGTATCCGCAAAAAGAAGAAAGTGGAAGAAGCGGTTGAAAAGTATAGCGTCATCCGCTCCTATATGGCAGTAGAACGCGCCGATGTTTGCGTCATTATGCTGGATGCCGCCGAAGGTGTAACCGAGCAGGATACCAAGATCGCCGGCTATGCCAACGATCAGGGTAAAGCGTTGGTTATCGCAGTCAATAAATGGGATGCTATCGAAAAAGAGACTAAGACCATGGAAAATCTTCGCAAAGCGATTTTGCATGACCTTGCTTTTATGTCCTTTGCTCCCATTGTATTTATTTCTGCTTTGGAGGGTCAGCGCCTTCCCCAGTTGATGCAGGCGGTAAAGGATGCCGCGATGGAGAATAAACGCAGAATTTCCACAGGTATGCTCAACGATGTTTTAAACGAGGCGACCGCTCGCGTTCAGCCGCCTTCCGATAAGGGACGCCGCTTGAAGATCTATTATATGACCCAGGCTTCTACTCAGCCGCCTACGTTTGTTTTCTTTGTAAATCGTAAGGATCTGTTCCATTTCTCCTATCAGCGCTACTTGGAGAATCGCATTCGGGATACCTTTGGGTTTAAAGGGACGCCCATCCGCTTTATTATTCGGGAAAGAGGGGATAAATAATGGAGAAGTTTATTTTTATTCTCGTTTTACTCGGCGTGGCGCTTTATTCCTATTTGATCGGCAGTATTAACTGCTCCATTTTGATTTCGCGGTCCTTTCATAAGGATGTGCGCGATTCGGGATCCGGTAATGCGGGCGCTACCAACATGGTGCGGGCGTTTGGGCCGGGTATCGGCGTTCTGACGATGCTGGGGGATTTTCTTAAAACCTTGGTTGCGTTAGTGGCCACCCGCTTCCTTTTTGGCGGGGAATCCTATTGGCAGGCAATGGTTGCGTTTAGCGGTTTTTGCTGTTCCATGGGGCATGCCTTTCCGCTCTATTTCGGTTTTCGCGGCGGCAAAGCAGTAACGGTTGTCGGAATGGTGTTTTTGGTGGTAGATTGGCGATGCTTCGTCATCGGCATTTCGGTATTTATTTTAACTGTATTAATAACGCGCTTTATTTCCCTGGGTTCCATGCTCGCAGCTATATCGGGGCCGATTACAATGTTTGTTATTAAACGTTCAGAGCCTCAGGGCTGGTATATTGCCTTAAGTTTGTTGGCCCTTGCGGTGATGATTATCATTCTGCATCGCGAGAATGTGAAACGGCTGATCAAAGGTGAGGAACGGAGATTTCAATTTAAAAAGGATTAATAAAATGCAACTGTATCCAAAATGTGGGGATACAGTTGCATTTTGCTTTAAATAAGTAGTTGCGCAATGAACGATTTTATGATATAATTAATCATGTATTTTTATGTAGAAATTTACAAGGGGTGAAAGAATGAAAAAGATCGTTGCATGGTTAAAGAACTATCTTTTTTACACGCAATTGCTGGCGGTCATAACGGTTGCCGCTGCATTTATTCCTGCTTTGGATCCCATCATTGCATATGGGGAAGAAGGATCTCGCATTCTTTTTTCTATTTTTGCCGATCTGGGCGGAATTGAAAAGTATTTTGAAAGCATTTTGAGTTCCTTCAGCGTTTACGGAACGATTCTTTATATATTGATGCTGTTTTTTTATGTGGGGTTTGTCTGCTATGTGTGCGGGCTGATCCTTCTTTGGAGCAAGAGCTTGGGCGGCAAACGATCGATTTTCACCGGGTCGTTACTTTTTGTTATGATCTATTCCGTCCTCTTGTTCATCTATTTCAGTGTTAATACAGAGCTTTATCACAATGGCGATGAACTGGTTCAGAGCGCGCGTGATATTTGGGCGCGTATTCCGATGGGCGTCTATTTCCATTTGATCATTTCGATCGCTGTTGTTGTCTTTTCCATTTTGGGAAGCGGCATTGATTTTAAAGCGGTGTGGTATAAATTGCGTTTTAACATTATCCATCGTTTTAAAGGGGGCGTTCATCCCACGCCCCATAAGAATACCCGTGCTAAACCTATTGAGACATTACCGCCTCAAAAAGAAATGATCTACCCCTTATCTCAGCATATCGGCGCAATTTGCGAGTCCTTGGTTCAGGTGGGGGATTATGTGCGCATGGGTCAGAAAATTGCTGATACTCCCGCTGCGGTTTCCGCTCCGATTCATGCAACGGTCTCGGGAACGGTTAAAAAAATCTGTGATTGGGATCATCCTACCGGAAACCGTGTTCCCGCGATCATTATTGAAAATGACTTTGAGGATAATCGCGCCGATTGCTTTATCGATAACGCTTGCCCGGATTATGAGAGCAAGTCTCCCGAAGAGTTGATCGCCATGATCCGAGAGGCTGGTATTGTCGGTATGGGCGGCGCGGCCTTTCCTACCCATATTAAGTTATCCTCTGCGCTGGGGAAGGTGGATACCATTGTTGTAAATGCGGCGGAATGTGAACCTTATTTATCCAGCGATCATCGCGTGATGCTGGAGTCGACCGATGATTTGATCGGCGGCTTGCGTATCATCCGCCATATCCTTAAAGTGAAGCATCTCTATATCGGCATTGAAAATAACAAACCCGATGCCATCTCGCTGTTACATAAGCGGTTGGCTAAAAGCAAAATGCGGTTGGTTATTTTAAAGACAAAGTATCCCCAGGGCGGGGAAAAGCAGTTGATCCGCGCGGTAACAGGGCGTGTTGTTCCCTCCGGAAAATTACCTGCAGATGTGGGATGCGTTGTTTTGAATGTGGATACCGTGATCGCCATTTATCGCGCGATTGTTTTGGGCGCTCCGTTGATGCGCCGTATTGTTACGGTTGCAGGGCATGGCGTGGAGCGTACAGGAAATGTTCATGTTCGTATCGGCACTCCTTTTTCGGCAGTTTTGGATCATTTTGGTTATCGGAATACAACCCGTAAACTGATCATGGGCGGCCCCATGATGGGAACCGCTCAATATTCTCTGGATGCCCCGGTCGTTAAAGGGACATCCGGCTTGATCTGCATGACCAAAGAGCAATTAACCATGGATCGGGATGTTAGTTGCATTCGTTGCGGCAGTTGCGTTTCCGCCTGCCCGATGCAATTGGTGCCCAGTTATATTGCGCAGTATGTTAAAGCAGAGAAATTTGATAAGGTGGAGCAGCTTCATGCGGGGGATTGCATTGAATGCGGTTGCTGTTCCTTTACCTGCCCTGCAAAGATCCCTCTGATCCAGTATATGCGGATCGGCAAGCAGAAGGTAAATGAAATGAAGCGTAAAGGAGGGAATAAAGGATGAGCGAATTTGTTGTATCCTCTTCGCCCCACTCCAAGGATCATCGCAATGTCAGCAGCGTGATGGCATATGTTTTAATTGCGTTGCTTCCTGCGGCGGTCGGTTCGGTGATTTATTTTAAATGGCGCGCTTTGCTCTTGATTCTGATTAGCGTTTTCTCCTGCGTTGCCATTGAGTTTTTATACAATCTTTTAACGAAGCAGACCCAAACGGTCCACGATTGTTCTGCGATGGTAACGGGAATGTTGCTGGCATTTAACCTTCCTCCCACAGCCCCTTTTTGGTTGCCGCCGATCGGCGCATTATTTGCCATCGTTGTTGTTAAGATGCTGTTTGGCGGGCTGGGGAAGAATATTTTCAATCCTGCAATAGCGGGGCGTATTTTTCTATTTCTTTCCTTCTCAACATACATGAGCGGCAATTGGGTTACTCCCTTCGATGGTGTGAGCTCTGCAACGCCTCTGGCCTATCTCAAAAACGCTTCCGGCGAGCTGGTGACCATCACAGATAAGTTTTCTGTTACCGATTGTTTCCTTGGAAATATCGGCGGATGTCTGGGCGAAACCGGCGCGATTTTGCTGTTGGTAGGCGGAATCTTCCTCCTCTATAAGAAGATTATTACTTGGCACATTCCGGTCGCTTTTATCGGAACAGTTGCTTTGATTACGCTGCTTTTGCCTCGTTATAATGATATCTCAGCTTGGCAATTCATGCTTTATCATATTTCAAGCGGCGGATTATTCCTAGGCGCCTTCTTTATGGCAACCGATTATTCCACCAGCCCAATCACACCCCTTGGCAGAATTATCTACGGTATTGGGTGCGGTTTATTAACCGTCTTTATCCGCTATTTCGGGGGTTATCCCGAAGGTGTATCCTTTGCGATCTTGCTGATGAACTGTTTCGCAAGTTATCTGGATACCAAAACGATTCCTAAAAACTTTGGAGGTGAGCGTCGTGTCTTCCGAAACAAAAAGAGCATCTCTTGATTTTATCCAAATGGCGCTTACCCTTTTTGCGATTACAGCGGTTGTTGCGGTATTGTTGGCTCTTGCAAATTCAGTGACTGCGCCGATTATTGAAAAATCTGCGCAGGATCGGCTGAATCAGTCCCTCAATAGTTTAATGGGAGAGGCCGTTACCTTTGAAGAGATGACCGAATATTCGAAAAAGGTCAATATTGGCGGTGTAACCGTTCCGATCATTGCGGCCTATCAGGGGCGCAATCAATCAGATGAGGTTACAGGGTATTGCGTCCATGTTGCGCCGACCGGCTATTCTGATGTGATCGAGATGATGGTTGCTGTGAATGAGGAAGGAGCTGTCAGCGGAGTACAGATTCTTTCTATTTCCGATACGCCCGGTATCGGTATGAAGGTTCAAACGGATGCTGAATTTCAAAATAGCCTTCTTGGTCTTTCCGAGCAGGCAAATATTGTAAAATCCGCTCCTAAGAAGCCTACTGATATTCAGGTGATCTCCGGTGCCTCCATCACTTCGTCGGCCTATATTAACGGCGTTAATGCGGCGTTGGAGACTGCCCAGGTATTGATGCTGGAGGTGAAATCATGAGAATCAGAGATCAGTTTAAAACCGGTATTCTTACTGATAATCCTGTGTTGATCCAGTTGCTTGGCATGTGTCCTACCTTGGCAACTTCCACCTCGCTTATCAATGCTATCGGTATGGGTCTTTCTGCCACCTTTGTTTTGGTATGTTCCAACATTTTGATTTCTCTTTTGCGTAAATTTATCCCCCAGAAGATCCGCATTGCGGCCTATATCGTTATTATCGCCGGCTTTGTTACGTTGGTGGATATGCTTTTGGAGGCGTATTTTAACAGTATTTATAACGCACTTGGCGTGTTTATTCCCTTGATCGTTGTGAACTGTATTATCCTGGCTCGTGCGGAGAGTTTTGCTTCTAAGAATAAGATATTTCCCAGCCTCATCGATGGTCTTGCCATGGGTCTTGGCTTTACCATCGCCCTCTCGATCCTGGGTGCGATCCGCGAAATTTTGGGTAACGGTACAATTTTAGGCTTTGAACTTTTCGGCGGTGTGGCTCCGCTCTCAGTTTTTGCATTACCTGCCGGCGGATTTTTAATGCTTGGATTTGTTATTGCGGCGGCTCAATATTTTGTTCACCGTAAGAAAGGAGAGGCTGAATAATGGAACAATTGAATCTTGGAACCCTCCTTGCTTTTGCCATTAACGCGATCTTAATTGAAAACGTTGTTTTGTCCCAGTTTATGGGTTGCTGCCCCTTCTTTGGCGTTTCCAAAAAGAGCGATACTGCATTGGGAATGGGCATGGCGGTAACCTTCATTATGGGTTTGGCCGCAATGGTTACCTACGGTGTTTACCAATTGGTTTTGGTTCCTCTCAAGTTGGAATATTTGGAGACCATTGCCTTCATTCTTATTATTGCATCTTTGGTTCAGTTGGTTGAAATGGCGCTGAAGAAATTGGTGCCTGCGTTATATAATGCGTTGGGCATTTATCTCCCGTTAATTACTACCAATTGCGCGGTTTTGGGCGTTTGTCTTAATAACATTCAGTTTGGTTATGATTTTTTGAGTTGCCTGTTGAATGCGATTTTTACCGCTCTTGGGTTCACCTTGGCTATTTGGATTTTCTCCCTTGTTCGTACCCGTATGGAGGAAACCTGCAGTATTCCTAAGGCGTTTCAGGGGTTTCCCATCGCTTTGATCACGGCCGCCCTGCTTTCCTTTGGATTTTTGGGCTTTAATGGCCTTACCCTTTAAGATTAGGAGGATGAATTATGCTGATTGATGTTTTAAAAGCATTTCTTGCTCTTGGAATTATGGGTTTGGTTTTGGGCGGCGCACTGAGTATTGCGGGAAAGTTTTTTTATGTTAAAGAAGATGACCGTAAGGAAAAACTCTTAGAAATTCTTCCGGGCGCAAATTGCGGCGGATGCGGTTATGCCGGATGTGCTAATTATGCAGATGCAATTCTTTCGGGGGCTGCTCCCTGCAATAAATGTCCTGTTGCGAAATCGGAAGGTGCTGCGGCACTGGCTAAGGTTATGGGTACAGAGGCAGAGGACGTTGTGCCGATGGTGGCGCATATTCGTTGCCGAGGCAACAATCATTTTGCCAATAAGAAATATATTTATTACGGTATGAACGATTGTGTTGCGGCTAATCGTTTGCTCGGCGGATATATGACCTGCCAATATGGATGCTTAGGGTTTGGAAATTGCGTTAAAAAATGCCCTGAAAATGCCATCAGTGTTCAAGACGGCGTGGCCGTTGTGGACCGGGAACTTTGCATCGGCTGCGGCGTATGCTTGGCGGCTTGTCCCAAGAATGTTATTGAATTGCTTCCCAAAGAAAGCAAGATTATCGTCAATTGCTCCAACCACGATAAAGGAGTTCGGACAAGGGAAGCTTGCAACATCGGTTGTATCGGTTGTAAAATCTGCGAGAAAAACTGCCCTGAGGGTGCAATTCATGTGGAGGGGAATGTTTCCCATATCGACTATGAAAAATGCGTTGGATGCGGAATTTGCGCAGAGAAATGCCCGCGCAAGATTATCGAGATCCCCAAAAGAAATGTTGATCAATAAAAAACAGTCTGCTTCATATGAAGCAGACTGTTTTTTTAATTTGATTGTTCACCCATGATTTGGAGGGCTTCTTTTGCCGCCATTTGTTCGGCTTCTTTTTTGCTTTTGCCGATCCCTTTACCCAGAAGGTTGCTGTTTAAGAAACAATGAACTTCAAAAACCTTCGCATGATCCGGGCCGGTTGCCTGAAACAATTTATATTGAATCAATTCGCCGGGGTTTTGCTGAGCGATCTCCTGCAGAGTGGTTTTATAATCATAACTGCGTTGATGGCCTGCAATTTCTTCGGCTCCTTCCTTGAGGAAGGGGAGTGCAAAGGCCTTTGCCGCCTCCAGGCCGCCATCCAGATAAATGGCTGCCAAAAGGGCTTCAAATGCATCCGAAACAATGGAGGGACGTTCTCGGCTACCGGCAAGCTCTTCGCCATGACCTAAAAGAAGATGGTTTCCAAGCTCGATCTCTTTGGCAAAGGCAAAAAGCGAATTTTCGCAAACCAAGAGGGCGCGAAGCTTGGTTAGATTTCCTTCGGGAAGGTGGCGATAGTGGGTGAAGAGAAACTCAGCGGCGATCAGCCCCAAAACGGAATCACCCAGAAATTCCAACCGTTCGTTTGAACCGGGAACTTCGTGGCGATGCTCGTTGGCATAACTGGAGTGCGCCAGCGCATGACGGAGCAGTTCTTCATCCCGAAAAGAATAACCTATTCTTTTTTGCAATTCAGTGATCGATGGCATTTTATTTGCTGATGTAGTTGATCAGGTCGCCTACGCTCTTGATGTTTTCAAGATCTTCATCCTTGATCTGGACATCAAATTCGTCTTCGATGGCCATGATAACTTCAACAAGATCCAAAGAATCTGCACCCAGGTCCTCCAGGGTGGTATCCATGGTAACCATATCCTCATCGGAAATGCTCAACTGATCGATAATGATTGCTTTTACTTTTTCAAACATAATTCTGTGTATCCTTTCGTGAATGATTGAATCATACATCTAATATAGTACTAATTTTATGAGAAAATGTCAAGAAATTATTCTTTGGCCAACGCTTCCTCGATTTGGCGGATCATTCCGCTTTCGGCAAAAATGCAAGCCTGACGGATGGCGTTTTTAATGGCTTTGGCATCAGAAGAACCGTGCGCTTTGATGACCGGCTTGCTGATGCCCAGAAGGGGAGCGCCACCGTATTCTTTATAGTCCATTCTCTTGCGGAAGTCATTAACCTGGCTCATGATCAGCAGAGCGGCAAGTTTGGACTTGAAGCTTTTGGTAAGCATATCCCGCAAAACCTTGGAAATAAGCTTGCCCCATCCTTCGGAAACCTTTAAAGTGATATTTCCGCTGAAACCGTCGGCCACAACAACGTCGCAGCCGCCCAAAGGTACGTCGCGCCCTTCGATGTTTCCGATGAAATTAATGTTGGAATTATTCTTTAAGAGCCGGTGAGCTTGCTGCTGAAGATCGGGTCCCTTGCACTCTTCGGTGCCGTTATTGAGCAAACCGACGCGGGGATTTTTG
Source organism: Eubacteriales bacterium (assembly GCA_045596965.1). GTDB lineage: Bacteria > Bacillota > Clostridia > Oscillospirales > QAKW01 > QAKW01. The sequence continues at coordinate 7,561 of JAZODI010000159.1, read as the reverse complement.
ATCTTGAGGCAGGATTTCATATAGATGCTACCCATGGTTGCAAACTGATCTAAGTATTCCGGCTTGCATTCCACGTTTGCACCGCAGTCCAGCATGATGTAGGGCCCGTCTGTGGAGGGCATAACAGCGCCGAGAGCGGCTCTTTTGATACCGCGAATACGTTTGACCAGCAAGGTGGCTCCGACCAGCACAGCGCCGCTGTTTCCGGCGCTGACAAAGGCGTCGGCTTTATCCTCTTTGAGTAATTTGAAGGCGACAGCCATAGAACTGTATTGCTTTTCCTTCAATACAGAGGTAGGCTCGTCCTCCATGGTAATAATATCGGGGGCATCCACGATTTCAAAGCGATTTCCGGGGATTCCGTTTTTTGCGATGATTTGCTGAAGTTCATTTTTTCTGCCGACAAGCAGGATGGATAAATCTTTATTTTCCTCTGCGGCAAGGCAACAGCCTTTGATGATTTCCAGCGGTGCGTTATCACCGCCATGGGCGTCTACAACGATTCTCATAGTTCATCTCCTTTGAAAAGATTTGAATTTGCCTTGATCTCTTCGATCAAAGCCAGGCTTCGCATAGAAATAGCTGTATAACGTTCCGCTTTCAAGCGGATTCGTTGATCCAGGGATGCAATAATACCGAAATTGATATTCATCGGCTGAAAATTTTCGGGGGAGGCAGTACAAATATATTGACCTAATGCCCCAATGGCTGTGAGATCCGGGAAATGGGGAAGGGGGACCCCTAAGATCTTGGCCGCCAGAGAAAGTCCTGCCATCAGCCCGGAGGAAGCGGATTCAACGTATCCTTCCACCCCGGTCATCTGCCCGGCAAAATAAAGGGATTCCTTTCCGCGAACACGGAAATCTTGTTCTAAAATAAGAGGTGCGTTTAAATAGGTGTTGCGGTGCATAACACCGTAGCGGACAAATTCTGCATTCTCAAGACCGGGAATCATGGAAAAGACCCTCTTTTGTTCGGGGAACTTCAGGTGGGTCTGAAATCCAACGATATTGTAGAGCGTTCCTGCCGCGTTATCTTTGCGCAGTTGCACAACGCCGTAGGAGCGTTCACCGGTGCGATCATCCACCAATCCAACGGGCTTTAAGGGACCGTAGCGCATAGTATCTTCACCGCGCCGAGCCATTTCCTCAATGGGCATACAACCTTCGAAAACCTGATGGTCAAAGTCGTGTAGTTCGGCGCATTCTGCATCCTTTAAAGCATTATAGAAGGCAAGATATTGGTCGCGGTTCATGGGACAGTTGATATAGTCCGGAGTTCCTTTATTATAGCGGGAACCGAAAAATGCCTTATTCATATCGATGCTCTCAAAGGTAACGATGGGAGCAGCCGCATCGAAGAAGGAAAGATGGTCTTTACCAAAATAATCACGGATCGCTGCGGAAAGAGGGTCGGAGGTCAGCGGGCCGGTGGCGATGATAATATTTTCAACCTCGGGGATAGCTGTGATTTCTTCCTCCATAACGGTAATCAAAGGATGTTTGCGGATGATACGGGTGACTTCTGCAGAAAAGGCGGTGCGATCCACTGCTAATGCTCCGCCTGCCGGCACTTGCGTTGCGTCGGCGGCCTGCATAATGACCGAGCCGAGCCGCCGCATTTCTTCCTTGAGAAGCCCCACAGCGTTTGCAAGCCCCGCACCGCGCAGGGAATTGGAGCAGACCAATTCGGCAAAATCCGGATTGTGGTGGGCGGGGGTAAATTGCTTGGGTTTCATTTCATATAGAGTGACAGGGATTCCGCGGGATGCAAGCTGATAGGCGGCTTCACATCCGGCCAACCCCGCACCGATAACGATGGCGGTCTTATTCATTGCCTTTTTCCTGCTTTCCGCATTCGGGGTTGGAGCAGTAGGTTCCGCGACCCCGTCCGGTGCGTTTGAAGAGGGGAGAACCGCATTTCTCGCATTTCTTTTCCAGGGGTTCATCCCATGTCATAAAATCGCAGGTGGGATTGTGTTCACAACCAAAGTAGGTTTTACCGGACTTGGACTTTTTCTTGAGAATTTTTCCGCCGCATTTGGGGCAAGGAACATGGGTATCCACAACGATGGTTTTGGTGAATTTGCAAGCGGGATATCCGGGGCATGCCATGAATTTACCGAACCTTCCGCTTTTGATAACAAGGTTTTTGCCGCAGTTGGGGCAGATTTCCTCGGTTACTTCCTCGGGGACCTTCACGCGCTCGGTTAGGTTCTTTTCGGCTTCTTCCAATGTTTTAACAAAAATCTCATAGAAATGGCCGACCGTTAGTTGCCATTCGGCGGTGCCTTCTTCGATCTTATCCAACTGCGTTTCCAGTTGTGCGGTAAAGTCATAGTCTACGATGGAGGCAAAGTGATCCTTCATCAATTTGGTGGTAACCTCACCAAGCGCAGTGGGCTTGAGGGACTTTCCTTCCCGTTCCACATATTCTCGCGCCAAGATGGTTGTAATGATCGGAACAAAGGTGGAGGGACGACCGATTTCGTTTTCTTCCAATGCTTTGATCAGCGATGCCTCGGTATAGCGAGAGGGAGGCTGGGTAAAGTTTTGCTCTTTTTTCAGTTCCTGAAGCTTCATATCGCCGCCGACTTCTACTTTATAAAGGCGGCGTTGATTCTTCTCTTTATCTTCGCTCTCTTCATAGGCGGCGGTAAAGCCTTTGAATTTCACAACCTGACAGTTTGCTTTGAAGATATATTTTCCGTTACCGATCTCAACTGCCAGGGTATCGTAGACAGCCTCTGCCATCTGGCTGGCCAAGAAACGGTCATAGATTAACTTATATACGCGATACTGATCGGGGGTACAGGTGAGTTTTGCCTGTTCGGGAGTGATTTCAATATTGGTGGGACGGATAGCTTCATGGGCATCCTGGGCGGACTTTTTCGTCCGAAAATAGCGGCGGGAAGGCGGATAATATTCCGCACCGAAGGTTTCGATAATATGATTTTTTGCAGAAGCAGCTGCTTCGTCGGAGATACGCAGAGAATCCGTTCTCATATAGGTGATCAGACCGACCAAGCCGATGCCTTTAACGTTTACACCCTCATAAAGCTCCTGCGCCGCCTTCATGGTACGCTTTGCTTGGAAATTATAGCGGCGTGATGCTTCCTGTTGGAGGGTGGAGGTGGTAAAGGGAGGTGCAGGGCTCTTTTTCTTTTCTGCCTGCTTTACATTCTTGACGGTGAAGGCACTATCTTGAAGTTCGTTGAAGATCTGGGTTGCTTGCTCTTCGTTGGAGATCTCCAAGGATTTCTTTTCGGTGCCGTGAAATTTGGCTTCGATCTTTCCTGTACCGTCGGGTTGGGTGAAAAGGGCGGAAATATTCCAATATTCCTTTGGAGTGAAGGCGCGGATCTCTTCTTCACGGTCAACGATCATGGCGGTTGCCACTGATTGAACACGCCCTGCGGAAAGGCCCTTCTTTACCTTGCGCCATAAGAACGGGCTGAGCTTATAGCCCACAATACGGTCCAGCACCCGCCGCGCCTGCTGTGCGTCTACCAAATTCATGTTGATTTCGGTAGGGTTTGCAACGGCGGCCTTTAACGCACCTTTTGTAATTTCATTAAAGACAACGCGCTTGCATTGAGAGGGCTCCAGCCCCAAAAGGCTGCAAAGATGCCAGGAAATGGCTTCCCCTTCGCGATCCGGGTCGGTTGCGAGATAGACCATATCAGCCTTCTGCGCCTCCTTCTTGAGGGAGCGGATCAGATCGCTCTTTCCCCGAATGGAAATATACTTGGGCTCGAAATTGTTTTCCACATTGATGCCGAATTCGCTTTTTGGAAGGTCACGAATATGGCCCATCGATGCCATAACTTTAAATTTTTTACCCAGGTATTTTTCGATAGTTTTTGCTTTTGCCGGGGACTCAACAATGAATAGATTTGACATATAGAACCTCTCTTAAAGAATTACTTTAAATTTATTGCCGGGGCAGGAAACGGCCAGGCTTTGAAATTCAAGGGTTGTTAATATTTGCAGAACCTCATGAACAGGTAGTTCTGTATTTTCGATGATGTATTCGGCAGGACATTCTTCGGTGGTGAGTAATTCGAAGACCTTGCGTTCCTTTTCCGAAAGGTTTTTGCCATGCTTCCTGCGATAGGCTTGAAGTTTGTCTTCGGTTAGTTCGTCCTGAAGGGAAAATACCTTTTCGGGCGGGCAGAGATATTCCTTTAACCGATCGCTGAAGTGGGGGAGATATACCGATAAAATATCCAGATAATCGGTTACTGCATAGCAACCGTCTTTGATCAGCTTATTGCTGCCTTCGGTCAGATCAGAAGCGTTGGCCATTAATGCAAAAAGATCGCGGTTTTGCTCGCAAGCATAATTAGCCGTCATCAAGGCACCGCTTCTTTTAGGCGCTTGGGCAACAAACGTTCCATGGGAAAGACCGCTCAAAATGCGGTTGCGCTCATGATAGGCATACGGATGGGAGGGATTGCGGGGAAAGGTTTCGCTTACCAATGCACCGTATTTTAATATATCGGGGAATCTTTTTGTGGATGCCCCTTTGGTAGAAAGAATGCCAAAGGGCAGGACAACAATCGGCCCGCTATCGGCCTGAATGGCACTATCGCAGGCAAAGGTATCGATCCCTTCGGCAATGCCGCAAACGATCGACATACCGCAAAGGCAGAGCGCAGTGATGATCTCTTTGGTCTTTTCCTCGCTATAACCGTTGGTTTTTCTGGTTCCTACAACGGTTAGGAGCGGCTTATTGAGGCAGGTGAGAAGATGCCCTTTGAAAAAGAGGGGAGAGGGCGGATTGCTGATTTCGCGAAGCATGGCAGGATAATGATCGTCGTCTAAAGTGAGGATGCCGATCTGATTCATTTCGCAATCGCCGTAGATCTCCCAGGCGTTGCGCAGATCCTTGCGCAGAAGATTCTTTTTATCGGATTCTGAAAGATAAGAAAAGGATTCAAAATCTTCGCAACAATACAGTTCATCAATCGAGCCACATTGCTCCACAAGTTTTAAAAGCTTTTGATTATTGAAGCGCAGGATTTCTTTGGCCCAAATCCAAAGAACATGGCGGTTTATTTCCATTTTGATTGCTCCCATAAGATGATTGATGCAGCAACCGCTGCGTTGAGGGATTCATTTTGGCCCAGCATGGGGATGAAAACGCCATGGTCGCAACAAGCCATAACATCGGTTGTTATTCCGTTGGCTTCGTTGCCGATCACCATAACGATTGGGGTTTGGAACGAAACATCCGGCAGTTCCTTATAATCCCGATTTAATCCCGCGCCGAGGATCAGATAGCCCGCATCTTTTTGCTTTTTAAGAAATTCAGACAGATCGCATTTAAGGGTGTGAACCCGAAATGCACTGCCCATTGCCGAGCGCATGACTTTGGGGGAATAGAGGTCCACGCACCCTTCACTCAAACAGATAAGATCAACGCCAAAGGCTTCTGCCGAGCGCAGGATGGCTCCCAGGTTGGTGGGGTCGGAAATATGGTCCAGGGCCAAAATAAAGCGGGGAAACTGCGCCGGCACATTTTTCTTTTGCTTCACCACCATAAAGATGCCCGGAGACGTTTCCATAGAACTGATCTTTCGGGCAACATGATCGGTGATGATGATTTTTTTGCCGCTGTATGCGGTGAGATCAAAAGCTTCAAAAACTTGCTCAGTAAGCAGGCAACAATCGATCTCCCATCCGCTCTTTAAGGCTTCTTGGCAAAGCTTATGCCCTTCAATGATAAAGAAACCCGATTCTCGCCGACCTGCTGCGGAATTCAAACGGCAAAGTTGCTTGATATATTCATTTTGCACGCTGGTGATACGCTCAATCATGGTAAAATTTCCGCCGATCCTTTCTGCAAAAATCCAAGTTCCTACTTATATATATTAAAGGAACACGTGGGTATATTATAAATACATTTAATTCAAATTGCAATACCTTTTAAAAAAATAAAAAAACAGAGCAAGAAATATATCTTGCTCTGTTAAAATGATTTATTTATCCAGCTGCTTCTTAGCGTTGGTAACCAGAACTGCAAATGCTTCGGGATCAGAAGCGGCGATCTCAGCCAGCATCTTTCTGTTCAGGTTGATCTTAGCAAGCTTCAAGCCGTGCATGAACTGGGAATAGTTGATATCGTTCATGCGGCAAGCGGCGGAAATTCTGGTGATCCAGAGAGCGCGGAAATCTCTCTTCTTCTGCTTTCTGCCGATGTATGCGTTGGTCAAAGAACGCATTACTGCCTGGTTGGCAGTTCTGAACTGCTTGCTCTTGGCACCATAGAAACCCTTGGCAAGCTTTAAAATCTTCTTTCTTCTTTTGCGGGTAGTAACCGCACCTTTAATTCTAGCCATTTATTTCAGCCTCCGTATCTTTTGATTATTTGTAGGGGATCAGCTTCTTCAGGGAAGGAGCATTGGTTGCATCAACATATGCTTCCTTGCGAAGCCCTCTTTTACGCTTGGTTGTCTTCTTGTTCAGGATGTGAGATCTGAAAGCATGGCTTCTTTTGATTTTGCCACCTTTTGTGATCTTGAAACGCTTTTTTGCACCGCTATGGGTCTTTACCTTAGCCATTTTATAGCCTCCCTTATTTTTTTTCTTTCTTTGGCGCTAAGACCATGATCATATTGCGCCCTTCCAACTTGGCGGGCTTTTCGATCACGCAATTTTCTTCGGTCAGAGAACAAAAACGCTTTGCGATATCGTATCCCAACTCGGTATGAGCCATCTCACGCCCTTTGAATTTAACAACGACCTTGACCTTGTCACCGGATTGTAAAAAACGGTTGGCATGGGATGCTTTGGTTTGAATATCGTGGGTGTCGATCTTCAGGGTGAGCTGAATTTCTTTAACGGTAACGATATTCTGATTCTTACGGGCCTCTTTTTCTTTTTTAGCCTGCTCATAGCAATATTTACCGAAATCGATAATTTTGCAAACAGGGGGGTGCGCCTTGGGCGCAATCATAACAAGATCCAAACCCTTATTTTGAGCAATCTTCATCGCTTCGGCAGAGGGCATGATCCCAAGCTGGCTTCCGTCGGAATCTACGACACGAACTTCTTTTTCACGGATCGCTTCGTTGATGCTTAATCCTTTGGCTTCTTTTGCGTTAATGTTTCCACACCTCCAAAAAATAATAAAAACGAGCAAAATAATTGCTCGTTTCAAGACATAGTAAGCCGATAAATAATCGGTTCAAACATGTTAACCACTGCTGTTTAGAAACGCAGGGTGAGAACAGAGCAAACTATTCTACTTCTTTTTGCCTGTATAGATTATCACATTTTATTTGGAATGTCAACGATTTTTTAAAAAACTTTTTTATTTTTAAAAAAATATCTTTACAAAAGGAAAAGAGTTGTGTATAATAGTGAGGCGTCTTGAGAAAATCAAGTTTGTGGCCCGGTAGTTCAGCTGGTTAGAACGCTAGCCTGTCACGCTAGAGGTCGTGGGTTCGAGCCCCATCCGGGTCGCCATATGCTGCTATAGCTCAGTCGGTAGAGTGCATCCTTGGTAAGGATGAGGTCACCAGTTCAAATCTGGTTAGCAGCTCCAGAAAAAGAAA
>JAZODI010000158.1:0-7399 GCA_045596965.1 Eubacteriales bacterium | reverse complement strand
CAAATTCTTCTAAAACTGGCTTAAAAGTTCTTTGTTAATCGCTTTCGCCAATCCTCAATTTCGAGGCTTGGACTTTACAATTAACGGGTCCTTCTTTTATGATGCTATTCAATTTTCAAAGCTCGTTGCTTACCCGCTTTTCTTCGCGAGTGCCTGAATATAATAACACTCTCAAACTCATTTGTCAACACTTTTTTTCAAGTTTTTTCGATTTATTTTTATCCACAAAAACCACCCGAGATTTCAACAGGTTTTTGCACAAAATTACCCCTTTTACCAAGCGGCAAAAGGGGTAATTCTACATTATTATATATGGGTTATACGCCCAGGTCCTCAACATAGAGTTCGCGGATCGCGTTTTCATCGGCCTTAGGCTTATTTCTTTCCGCCAAAAACTTGGAGGCTACCTGAGGGAAGAGGGCATAGCTCAAAACATCCTCTTCGCAACGGGCCAAATCACCCGCTTCTTGGCGATATTTTTCCAGCTCAGGCTCCAAGAGATCGGCAGGGCGGCAGGTGATAACCTCATCATCACCGATTGCCTTTTTGCGCACCTCTTCATTGACCTCGCCGGGAACCTGGCCATACTCACCGCGCAGGAGGCCCTTGGACTCCTTACCGACCATCTTATACCGCTCACCGGCAACAACATTCATTACTGCTTGGGTGCCAACGATCTGGCTGGTGGGGGTAACAAGGGGAGGATAACCGAAATCCTTACGAACGCGGGGAATTTCCGCCAATGCTTCATAATACTTATCCTCAGCGCCCATCTGCTTGAGCTGGGAGATGAGGTTGCTGAGCATACCGCCGGGAACCTGGTAGATGAGAGTCTTACCGTCGACATTCAGCACCTTGGGATCCAAAGTGCCTTCCGCCTTCATCTTATCGGCAACGCCGCGGAAATGAGAAGCGATATCGGCCAGCTTATTCAGATCCAAACCGGTATCCCGATCGGTACCCTGCAGGGTAGCAACCAAAGCTTCGGTGGCGGGCTGAGCAGTACCGTTAGCCATGGGCGACAATGCGCAGTCGACAATATCCACACCTGCCCAAGCGGCCATCAGGTTGGTCATATCACCGGTACCGGTTGTATTATGAGTATGCAGGTGGATGGGAAGATCCACTGCTTCCTTCAATTTCTTAACCAAGCTATAGGCATCCATCGGCAGCAGCAGGTTTGCCATATCTTTAATACAGATAACATCTGCACCCATAGATTCCAAAGTTTTAGCCAGCTTAACAAAATATTCCTCATTATGCACCGGACTGGTGGTATAGCTGATGGCGGCTTCGCAGATACCGCCGTATTTCTTGCAACTCTTCATCGCCTGCTCCACGTTGCGGACATCGTTGAGCGCATCAAAGATACGCATAACATCGATACCGTTTTCAATGGATTTGGCAACAAACTTATCGACAACATCATCAGCATAATGCTTATAGCCCAAAATATTCTGACCGCGCAGCAGCATCTGCAGCTTGGTTTTGGGCATATGCTTTTTCAGGGTGCGCAGGCGCTCCCAGGGATCTTCATTGAGAAAGCGCATACAAACATCAAAGGTTGCACCGCCCCAGCATTCCAAGGACCAATAACCAACGTTATCCAACTGCTCCAAAGCGGGGAGCATATCCTCGATACGCATACGGGTTGCGGCCTGAGATTGATGGGCATCTCTCAAGATGGTATCTGTTATAAACAAAGGATTTTTCTTTGCAGTTTTAGCCATTTAACAATTCTCCTTAACCGAATAATGCGATCAAAACGCCCGCCGCGATGGCAGAACCGATAACACCGGCCACATTGGGGCCCATGGCGTGCATCAGCAGGAAGTTACCGGGATCGGCCTGCTGACCAACCGTTTGAGAAACGCGCGCCGCCATCGGCACAGCGGAAACACCGGCCGAGCCGATCAACGGATTGATCTTCTTCTTGAGGAAGAGGTTCATAAACTTCGCCAGCAGAACACCGCCTGCAGTACCCAAACCAAAGGCCACAACACCCATAACAATGATCTTGATGGTATCCAGAGAAAGGAAGGTGGCGGCGGTGGCGGTTGCACCAACGGTGATCCCCAGGAAGATGGTAACGATATTCATCAGTTCGTTCTGAACCGTCTTGGAAAGGCGATCAACCACACCGCTCTCGCGGAAGAGGTTACCCAGCATCAGGCATCCCACCAGAGGAGCGGCAGAGGGAACCAACAGCGCAACAAAAGCGGTAATCACAAAGGGGAAGATGATCTTTTCCGTCTTGCTGACCGGGCGCAGGGTATCCATGCGGATCTGACGCTCCTTTTCGGTGGTCAGCAGTTTCATGATGGGCGGCTGGATGACAGGGACCAGCGCCATATAGGAATAAGCGGCAACCGCGATGGGGCCGAGCAGCTCGGGCGCCAGCTTGGAGGTAACGAAGATCGCGGTAGGACCGTCGGCACCGCCGATGATGCCAATGGAACCGGCCTGAGCTTCGGTAAAGCCCAGCAGGCGGGCACCGATAAAGGTGGCAAAAATACCTACCTGAGCGGCTGCACCCAGCAACAAGCTCTTGGGATTGGCGATCAGGGGACCAAAATCGGTCATAGCACCAACGCCCAGGAAGATCAGGCAGGGATAGATCCCCAGCTTTACACCGAGGTAGAGATAATCCAGCAGACCGGCAGAAACAGACTGCACGCCGGTAGCGATCATAGCATCGCCCAGATAGGCGGCACCATCCTTAATGGTCAGCAGGCTGGAATCCAGAACAATACGGGCAGAATCGGCCAACACCTCGCCGTTGGCGGCGATCAGTTGACCGGCGGCATTGAAGGCCGCTTCCGCATTCAACGCCAAACCGGAAATATGGCCGATGACATACTGGCTGGCAAAAACACTGCCATTTTCCAATACGCCCATAACCTCCAGCAACTCGCCGTTGAGTGCATTGGACGAAGCATAGTATGCACCGCCGAACATATCCCAATTAACATGGCCGCCGGCAAAGAGCTGCTCATGGAACATCTCTGCGCCGGGCAGGTTGGTAAGCAGCATACCAAACGCGATAGGCAGCAAAAGCAAAGGCTCAAACTTTTTGACGATCGCAAGATAGGAAAGGAAAAAGGCAATCGCGATCATCGCCAGGTTCAGAAGGTTATCCCCTACGAACATGGCAAAGCCTGTTTGCTGCAGGAAATTCATAATTGCATCAAACATTTCAGCATCCTCCAATTACATAAGGATTACTGCAAAGAGCAAAGGACATCACCGGTGGCAACGGAAGCGCCTTTGGTGGTGTTGACCGAAGCAACGGTACCGTCGCAGGGGGCCATGATCTCATTTTCCATCTTCATGGCTTCCAGGATAAACAGAACGTCACCCTTCTTGACAGCCGCACCGTTCTGAACATTAACAGCCAGGATGGTACCGGGCATGGGAGCATTCACAGTCTGGGCACCGGCAGGTGCGGCAGCAGGAGCAGGGGCAGGCTCGGCGGCAGGAGCAGGTGCGGCTGCGGGAGCGGGAGCAGCGGCAGGGGCGGCGGGAACGCCGTCCATCACCTCGATGGATACTTCATAAACAGTGCCGTTTACATTCACTTTATACATTTTCATAATTCTAAATCCTCTCTATTTTTATACTTTCTTCAACGATACGATACGAATAGCGGAAACATCCGTTCCCAGCTCCTCTGCCAAGCAGCAGGAAATGGCGGCAACCAGTTCCGACCGATTGGGGATCGCTTCTGCAACAGCGGGAGCAACTGCCACCGGCGCAGGATCTGCGGCGGGAGCCTCCTTCTTTTCCAGCAGACGAACCACCTTTCCCATGAGCACACACAGGATAACAATACAGATCAGCCCGGCGAAAACGATGCCGACTCCCAAGAGAACGACAACGCCCAGATTATACTCGCCCGGGACCATCCAAGATGCGTTCAACATATGATCTTCCTCCTTTCCGACCATGATCTCGCAAGGGAAATTCTAAGAATTCCCATATTTCCCATTATCGATAATTTTACCATGATTGGCAACCGCTTGTCAACGGCAGAATGCCCAATTTTTTCTTGTTCTCTCCTTTTAGCATAGCCTTTTTTTCCAATAATATTGATTTGATTTTCTTTGGGTCGAAAAAACTTGCTATTTCCCGCAAATTATGGTATGCTTGAATCAGCAAAATTTTGGAGGGACATTATGCTTCATTTTTTATGGAATACCTTCTGGGGGCAGATCCTGATGACCTTTTTGGTCTCGATGGTCCCGGTGATCGAGCTGCGCGGTGCCATTCCCATGGCGGTGGGCGCAGGGCTGGATTATCGCATCGCCATCCCGGTCGCCATGATCGGAAACCTGGTTCCTGTTCCCTTTATTATTATTTTTATTCGGCGGATCTTTGCATGGATCCGAAAAATCTTCCCCAAGCTCAACGCCTTTGTTGATAAATTGGAAGAGCGGGGAAAATCCAAATCCGACGCAGTTATGAAAAGCGCATTCTGGGGATTATTCATCTTTGTTGCGATTCCCCTGCCGGGCACCGGCGCATGGACGGGCGCGTTGATCGCCGCCATGCTGGATATGCGGCTGAAGAAAGCCTTTCCTGCCATCGCGGCAGGGGTGATTACCGCCGCCGCAATCGTTACCATTGTAACCGCCCTTGGTTTTACAGTTTTTACTGCATAAAAGGGGCTGTAAAAAAATTCATCGAATTTTTTTACAGCCCCTTTTTGGGGGTCGGAAAAATTGTTTGAAACCTTCAAACTGAGCCGCGGCCAAGGGCCGCGGGATACCCGAAGGCGTATGTGATACGCCGAGTGGCTCAGTTTGGAGGTAGCAAAGGGCATTCAATTGGGAGAAAATATCGTTTTTTCGATATTTTCTGTCCTTATTCTTATTTTTTGCAGTCGCTTTATAAAAAAGCCTTGTTATTTTCTGCCCTTTGCGGTTCAGACTATTTTTACAGCCCCTTTATATTTTCACTTGAAAATCCTTATGGCATTTCGGGCAGCATACGGTATGCTTCCCTTTTTTATTGGGTAGCCGAAGGGTGGCTTTGCAATGGGGGCAGGTGCGGTAGCGATGGGTCTTGCGCTCTGCAAACCGTTTCTTTTGCACCCCAAACCAGCCGCTCACCTTGCGCTGAAGGTTCAGATACTTCATATTCTCCGCCTGCCGTTTATAAATATTTTTAGAGAAGGCGCGGAAAAACATCCAGACCAGCACCGCCAGCGCCAAATAATAGAGGGGCGCGAAAAAGATGGCGGCGATCACCAGCCCCAGATAAATCCAAAGGAGGGCCTTCCCCAGGGCATCCACGCCATATCGCCCGACCATAAAGCGGGCAAATTTTTCACGCAATTTCATTCATCTCATCCTTTCTTCAGCAATATGGACAGCAAAGCTTTGCCAAGCAAAGCCCCATACAAATGGGGTTGATGCCGCCGGTAGGCATGGAAAAGCCCCTTCCATAGGTTTCATAAGCCATCCCCGAATGTTGCAATTGATTGAGCAACTGCTGATACTCATAATTATTGGGATCCATCGCCACCGCTTGGCGGGCAAACTCCAACGCTTGGGTGCGGTTGCCGACCCCCGCATGGGCATAGGCCGAGAGAAAATACCATTCGGCATTGCGCTCCTGCATACGGTTGAGGACGTTGAAGGCCTCCCGATACCGCCGATAATGGAGATAATGGCGCACCGCTGTATATTCCGGGGTGGAACCCTGGCCGGGCTCCTGCTTACCGTAGCTTCCATAGCTACCATAGCCCGCGCCGGTGGTTTTGCCCTGGCGCTGGTTTAAGATCTGATCGTAGGCTGCGTTGATCTCCGCCATCTTCTTTTCGGCAAATTCCCGATCGGGATGGATATCGGGATGGTATTGCTTGGCGAGCTTTCGGTATGCTTTTTTAATTTCATCATCCGTTGCGCTTGGAGAAACCCCCAAAACACTATATGGATTTTGGTTCATCGTTCTTTTTATCCTTCTTTAATTGTTCGTATTTACTCCAGATGCCGGAATAAAGCACATTCCGCAAAATGTCCAGATGCTCCACCAGCGGCAACCGCTCCAGGATCAACGCGCATTCACCCAGCGCACCCTTGAGCATCTCCTCTACCCGCGCCTCATAATCCGGTTGGTCGGCGATCAGCACCATGGGGTTATAACGCCCCTTTTTGCGATCCTTTGGGAGATCCTCATAGGCATCCATCCAATAAACGAACCGCCCCAGCGCCTCGCCGAAGTTGCGGCAATCCTGCGCCCAAAAATCCTTTCGATAAACAAAAAGTTCTCCCAAAAGGCTGCCCGAATAATTGGCGGCCGCATCGAGATTGGAAGGCGCGCCCGCCTCCTCCCGATCCAGCTTTTCCATCGCCGAACGCACCGCGGCGGCCTGGCGGGGGTAGCGGGCCTCGATGGCGGGAATAAACCGCTTCAGCCGATTGGCGGCGGTGCGGGCGGCCCGCTTGCCCTCATCCTTCCAATCGTCCAGCAAATTATAATAGGCCAGCAAAATATTCATTGCCGCGCCGTAGTCGATGATCTCGTTTTCAGCCATGGTTCGCTTTTTGCGGGGATGCACCACGCACCGCCCTTCATGATAACTTGTTGCGGGATCAAAAAGGTCCGCCAGCAGAAGCACCATAAAGGTCATATCATAATTGAGGGTCAGCCGCCCGAAATTACCAAACTGCTTTTTCAGGCTGCGGCAAAGGCCGCAATAATAGCCCCGATAAACGGCGGATTGCTCCTCATGGAGCTGATCCATATTGGCAACAACATATCCAAACATCGGCCCATCGCCCTCCTTTTTAATTATTCTACACCTTTTTTGCCCGTTTGTGTTGAACAATTTGTTAACTTTAGTATAACAGACCGCATATATTATAGCAATGATTTTAATTAGGAGTGGAGCATTTATGGCAATCAAAGTTGTGATCGATGCGGGGCATAACCCCCAAACTGTCAACGCCGGAGCGGAAGGGTTCGGCTATCGGGAGCAGGATATTACCTATGCGGTAGCCCAGGAATTGGCGACGCTCCTGCGGCAAAACGGCAATTTCGAGGTGCGGCTGACCCGCAATACCCCCACCGAAATTTTGGGTACCTCCAACCTCACCAGCCTGCAGGAGCGGGTGCGGGTGGCCAATGAATGGCCTGCCGATTATTTCATCAGCATCCATGCCAACGCTTCGGTAAACCCCGCCGCCAACGGCACCGAGGCCTATACCTTCCGCCCTTATGGCGAAGCCTTTGAGCTGGCGGAGGAGATCGTGGAGGGGATTGTGGAACGAATGGGCACGCAGAATTTAGGGGTAAAAGCAAACCCCACCCTTTATGTTCTCCGCCGCACCTCCATGCCCGCTGTATTGGTGGAGCTGGCCTTTATCAGTAACGCAGAGGATGTGCAGAAGATGGT
>JAZODI010000157.1:0-1651 GCA_045596965.1 Eubacteriales bacterium | reverse complement strand
AGATAATCTCCTGCGCCCAGTTGCTCCAAGAGGAGCACCAGCAAAAAGGGCAGAATCACCACCGCAGGCCAGAAGATCCACCAATAGAACTTTTGGGGCTTTACCTTTTGCTTAAATTCCTTTTGCTCCTCGATGGAAAGATCGGCAAAGGCCTCCGCCCGCATTTTGCGGATCTCCTTATTGAGGCCGCGGTAGCCCTCCAGCTCATCCTGATAGGCCTCTTTCAGCTCATGGCGCATAATGATAATAAATAACCCACCCGTAACGATGGCCAAGGGCGCCGCCCATTGCCAATAGGCAAGGGTGAAGATCCCCGCATTGATCAAAAAGGGCCAGACCGTATTGCCGATCAGCGAGAGGGTACCCCGCCGCATGGTGCAGTTGACCCGCTTAAAGATGGCCTCAAAGAGGCAATAGCCGATCAGCAGGATCACCAGCGCCGAAACGATCCTTCCTGCCGAGATCTGATCGAACCAGGGCAGAATAGCATATTCCAAATCCTTCATTTTGTCAACTCCTTAATCATTACCAATCTTTATAAGAAAGCACCGCCGGCGGCTCATCGATCCACCCGATATAAAAGGCGGTGGCGTTGCCGATATTGTTTTCGCTGATATAATAACTTTGCAAAAGCATAACATCGCGGGGATAGACCGTTTGGGCGATCTCCTTGCGGGAGGAGGAAGATAAGCTTTCCGCACCGTAAAGATATAAGATCATCGCGGCAATAACCGAGGACTGACCGCCCTCCACCTCCATCAAAGGATAAAGCTCTTTGGAAAAAAGGATGCAATGCTCGGTGATCATTTGAGCATTCCCTCTGGACGGGTTGATGGCATAGCCCGTTCCCGCCTTATTAAACACGGTCAGGCAAATAACCTCTTTCCCGCCATGGGCGGCGCTGAGGGCGTCATACATTTTCTGATCTTCCGCATAATTTAAACATTGGGCTGCTTCGTCCAAAACATCGATGGATTCCTCATTCTCCGCGCGTATATCAACAATTACTTTCCTTGTATAAATCAGGGGCGAATAGGTTTCCACCTCAAAATTCAAGGCGATCCCGCGGGCCTGCGCCTCTTTTTTCAAAAAATCGAGGGCGGGCTTGATCTCCTTTTCGGTATAGGCATCCATCTCTGCCTTACTCCAATTGCCTTCCCAATCGTTCATATAGAACACCGCGACAACGATATCGCCTTTAAGCGACCGCAAGGTGCCGTAATCATAGTCGGGACGCATGGCGTTGATGGTCGCCCGGCTATCCGACGGATCCGGGACGGGGGTGGGTTCAGGGGTGGTTTCTTCCACAACCGGCGCCCTTTCCGGCGTTTCGGGGGTTTCCGAAGAGTCCTGCTCTTGCTCCTCCTTCGGTTTTTCGGCCTGAGGGGCGGAAGAACTTTCCTGCTTGGTCGGTTTTTCCGTTTCTTCCTTCTTGGCAGGTTCTTTTTCCTTTTCGGGATCCTTTTCCTCTTTTTGAGGTGCGGCCTCTTCCTTTTCGGGGGCGGGTTCTTCTTTTTCCACCGCCTGGGGTTGGGAAGTAACCATTTCATCGAGCAGGGCATCGCCCATTTCCTCCGACACGCCCGTGCAGGATGAGAGCTGGAGCATCATAGACAAACAAATGAATAAAATAATGGCGCGTTTCATAAGG
>JAZODI010000156.1:0-6139 GCA_045596965.1 Eubacteriales bacterium | reverse complement strand
CACCGAGCCCGATCTTTCCCACCTCAACGAATTTCTTTCCAACCTGCCCGAGGTGGAGGAGGAATAACCCCGCCTTTTTAGGGACAAAATAGCCCCATGAAAAGGCTATGGATCGTTCTCATTCTAATATTGTTTACCCTCGCCACCCTATGGGGCATCCATCGGGCGGCGGCCGGCACCCATGCCATTTTAGGGGATGCCGACTATAAACCATTCATTCAGGAGATATTTTAAGTGAATCAGAAAAACATTCGGAATTTTTCCATCATCGCCCATATCGACCATGGTAAATCCACCATCGCCGACCGCCTGCTGGAGCTTTGCAACACGGTGGACAAGCGGGAGATGGAGGATCAACTGCTCGATAATATGGATCTGGAGCGGGAGCGGGGCATTACCATCAAGGCCCGCGCGGTCCGGCTGGATTATCATGCCCAAAACGGCGAGGATTATGAGATCAACCTCATCGACACTCCGGGGCATGTGGACTTCAACTATGAGGTTTCCCGCGCCCTGGCCGCCTGCGAAGGGGCGGTTTTGGTGGTGGACGCCTCTCAGGGCATCGAGGCGCAGACGCTGGCCAATACATATATTGCGTTGGATAACGATCTGGAGCTGATCCCCGTTATCAATAAGATCGACCTGCCCGCCGCCGATCCCGATCGGGTGGCGAAAGAGATCGAGGATGTGATCGGCATCCCCGCACTGGATGCACCCAAGGTCTCGGCAAAAAATAACATCAATATGCAATCGGTGCTGGAGGCGGTGGTGGAAACCATCCCCGCCCCCAAGGGCGACCCCCAAGCCCCCCTCTCTGCGCTGATCTTTGATAGCTATTATGATAGCTATAAAGGCGTTATCGTTTATATCCGCATGATGGAAGGCACCCTCAAAACCGGCGACCGCATCCGCATGATGGCCACCGGCGCGGAGTTCGACGTTGTGGAATGCGGGTATCTTCGCCCCTTGGGTTTTGAAGCCTCTGGCAAGCTGGAGGCAGGGCAGGTAGGCTATCTTACAGCCTCCATCAAGAGCGTGGAGGATACCCGCGTTGGCGATACGGTTACCATTGCCGACCGCCCCTGCGAAGCTCCTCTGCCGGGCTATAAGCCCTGCACCCCCATGGTCTTTTCGGGCATCTACCCCGCCGATGGCGCGCGGTACGACGATCTGAAGGAAGCTTTAGCCAAATTAAAACTCAACGATGCATCCTTCCTCTTTGAGCCCGAAACCTCCATCGCCCTCGGCTTTGGTTTCCGTTGCGGCTTTTTGGGGCTTTTGCATATGGAGATCATTCAGGAGCGGATCGAGCGGGAGTTCCAGATCGATATTATCACCACCGCCCCTTCCGTCAGCTATCGCGTTACCAAAACCGACGGAACGGTTTTGCAGATCGATAACCCCACCAACTATCCCGATCCCGGCTCCATTATGATGACCGAAGAGCCCTTTGTTAAGGCCGATATCATTTCCCCAAAAGAGTTTGTCGGCAACATTATGGATCTCTGCCAGGATCGGCGGGGCGTTTATAAGAACATGAGCTATATCGATGATAATCGGGTCAACATCCATTATGAGCTGCCCCTGGGCGAGATTATCTACGACTTTTTTGATACCTTAAAATCCCGCACCCGCGGCTACGCCTCGCTGGACTATGAGCTGGCCGACTATCGGGAATCCGATCTGGTGAAGTTGGATATTATGCTCAATGGCGAGATCGTGGACGCCCTTTCCTTCATTGTTCATAAGGAAAAGGCCTACCCCCGCGCCCGCCGCATGGGCGAAAAGCTGAAGGAGCATATCCCCCGCCAGCTCTTTGAGGTGCCCATCCAGGCCTGCATCGGGGGCAAGATCATCGCCCGCGAAACGGTAAAGGCCCTCCGCAAGGACGTTTTGGCCAAATGCTACGGCGGCGATATCACCCGCAAAAAGAAGCTTTTGGAAAAGCAAAAGGAAGGCAAAAAGCGGATGCGCCAGCTGGGGAGCGTGGAGGTTCCTCAGGAAGCCTTTATGGCGGTGCTCAAGCTGGATTCCTGATATGCTATCCCTTTATATTCATATCCCCTTCTGCCGCCGCAAGTGTGCCTACTGCGCTTTTCATTCCGCCAATGGGAACGAGGAGCAGAAGGCGCAATATCTGCAGGCCTTGCTGAGGGCCATCGATGAGGCCGACCACCGCCCCCTATCCACCCTCTATTTCGGAGGCGGAACGCCCGCCCTATTGGGCGAGGAGCGGCTGGCGCAGGTGATAGAGCGGGTGCAAAAAACCTTTGGGCTCAAAGCGGGTGCAGAATGCACCATCGAGCTCAACCCCGAAAGCACCACCCCCTCTCTGGTCTGTGCATTAAAGAAAATGGGATTTAACCGCATCTCTTTGGGGGTGCAGTCGATGAATAACGAAGAGTTGCAGACCTTAGGCCGCCTGCATAATGCCCAAAAAGCCAAAGAGGCGTTGGAGATGATCTTTGAGGCAGGCTTTCAAAATGTTTCCGCCGATGTTATGTTTGGCCTGCCGGGGCAGACCCGCCAAAGCTTTGCCCATACGCTGGATACATTACTTTCCTATCCCATCACCCATCTTTCCGCCTATTCCCTCCAATGGGAAGAGGGCACCCCCTTGGGGGATGCGCCTCAACCGATGGAGGAGGAGCAGGAGGAATCCCTTTGGCAGCTGCTTTGCCAAAAAACAAAAGAGGCGGGGATGGTCCATTATGAGGTCTCCAATTTTGCCAAAGAGGGCTTTGAATCAAAGCACAACAGCGCCTATTGGGCCCGCACCGATTATCTGGGGCTCGGCCCTTCCGCCCATTCCTTTTTAAACGGCGTGCGATACAGCGCCCCTTGCGATACCGCCCTTTTTATCGCCAACCCCGATCCCTTGCAAGATCCCCTGCCCATCGAGCCACAAGAGGCCAAAGAGGAGGAGATCATGCTGGGGTTGCGCACCATAGGCGGCATTCCCTTATCCCTTTTGCCAAAGGGTTTTAATTTTGAGAAATATAAAGATTTTTCCTATATCGAAAAGGATCGGTTTATTCTCAACGAGCGAGGATTTTATTTATCAAACAGTATAATTTCCGACATTTTATCCAAGGAGTAATCAAATGAACTATAAGCAGATGAATATCGAAACCCTATCCACCGGCCAGGAAGCGGTCAGCAACCTGCTGGTTGCGGCAGGGTGCGGCGGATTCGAAGTAATCGATCCGCAGGATTTTCAGGAATTTTTAGATACCGTTACCCCCCATTGGGATTATGTGGACGAAGAGCTGATGAAGCGGCAAAGCGACCGCACCATCCTCAAGGTCTATGCGGCGGATAACGAGCAAGGGCTCGCCCTATTTAAAGATATTGAGCGCCGCATCGAAGAGCTGCGGAATACCCCCGAAGCCTCTCTCTACGGCACCTTGGAGATCACCGTTTCCGATCTGCCGGAAGAGGATTGGCAGAGCGGCTGGAAGCAATATTATAAGCCCATCCATGTGGAGCGGTTGGTGGTGGTTCCCCTTTGGGAGGATTATACCGCCCAAGAGGGCGAGACCATCATGAAGATCGATCCCGGCATGGCTTTCGGCACCGGCGCTCATGAAACCACCCGCCTCTGCCTCAAGGCCCTCACCCAAGAGGAGCTGGAAGGCAAGGATCTCTTAGACGTTGGTTGCGGGAGCGGCATCCTTTCCATCGGCGGGGTATTGCTGGGCGCAAGATCCGCCTTCGGTTGCGATATCGACCAGCTGGCGGTGGAGGTTGCCCGCCGCAACGCCGCCCTCAACAATCTTTCGGATCGCACCGCCTATGGCGCAGGCGATCTTTTAGAGGTGGTGGAGGGGAAATATCCCATCGTTGTTGCCAATATCGTTGCAGACGTGATTTTGATGCTCTTGAAGGATCTTCATCAGGTTCTGCTCCCCGGCGGAACCTTCATCGCCTCGGGCATCATCGACGACCGCAAGGATGAATTGGTTGAGGCCATCAAGGCAAGGGGCTTGACCATCGTTCATATCGAAGAAGAGCGCGGTTGGGTCGCCATTACATCCAGGAGTTAATTTATGGAACATTTCTTTTTGCCCCAAATCCCTGAGGGTAGCTTCACCATCGAGGGGGATACATACCGCCATCTCACCCGCTCCCGCCGCATGGCGGTGGGAGATACCGCATTATTTTCCGATGGAAAAGGAATGGACTATTTAGCAGAAATGACCGCCTGCACCAAAGAGACCGCCACCTTCAAGGTTTTGGAAGAGCGGGAGGCGGTGAGCGAATGCCCTCTTTCCATCACCCTTTATCAATGCCTGCCCAAGGGAGATAAGATGGAGGACGTGCTTCATCGGTGCACCCCGCTGGGAGTAACCAAATTTGTGCCGGTCTTATCCTCCCGCGTTATTGGTGGCAAACCAAACGAAAACAAACGCAAACGCTGGGAAAAGATCGTTGCCTCCGCCGCCACCCAAAGCGGGCGGAGCATCCTGCCGGAGATCGCGCCGATCTGCTCCTTTGCCGAAGCAATTGAGGAAATGAAAAAAGCGGATGCCGCTTTCATCTGCTATGAAAATTCCACCGATCCCATCCCCGCCGATCTGCCCAAAGAAGGCTCCATTGCCTTTTTGATCGGGCCGGAGGGCGGGCTTGCTCCCGCGGAAGCGGATCAGCTCCCCTGCTGCTCTTTGGGGCGGCGGATCTTGCGCACCGAAGAGGCTGCGGCCTTTTTGCTGCCGATTCTTTTAGACCGCACCGATAATCTTTGAAAGGAACTTCTTGATCATGGCTAAAAAAGACCTTCGCCGATCCGATATCACCAACTCGCGGATCACCATCCTCTTTTTTCACCTGCTTTTAATGGGCGGCCTGCTCTGGGCAGAGCGGTTCGCTCAATATCGCTACGATTATGTTTTCCGCGGAATGCTCCCCTGGCTTCTGCCCGTTTTGTTTGTTGCGGCGGCAGTGCCTGCAGTATGGCTGACGCTGCAGGTCTGCTATAAAGGGGATTTCCGCAAGGATAAGATCTTTTCCCTTTCCTTTATTTTATATCTGCTGATCCCCCTGCTGGCGGCCTTCCTATTTCCTTGGCTTTCTCTCTTTGGAAGGGGATTGCAGCTCTTTAAGTTGGCGGCAAACCTGGTCTTCTATGGTTGCATCGGCCACTTTTTGGCCTATATCGCTTTCCGCTTGATTGCCCCCGCCGCGGGAATGCTGGCCTATTTTATCACCGCCAATGCCTTGGCGCTGACCTATTTTTATCAGATGTATCTCTCCCCTGCGGCCATGATCCTCAACAGCCCTGAGTTTGGCTATTTAAAACCCTGGGCCATGATTTCCCTTCTGGCAGGGTTACTGGTCGCAGGGCTTGCGGTATGCCTGATGATGGCAAAGTTCAAGCAGTTCCGTCTGAATGGTATTGCCCTGATCCTGCCCGCCGTCCTTTCCGTTGTTTTAATGGCATCGGCATTGCTCTTCCCCGCCCTTTCCTCCCTTTGGGTTCGGATTTTGATCTTCGGCGGCATCGGGCTGGAGTCGCTCTGGTGGATCGGCTGGTGCGTGGCGCTTAAATGTAAAAAAGGAGCAAAATAAGATGGATCAAAAAATTAAAGAAGCTTTTGAATATCATCAAAAGGGGATGAACTGCGCCCAATCGGTGGCGCTGCCCTTCTGCGAGGAACTGGGAATGCCCAAAACCCTTGCAACCCGCGCCTTGGAAGGCTTTGGTGCAGGCATGGGCGGGCGAGGGCAGACCTGCGGCGCTCTTTCGGGCGCGATCTTTCTTGCAGGTTTAAAGCTTAGTGATGGTAATTTAGAGGCTCCTGCCTCCAAGCAAAAAACCTATGCCGCCTGCAAAGAAATCTGCGATCAGTTTACCGCCGCCTGCGGCTCGGCCGTCTGCGCCGATATTAAGGAGGGCAAAACCCTCTCCTGCAACGCCTGCATCGAGCTGGGGGTAAAGCTTGCTTATCAACTTTTGAACGCATAAAATAATCCCGCAACCTACGTTGCGGGATTTTCTTTTTATATGCCATATAAAATATGTTGATTTCGGATATTGCTATCCTCGATGCGGTTATTGACCTCATAGGCATGGCGTTCCAGCTCTGCGCCCGAGTCGGTAATGAGACCCTGCGCCCGCAGTTCTTGGCTGATAACTTGC
>JAZODI010000155.1:0-8801 GCA_045596965.1 Eubacteriales bacterium | reverse complement strand
TGAAAAATGGTATGGCGAAATGTTGGATGCCTATCTGCGTATTTGCAACCGATTGGGCGTACCGAATGAAGAAGATGAGGATGTGGAAATCATTATAACCTGTTTGCGACGCATCGAACGGGAAATCGCCTATCAAAGGTTTCGCTATGGTGCTCAATTTGAACGAGAAAAATGATTTTCCATCGAAAATACCCGCCTCGGCAGAATAAAAGAGTTGTACCACACCCTCGGGTGTGGTATACTTTTTTTCAGAGGTGATTTCCATGCTGGAGCAAACCAAAAAATTTTGCGATTCCTTTTTGGATATCGGCCTGCCGGGCTTTGATCTGGCGGTCTATCAAAGGGGAACGTGCATCCTGCGCCATTATAACGGCCACCGCGATCTGGAACATAAAACCCCGATGAATGGCACTGAGCGCTATAATATTTATTCCTGCACCAAGCTCTTTACCTGCGTTGCGGCGATGCAGCTTTGGGAGCAGGGGCTTTTTTCCCTGGAGGATCCCCTTTGGAAATACCTGCCCGAATTTAAAGAAATGACGGTGGAAACCGAAGAAGGGCTAAGGCCCGCTCAAAACCCCATTTTGATCAAGCACCTTTTCGAGATGACCGCAGGCTTTTCTTATAATACCTCCTCCCCCTCCCTCCTGCTTTGCAGGGAGGAAACAAACGGCCGATGCCCCACCCGCGAGGCAATGAAATATCTCGCCCGCGAGCCGCTCCAATTCGTGCCGGGCGATCGCTGGAACTATAGCCTTTGCCACGATGTTTTAGCGGCATTGGTGGAGGTTCTCTCGGGGGAGAAGTTTGAAGATTATGTGCAAACCCATATCTTTGATGTGGTGGGGATGAAGGATTCCACCCTGATGCTTCCCACCGAAGATTTAGAGACCATCGCCCCCCAATATAACTTTTCCGAAGGCAAGGCCAAAAACATCGGCAAAGCCATTTCCGCCTTTAAGCTCGGCACTGAATACGCCTCGGGCGGGGCGGGCGGCATCTCCACAGTTGACGACTACATTCGCTTTTTGGAGGCCCTGCGCACCGGCCGCCTGCTGCGGCCTGAAACGGTGCGGCTGATGGCCACCGACCGCCTGACCGAATATCAAAAACGTACCTTTTGGAATAAAGATACCCATGGCTACGGCTTGGGCGTGCGCTGCAAAAAGCAAGATGGCCTGCTGGGCGATTTCGGCTGGGGCGGCGCGGCGGGTGCCTTTTTATCCATCGATTTGGAGCGTGAGCTCTCCATCTATTTTGCCGCCCATTGCACCACCTCCCCCTCCCGCGGCCTGCGCCACTTTATCTACCGCATGGTCCGCGCCGAGCTTTTGGATCCTGCGGATCTCCCCGCCCTGCAAAAAGAACTCCAAGAGGGTCATAAATATAATATGATTTATTAAAAAAATAAGCCCGCACCCCTTCGGTGCGGGCTATTCATTTTCAGAGTACAGTTTAATTGTACTGTTCATTCCAACACAATTCATTTGTGTTGCCTCTCGCGGGTGCCGTGCCAATTCATTTGGTACGGTACAAATGAATTGTATTGTTCCCACGCTTCGTTGTTTGGAGTACAATTTAATTGTACTGATCGTTTTAACACAAATCATTTGTGTTGGTAGATTGCCGATAAGATAAAAGAGTTGCAGATGGGATAAAACGATACGGTTGCATCTTTGCCCTCTTTTTGCTAAAATAGAGATAGACCACTTGCAAAAGGATGGAATTGCCATGAAAAAATGGATCGCCGCCGCCACCATCGCGGCTTTATTATTCGGTTTTGGGGGATGCTCCCCTGCTATACCCGAAGAAGAGGGTTTTGCCGATTCTTATATCGAAGGGGATCTTGCGGAAGAGAGCGTACCCGCGCCCGAAAAGGAAGAATCCTCTGCACCGAGCCAACCCGAAAAGAAGCCCGCCTCTTCCGAAAAGGAGAACGCCGAAAAAGGCTCTGCCGAGGAGAATGCCCAAGGCGCAACCAATCCCGCCACCTCAACCCAAACCTCGCCTGAAACCTCCGGCCAAAAAAATCCTGCCGCCTCAACTCCAACCCCCTCTCAGCCCACCACTACCACCCCAAGCCAACCCATTCAAGATGATCGCCTGCCAAAGGTATATCCTTTTTTCTCAAACGGCAGCGCTTATCTCTTTGGAATGGCAAAAGGGGAAAACGGAACCATTGCAACGATTGGTAAAACTTATATATCCAGTGAGTATTGCTTTGTTGACGTCTACGATGAAAATATGTCCATCAAAAATACGCGGACCCTCAAGGACTACACTTCTCTTTCTGAAATCATCTCTTGCAGCGACGGCGGATTTCTCGTTATAACCCATGGCCCCAGCGCGATCCTCAAATTAGACAGCAACCTGAAAACCGAATGGGCAGCTTTATATAGTAAAATTCTGGCGATCCAAGAATTTCGACCGGGAAACTACGCATTATTGACCCATTACAATAATTCCGACAGCTTAGAGATTCACCTCCTGGATCAAACGGGGAAAAGTTTTACCACCATCTCTCTTGCGACTATGGAATCCCCCATGGAGATGGATGACGCCGCCATCTTCAGCGACAGTAGCGGCGGTTTTTACCTCGCCACCACCTGGACCGCCGACTTTTCTTCCTCCTGGCCCACTATTCAGCAGGCCTATGATCCAAGCGGGGGTGCCGACTGCCTGATCACCCATTTTTCATCGCAGGGCAAGCTCGATCGGGCATTCACCGTCGGCGGCCCTTCCGATGAATGGTGCGAAGAGGCCGCCATGGATGATGCGGGCAATTTTTATATTGCGCTGGGAACAAACGATAAAAATAACCCGCTGTTCAGCGCGGTTCCCAAAAGCTCTATCAACAATTTCCGTCGATTGCTGGTAAAGATCGGGGCCAATGGTAAGATGATCTATTCTGCCCCTCTTTCCGGCCATGCGATGGCTGTTGACCAGGTTTTCGGCATCGAAATCAGCGGCGATCAGGTCTTTGTTGCGGGCTTTTCGGGATACGATGATGGTCTTCAAAACACCTTCCCCTGCGCCCATAACGAATCGGGTATGTATAACTATGTCAACTACGTTGCCTGTATCGATAGCAAGGGCACAGTCTATGATCGCAGGGTGTTTGGCACCGATATCAACTATCAGATCGCAGGCTCTCTCCTGCTCCCCAACGGTTCCCTTGTTGTTTGCGGTGCGATAGACAAAACGATGACCCCATTCAACCTCTCCTTCCCCGCTTCCTGCTATGTCGCCCGCGCCCTCTTTGTCTACCCCAATTTGGCATCTTAAATTTGCTTTCCCTCATAAAAACGCGGAGCGATTTCTCGCTCCGCGTTTTTTGCGCGCCGACCCAATTCATTTGGGTCGAGAGTACAATTTAATTGTACTGATCATTTCAACCCAATTTATTTGTGTTAAGAGTACAATTGAATTGTTCTGATCGTTTCAACCCAATTCATTTGGGTCGAGAGTACAATTTAATTGTACTAATCGTTTCAACACAATTCATTTGTGTTAAGAGTACAATTGAATTGTACTGATCGTTTCAATACAATTCATTTGTGTTGAATGCACGCCTTGCATATTTGGGGGCGGGATATGGTATGCTATTCGCAAGAGAAGAAAAGGCGGTGGCATATGGCAGCATCTTTTAAGCGGGCGAGCGGCATCCTGATGCCCTTATTTTCCCTGCCCGGCGGAGCGGGGATCGGCGGGATGGGGCGGCAAGCCTATCAATTTATCGACTTTTTGAAGGCGGCGGGGCAGACCTATTGGCAGGTTTTGCCTCTCTGCCCCACCGGGTTTGGGGATTCCCCCTACCAAAGCCCCTCCACCTTTGCGGGTAACCCCTATTTCATCGACTTGGAGCAGCTATGCGAGCAAGGCTTTTTAGCCGCCGCGGATTATGCCGCCCTCCCTTGGGGGGCAGACCCCGCCCAAATCGACTACAGCCTGCTCTATACCGGGCGGCGGCAGGTTTTTGAGCGTCTGCTCCGCCGTTTCACCGCCGCCATCCCGGGGGATTTTGCCTCCTTTTGCGCCGAGAGCGCCCCATGGCTGGAGGATTACGCCCTCTTTATGGCCATCAAGGATGCGCTGGGCGGCATCCCCCTCTCCCAATGGCCGCCCGCCTTGCGGCGGCGGGAAGGATCGGCCTTGGCGGAATGGACCGAGCGGTGCGGGGATGGAATTCTCTATCATAAAATGCTCCAATATTTTTTCTATAAGCAATGGTTTGCCCTCAAGCGGTATGCCAACAGCCAAGGGGTGCAGATCATCGGGGATCTGCCCATCTATGTTTCGGCGGACAGCGCCGACGTTTGGGCCGATCCCTTGCAATTTCATTTAAACGAGGATCTATGCCCCATCGAGGTGGCGGGATGCCCGCCCGATGGCTTCACTGCCGATGGGCAGTTATGGGGCAATCCCATCTATGATTGGGAGTATCTGCGCCAAACGGATTTCGAATGGTGGAAGCGGCGGATGGACCTCAGCCTGCGCACCTACGACATCATTCGCATTGACCATTTTCGCGGGTTCGATTCCTATTATTGCATCCCCTACGGCGCGGAAAATGCCAAAAACGGCGTTTGGCGCAAGGGGCCGGGGATGGAGCTTTTTCAAAGCCTGCAGAATGCCCTGGGCGATCTGCCCATCATTGCCGAGGATTTAGGATTTCTCACCGAGAGTGTTCGCGCCCTTTTGGCGGAGAGTGGATTTCCCGGCATGAAGATCCTGCAATTTGCCTTTGCCGGCGAAGAGGGCAACGAATATCTCCCCCACCGCTATTCCGCAAACTCCGTTTGCTACACCGGCACCCATGATAACGACACCCTTCACGGCTGGCTTGCCCACACCACCCCGCGGGAGCGGCAACGGGCCTTAACCTATCTCCAGGCGGAGCGGACGGAGGATCTCCCCCGCAGGATGGTGCTGGCGGCGCTGGCGAGTGTTTCCGACACCTGCATTTTGCCCCTCCAGGATATTTTAGGCCTCTCGAGCGAGGCGCGGATCAATATCCCCTCCACCTTAGGAGAAAATTGGCAATGGCGGGCCGCCGACCTGCCCGACCCCCGCATCGCCGCCGACCTGCGATATTATACAACGCTTTATGAACGGATATAAAAAGCCTTTTTCTGGCGGTTTTGGAGTACAATTAAATTGTACTGAAAGCGTCAACACAAATGAATTGTGTTGGCGTCGAGATGTCGGTATCATGCCGACTCGATATATTTGCCGTAAGCAAATTCGATATAATTTTGCCATGGCAAAATTTCGATATGATATTCATTCCTTCTCGCTTTTGAGTCCTCTCAAAAGCATTGCGAAGACACCGTCTATATCGAACCTAAAACCCCTCTTGCAAAAAAGCAAGAGGGGTTTTAGGTATATCGAAAATTCCGAAGGTATTTATATCGCTGAAAAGTGCCCTTAGGGGCGCTTTTCAATCTTATTTATATTCGAAATTAAAGCGCTTGCAATAATCCACGATATTCTCGATGGTATCATTGCGGCGGGCCTTTTCGGAGGCAAAGCCGATCAGATGGTTTTTAACCGAAATATCGATATCGGCGGCGCAGAAGCCTTTATACTCCCCGCTGAGATACTCATGGAGCTCCAGGATAATACCGTCGTCGCCGCCGCCATGACCGCCGGCGATGGACTCATCGGTCTTCTTAACAGGGATCTTTTCGGTCTCGCGGGTTTCGAAATCCCAGAGGGTGATCTCGGTATCGTTGGCATTGGCATAAAGCTCGCCCTTGGTGCCGAAGAGGCGGATATAACGGCCGCCCTTATTAAAGGCGTTCATGGAAAGGGATGCGGTGCAGCCGCCCTCAAATTCCATATTGACCACCTGATGGTCGACCACATCGTTGCCCGCATGGTAAACGCAGGCGCCGAAATTATTTTTAGGATCGGCCAGCGCGGTGCGAAGCTCTTCCTTGGTGGGCCAGAACTCCTTGGTATAACCGCGGGCAGCGGTACGGCTCATCCAGGTATCGGCATTGAGATAGACCTTCTCCACACAATAGGGGCAATGCGCGCGGGCGGGGCACTCGGTGCCGTAGCAACGCTTGGGAGCGCCTACGGGCGCGTTTTCAGGCTTAAAGTGGGTCAGCTCGCCGAAGGAAGAGACCTTCTTGCAGGGCTTATCCAAGATCCACTGGATGATATCCAGATCGTGGCAGCATTTGGCCAGCAGCATGGGGGTGGTTTCATCCTCCCGATGCCAATCGCCGCGGACATAGCTATGGCTCTGATGAACGTTACCAACACCTTCCACCGCCATGACCGACATAATCTCGCCCAGCTTGCCGCTCATAACCGCCTCCTTCACCGCCTTATAGAAGCGGGTATAGCGCAGAACATGGCAGACCAGAACCGAAACGCCCTTCTTTTCCGCCGCTTGCGCGATGGCGATACACTCTTCGGGAGTTTGGGCGACCGGCTTTTCCAAAAGCAGATGGTAGCCCAGCTCGATGGCGCGCAGGGCAGGCTCGGTATGAATATCATCCATGGTGGCGATGATGGCGATATCCGCCATCTTGGGCTGAGAAAGAATCTCATCAAAGCCGGGATAGCAAGCCTCTTCAGGCAGATCAAAAAGCTTTTTGACATGCTCCTGGCGAGCGCGGATGGGATCGGCAACGCCAACGATCTCAAACCGATCGGAATATTTCTTCATGATCTCGGCATAGGCCGCGCCGCGGCCGCCTGCACCGATAACGATTGCTGTAAACTTTTTCATGTTGAAAGCACCTCCATGCTTTGTTTGATTTACAGGTTTATGATAGCATACTTTTTGCCCTCTGCATAGGAAAAACCTGCCCTGGATTAGCACTCCATTGATATTCCAGCCCTAAAACATCCCTTCCAATAGCATTTTATCAAAAAACTCCTTGCCATTCGCTCCCCTTTATGGTAGCATTATATATAGATATGTAGGAAAAATATTTGCTTATATTAGCATTATTTTGATGGGAGGTGCCGTATGCCGCGCTATGATAAGGAAATTACCCCCGTTGTCTATTCCGAGGTAGGGATCAAAGCCGTTTCCTTCCACCGCGATGCGGGGAGGGATTGCATTCGGATGCATTGGCACGATCGGATGGAGTTTTTGCGGGTGCGCAGGGGCTCGATGGAGGTGGGCTACGCCACCCAAAAGGGCTGGCTGGCAGAGGGAGAGATGATGATCGTTCCCCCCAAGATGCCCCATTGGGCGATTGCAGGGGAGCAAGGGGTTGAATACGATGTTTTGATGTTTGACGTGCGCTCCTTTTATAATGAGACTCCCTTTTGCCAAAAAATGCTCCCCGCCCTTTTCGATGGGCGGGCGGAGCTGGAGATGCGCACCGCCGACCCCCAAACGGTCGCCCTCTTTGATGCCATCCATGGAGGAGAGCCCTCTTTGGCGGTGGTGGGCAAAATTTATCAGCTGATGGATCGGCTTTTGGAAAAGCACCTCATCTCCCTGCGGGAAACCGCCTCCCAATCCTCTGCCCGCCGCATTATCGATTATATCGAGGAGCATTTTGATACCGAGCTCAGCTCGGCGGGGCTGGCCGCCCATTTCGGCTATACCGAGGCCCATTTCTGCCGCAAATTCAAGGAGGCCACCGGCCTCACCCCCGCCAATTATATCCGCCTCTATCGGTTGGAGCAGGCCAATATCCTTTTAAAAGAGGGGGAACTGCAGATCAGCGAGATCGCCGCTCAATGCGGCTTTGCCGACGCCAACTATTTCACCCGCTGCTTCAAAAAGCATTTCGGCAAAGCCCCTTCGGCCATGAAGAAGCAATAAAAAAGAGCCTTGCAATGCAAGGCTCTTTTTTAATCTTTGTTGGTCGACTTAGTTCCTTCTCTTTCCTCTTTATGCAAGTACGCTCTGCTTCCCAGCATAAATCCGTCCTTATATCCGTTTATGTAACCGTTCTTATATAATTTATAGATGTATCCCCAAACACCATACTGCACAAAACTCCAATTATAAGGCTTGCGAATCTTGACAAAGGCTTGTTGCTCCAACTGGCAGATTCGCGCCCTGGTCACCAAAAAAGTATCGGCAATTTCTGCATAGGTTTTTCGCTCTTGATAGCGTTGACGGATAATTTCCTGCTGCCGTTCATCCAATAAGGAAAGCACATACTTCACCCCCTTAAGAATATCGGTTGATAGTCCTTCGGGAATATCCAAATCTCGGTTATACGCAACCGTCTTTATAAGATTGATCGGGTACGGCTCTTTTAATAAATCTTTCTTTTTCATATTTCCCTCTTATGTTAGAAATATGGGGATTTTATCCCCTTAATAATTGAGATTATAACCCCCATAATAAAGAATGTCAAGAATAGGGGGTTCAAAAATGATCCGATTTGATAAATTATGGGAAACCATGGAGAAAAAGAAGGTTTCAACCTATTGGTTGAGAGAAAAATGCGGGATCGACAGTAAAACCATCCGCCGCTTAAAAGCCAATGAAAATATCGAAACCAAAACCCTCGACAAACTTTGCCTTGCATTGGATTGTAAGTTGGAAGATATTGCAGAATTTATAAAGGAAAACGAGCAGGTTTAAAACCTGCTCGTTTTTTCGATATGTCAACTTCGTTGACTCGATATGTTGTTGCTTCAACTCGATATATGGCCGCTTCGCGGCCATTCGATATGAGATAAATCCCTTGCAGGATTTATCTCGATGCGACTACGTAGCGAGGCAAGCCCGCAAGGTCTTGGTGCAAGGTGGCGGAGGCAAACTGCTCAGCAAAGATGGCCAGAACCCCTTCGCCGGTATCCTCGCCCGTTTC
>JAZODI010000154.1:0-20981 GCA_045596965.1 Eubacteriales bacterium | reverse complement strand
TTGCCCTTTCCGCCGAGATTTTGGATGACGTTACCGCGCTGACTATCAGCATAAAGGAGGAACAAGCATGAACCGCGAACTGACCTGCATTATCTGCCCCTTAGGCTGCAACATCAAGGTGCGGCTTGAAAACGGCGCTGTTTTAGAGGTGAGCGGCAATACCTGCCCCCGCGGCAAGACCTATGCCATCACCGAATGCACCGCCCCGATGCGCACCCTTACCACCAGCGTTCGCTGCAAGGGCGGCAAGCTCCTTTCGGTTAAGACCGATCGCCCTATCCCTAAGGAAAAGCAATTCGAAGCCATGGAAAGAATCAATCATCTTCATCCCCATTTGCCAATCGCGGTGGGAGATGTTATAATGAAGGATATCTTTGGTGCCGATGTGATCGCCACCAAAAATATCAACTGATTTTGGGAGGGGTATTATGGATTATAGAAAAATTATTGCCGCCGTTCGCACCGATGCCGAGCTAAACGCCGCTTTGAGCGGGCAGGTGCAGACCATCTTCCTGCTCGCCCCCAATATTTATGACCTGGCCAAGCAGGCAAGAGCCGTTCATCAGGCGGGCAAAGAGCTCTTTATCCACCTGGATCTGGCCGAAGGGATCGGCAAGGATGCCCTCGGCATCCGCTTTGCCAAGGAGCAAGGGGCGGATGGGATCATCAGCACCCGCTCCAATATCATCAAGCTGGCCCGCAAGGAAGGGCTTGCTACCGTTCAACGCTTTTTCATTATGGACTCCCATTCGATCCATACAACCGCCGAAACCGCCCAATCCACCAAGGCCGATATGATCGAGATCATGCCCGGAACGGTGGTAAAGGTGATCGAGCGGCTGAAAAGGGAGCTGCCCATGCCCATTGTGGCCGGCGGGCTGATCGAAACAGAAGAGGAGATCCAAGCGGCCCTTGCAGCGGGTGCGAAAGGCCTCTCCATCGGCAAAAAAGAATTTTGGGGATGCTGATGCAAAAGGTTGCCGAAATTAATTTTTTATGATATAATAAGATATTGAATAAATATTCAGGAGATTATCATCATGAAAAATCGTAGCCTTTCCTTTATAGCCATTATCCTTATTTCCGCATTATTGCTCACCGGCTGTTATCAGGCCACCTTGGAGGATTTTAAGCTCTATCGCTCCTCCCCCTTGGGCTTTTCCATCGAATATCCCGATTTCTGGCAGAAGGAAGCGGACGTTTCGGAAGGGATCGCGGTTTTTGTTACCCCCGCCGAAGGGTATAGCGATGAATACCACGAAAGCTTTTCCGTTCAGCGCTTTACCTTGGATATCGAGGGTGAAAATGCCTTCAATGAATATGTTCAAGGGTATATGCAAAACTTAGAGCAGACCCTCAAAAATTATAAGATGGTCAGTCAGGACGATGTCAAGTTCGGCGGCGAGGATGCCTATCAGATCGTTTATGAAAGCACCTCCGATGATGGCGAGAGCCAGCTTCGGGTCTTGCAGATCTTTGTCCAAAAGGGAGATAAGATCTATGTTGCCAGCTATATGGCGGATTTTTCCAGCTACAGTTATTTCCTGACCGACGTGGAGAAGATGATCTCCACCTTTAAGTTCCTGGGATGATCAAAGGCAGTATCTGCGCAAAAACCAAAGAGCGGGACGCGCGCGCCTATCAATACCTGCGGGAGCAGGTGGAGCAGAGCGGGCGGTTCCCAACGGTGCGGGAGCTGGCGGGCGCGCTGGGCCTTTCTTCCACCAGCATGGCCGCCGCCATCCTGGCGCGGCTGGAGGCCCAAGGCCTGATCGAGCGGCAGGGCCGCCGCAGAACCCTTGCGGGGGTTGGCGGCGGGGTGGCTGTTCCCATTCTGGGCACCATCGCGGCAGGCGAGCCGCTGATGGCCGCCGAGCAGATCGAAGGCTACCTGCAGGTTTCCCCCGAAATGGCCAAGGGCCGCGCCCTTTTTGCCCTGAAGGTGCGGGGCGAGAGCATGATCAATGCGGGCATTCTGCCCGGCGACACCGTTTTGCTGGAGCAGACCGCCACCGTTGCCGATGGCGAGATCGCAGCCGTTTGGCTGGAGGATGCCGCAACGGTCAAGCGGGTATTCCGCACCCCCGATGGGGTGCGCCTTCAGCCCGAAAATGATGAAATGGAGCCGATCTTTGCCCCCCGATGCGATGTTTTGGGGCGGGTGATCGGATTGGTGCGCAGCTATGAATGATCCCAAGGTTTTTGAAATTTTAGAGCGCCACGGCCTTTCCACCACCAAAAGCCTGGGGCAAAACTTTTTGAAAAGCGGGGCGGTTTTGGAAAAAATTGCCGATGCCGCCCTCCCCGCTGAGCGGATCATCGAGATCGGCGCAGGGATCGGCTCGCTGACCGCGCTCCTTTGCCAAGGGGCAAAAGAAGTGGTCACCATCGAGATCGACCGCAAGCTGGAGCCGCTCCTCAAAGAGCAGGTTCCCTTCCCCAACCACCGTTTTTTATGGCA
Organism: Eubacteriales bacterium; assembly: GCA_045596965.1. GTDB lineage: Bacteria > Bacillota > Clostridia > Oscillospirales > QAKW01 > QAKW01. The sequence continues at coordinate 18,520 of JAZODI010000154.1, read as the reverse complement.
GGATGTTTTAAAGACCGATCTTTCCGCCTTGGGGGGCGGCACCATTGTCGGCAACCTGCCCTACTATATTACAACCGAAATTTTGTTGCTCCTTTTGGAGAATATCTCCTGCTGGGAGAGCGCCGTTTTAATGGTGCAAAAGGAGGTCGCGGAGCGCCTGCTCTGCGCCCCCGGGAGCAAGGAATACCGCGCCGCCTCGGTTTGGGTGCAGGGGCTTTGCGAGGGGGAATTCTTATTCGAAGTTCCGCCCCATTGCTTTCATCCCGCGCCCCGGGTTCATAGCGCGGTGATCCGCCTGCGCCCCAAAGCCCATGGGCCCGATGCAAAGGGCTTTATCGCCTTTGCCCAAGCGGCCTTTGCCGCAAGGCGCAAGATGTTTGCCTCCTCTTCGGCGGTGCAGATGCTCTTAAAATGCGATAAGGATACCCTTTTATCCCTGCTGGAGCAGGCGGGATTGCCCCAAAATGCCCGCGCCGAAACCTTCTCGCCCGCCGATTTTCTGCGCCTTTATGAACTTGCACAAAGAAAAAAGGCATAATCTGCGAAAGTTTAGCAAAAATAGGGATTGCAAAGATTGATAAGTCCCTTTATAATTAGTAATTGTAGAAAATTGAACATTTGGCAAAAACTGTCAAAGGAAAGGAATTTTAGTTATGACAACCAAGAACCAAGCACTTTTGACCTGGATCGACGAAATGGCTGCCATCACCAAGCCCGAGAGCATTGTGTGGATCGACGGCAGCGAAGAGCAGCTGGAAGCCCTGCGCGCTGAGGCTTGCTCCACCGGCGAGATCGAGAAGCTGGACCAGAAGGCTCTGCCCGGCTGCTATCTCCATCGCACCGATCCTCTGGACGTTGCCCGTGTGGAAGACCGCACCTTCATCTGCGCAAAGACCAAGAAGGAAGCCGGCCCCACCAACAACTGGATGGATCCTGCCGAGGCTTATAAGATGATGTATGAACTGTTCGACGGTTCCATGAAGGGCAAGACCATGTATGTCATCCCCTACAGCATGGGCGTTATCGGCTCTCCCTTCTCCAAGATCGGTATTGAGCTGACCGATAGCATCTATGTTGTTCTCAACATGCATATCATGACCCGCATCGGTGCAAAGGTTCTGGAATCTTTGGGCGATGGCGAGTTCGTTAAGGGCCTGCATTCCCGCGCCCAGATGGATGCCTCCAAGAAGTATATCATGCACTTCCCCGAGGATAACACCATCATGTCTGTAAACTCCGGTTACGGCGGCAACGTTCTGCTGGGCAAGAAGTGCTTCGCCCTGCGTATCGCTTCCTATCAGGGTAAGCTGGAAGGCTGGATGGCCGAGCATATGCTGATCCTGGGCGTTGAGAGCCCCGATGGCGATATCCGCTATATCTGCGCCGCATTCCCCTCTGCCTGCGGTAAGACCAACCTGGCCATGCTGATCCCCCCCGAGCTTTATGCTTCCAAGGGCTATAAGGTATGGTGCGTGGGCGATGATATCTCCTGGCTGCGCATCGGCGAGGATGGCCGCCTCTATGCCATGAACCCCGAAAACGGCTTCTTCGGCGTTGCCCCCGGCACCAACGAAAAGTCCAACCCCAATGCTTTGGCTTCTACCCGCAAGGATACCATCTTCACCAACGTTTGCCATACTGCGGATAATAACGTTTGGTGGGAAGGCCTCAATAAGGACCTGCCTGTGAACGCTATCGACTGGAAGGGCAATCCCTGGGATCCCGCCAAGTTCGATAAGAAGGATAAGTCCACCTGCGCCGCCCATCCCAACAGCCGCTTTACCGCTCCCGCCGAGAATTGCCCCTGCATCTCCAAGGAGTTCAATAACCCCAACGGTGTGCCCATCGATGCCATCGTTTTCGGCGGCCGCCGCGCCAAGACCGCTCCCCTGGTATACCAGTCCTTTGATTGGAACCACGGTGTGTTCGTAGGCTCCATCATGGCTTCCGAGACCACCGCTGCTGCCGCAGGCGCTGTCGGTGTTGTCCGCCGCGATCCCATGGCTATGCTGCCCTTCTGCGGTTATAACATGGGCGACTATTTTGCACACTGGATCGAGATGGGCAAAAAGATCCCCAACGCTCCCAAGATCTTCAACGTCAACTGGTTCCGTACCGACGATGAAGGCAACTTCATCTGGCCCGGCTTCGGTGATAACCTCCGCGTTCTGGAATGGATCCTGGATCGTTGCGCCGGCAAGGCGGATGCAGTTGAAACTGCCATCGGTTACCTGCCCAAGGCCGAGGATATCAACATCGATGGCCTGAAGGATATCGATCTGGATACCATGAAGGGTCTGCTTTCCGTCGATAAGGATCTTTGGAAGGAAGACGTTGCAGGCATCAAGGAATTCTATGCCAAGTTTGATGAGTTCGACACTCTGCCCGCAGAGTTGAAGAAGGAACTTGCCGACTTCGAAGCCCGCCTCGACGCATAATTATAGACCGTTGAAATTGAGTTCGACCAAAAAGCCACCCGAAAGGGTGGCTTTTTTAGCGCATTTTTCGGCCTCGCGGTATCAACACACAGCTTCGCCCGAAGAAATGCGCTTCAATTCTCAATTTGAACGGTCTTATTATTTAAGGATGAGGTACAAGAGATAGACTTTATTTTCTATCTGCAGAATACAATTTAATTGTACTGCTTCATTTCCGTCCCCTCCTTGTAGGGGCGGTCGTCCTCGGCCGCCCTCAACACAAATGAATTGTGTTGAACCGCCTAAACTCTTTTCTTTCGCCCGCATGCTACACAAATGATTTGTGTTGGAACATTCCGTACAATTTAAATTGTACCGCTTCATTTCCGCCCCCTCCTTGTAGGGGCGGTCGTCCTCGGCCGCCCGCTCCGGCACAAATGAATTGGGTTAAAAAAAACGCGGCGCGAGAAATCGCGCCGCGTGTTGATCTTGCCGGAAAACAACCAATTATAATGCCGATGCCTCCACCCCGAACCATTCACTCAGCATCCGGCAATAATTATGGGAAAGTGCATAATCCGGCGCATACCCCGGCTCGGTATAGGGCAATAATTCATCGCCCAGGATAAAGCCTTTGAAATGGGCGTGCTTGGTGCCGTAGGTTTCTAAGTAATTATAGTATTCCATAACCGCCTGAGTTGCATCCCCCGGCAAATCGTTGTAGTGCGCGCTTATATCCCGCTCCGCTTTCCTATAGCGGGGCATCATCATTAGCGCCCCTTCCCGCAGAAACTCCGACGGATCCACATCCAAAACCGTTGGCTTGAAAGGATCCCGAAAATGATCGCGATTGGCCTCCAATCCAAGGGCACCGGAAAAAAGAATCGCCGCCTGCAGCCGCCGCGCATAAGCAGCGCAGATCGACTCGGTAATATCCTCTGCATACTCAGTCTTCACCCGATCGTACGCACTTTTGACCTGTTCAAAATCATCAAAGAGGTCCATTGCCAGTTCATCCAACTTTTGAACCAATTTTTTAGCATCCTTGAATTCCAACATCTACTTTTTCTCCGAAATAAAAAAGTGCGCAACCGAAGCCGCGCACTGAAAAACGCAGAACTCCGTTTGCACCACACAAACAAATAGACAATCCCAAGAGAGACGCTAAATTAGAAGCCTGCATTTTTACCGTAGTAAATGCACGCCTCTGCTTAGAATTATCTATATTTTGTTTGTGTGGTACCTTTATTATACCAAATTAAAATAAAATTACAATAATGTAAGGCGAAATTTTATTCATCTTCCGCTCCAACACAAATAAATTGTGTTGAACCGCCTAAACCCCTTTCTTTCGCCCGCATGCTACACAAATGATTTGTGTTGGAACATTCCGTACAATTAAATTGTATTACTTCATTTCCATCGCCATGTAGGGGCGGTCGTCCTCGGCCGCCCGCTCCAACGCAATTGAATTGTACTATTGCGGGTGGCCAAGGATGTCCACCCCTACAAAATGCAACATTGCGTATGAACACAAATGAATTGTGTTGCGCCGTACCAATTCATTTGGTACAACCAACCACTCCGTTGTTTTGAGTACAATTTAATTGTACTCCATCATTTCCACCCCATGTAGGGGCGGTCGTCCTCGGCCGCCCGCTCCAACGCAATTGAATTGTACTATTGCGGGTGGCCAAGGATGTTCACCCCTACAAAATGCAACATTGCGTTTAACACAAATGAATTGTGTTGATCTGGCCAACCACCATTTCCTACGTGGCTCCAACACAAATCATTTGTGTTGGAGCCGCCAAAGTGGAGCAAATGAATTGACAGAATGGGGCGTTATTATTATACTTATAATGATTGATGAGCGTGGAAATGTTGCAAACATTTCCACAAGTTGATGAAATCAACTTTATTCCATTAAAATTCTTTTGAATTTTAATGGAATCTCCCACTCATTGCAATGGGTATCGTCGAATTTTCTTTGAAAATTCGACACCAACTCTCGGAGTTGGTGTCGAAATAGTGATCATATCACTGTTTCGACTTACGATAACCATTATAATACACGACATGAAAAAGGAGGTGGCGGAGATGAACCGCAAAAAAGCGCGTTTGCTTTGGGAATTTCTCAAGGGGAGCAAGCGATATTTTTTGGCAACCATTCTGATGGCGGGGCTGACCGCGCTGGCGGACATGATCAACCCCCAGATCATTCGCGCGGCGGTGGATAACGCCATCGGCGGCAAGCCGGCGGAATTTCCGCCCTTCGTTATGAATTTGGTGGAGCGCATCGGCGGGTTTGCCTATCTGGGCAAGCATCTTTGGATCATGGCGCTGGCGGTTTTGGCCTGCGCGCTGATCAAGGTTTTTGCCCAATATGCCTTTCGGGTGGAAAACACCAAGGCCTCCGAAACGCTGGTCAAGACCATGCGGGATCGGCTTTTTGGGCATATCGAGCGTCTGCCCTTCGGCTGGCACATGAAGAACCGCACCGGCGACATCATCCAGCGTTGTACCTCCGATATCGATACGGTCAAAAATTTCCTTTCGGAGCAGCTCACCTCCATTTTCCGCATCTCCCTGATGCTGATTTTATCCATCCTCTTCATGCTTTCCATGAACCCGCGGCTGACCTTAATTGCCGTTTTGCCCCTGCCGCTGATCTTGGCCTATTCCATCTTCTTTCGGCGGGATATCGGCAAGGGCTTTTTGGAATGCGACGAAAGCGAGGGCGTGCTCTCGGCCATGGCGCAGGAAAACCTCACCGGCGTGCGGGTGGTGCGCGCCTTCGGGCGGGAGCGCTACGAGCGGGAGCGGTTTGAGGCGCAAAACCAAGAGGTTACCACCCTATGGGAAAAGCTTTCTTGGGTCATGAGCCGCTTTTGGAGCATGGCCGACGTTCTTGCGGGAACGCAAATTCTTCTCTTGGTTGTTTTCGGCGCGATCTTCTGCGTGGAGGGGGATCTCACCTCGGGGGAATATCTGGCCTTTATCTCCTATAATTCCATGCTGGTCTGGCCGATCCGTCAATTGGGGCGGATGATCTCGGAGCTTTCCAAAGCGGATGTGGCCATCGACCGCATTATGTATATCACCGAAGCCGAGGAAGAGCAGGATGCACCCGATGCCATTGAGGCCGACCTGCGGGGGGATATTATCTTCGACCACGTTACCTTCGGCTATGAGGAGGGCAAGGAGATCCTCAAAGACATCTCCTTCACCATGAAAGCGGGCACAACCCTCGGCATCCTGGGCGGAACGGGGAGCGGAAAATCCACCCTGGTTCAGCTTTTGGATAAGCTTTATCCCCTGCCCGAGGGCGGCGGAAAGATCACCATCGGCGGAGTAGACATTCAAAAGATCCGCACCGCCCATCTGCGGCGCAATATCGGGTTTGTTTTGCAAGAGCCCTACCTCTTTTCCCGCACCATTCGGGAGAATATCACCATCGCCCGCCCCTCGGCCACCGAAGAGGAGCTCCATAAAGCGGCGCAGGCCGCCTGCTTAGAGGAGGCCGTCGAGGGCTTTTCTCAAGGGTATGAAACCTTTGTCGGCGAGCGGGGCGTTACCCTTTCGGGCGGGCAAAAACAACGGGCGGCCATCGCCCGCACGTTGGTGCAGCAAGCGCCCATTATGATCTTCGACGATTCCCTCTCGGCGGTGGATACCGAAACCGATGCCAAAATCCGCAAGGAGCTGGAGCGGCGGTTCGGTTCGGCGAGCATCATCCTCATCTCCCACCGCATCACCACCCTTTCCAAGGCTGATCAGATTCTGGTTTTGGAGGGCGGACGGATCGCAGAGCAGGGAACCCATGAGCAATTAAAGTCCGCGGGCGGGATCTATCAAAAGATCTATGAAACCCAATCGGGCAGTCTGGAGGAGGAAGCATGAGCAAAAAAGAAACCAAATCCCTCCCCTTCTTCGGCATCGGCAAGGTGCTCCCCTTTTTGAAAAAATACCGCGGCGCGGTGGCCGTCATGATAGTTTGCGGCCTGCTGGGCAGTGCCATGGACGTGGGCATCCCTCTCTTTCAGCGGTTTGCCCTGGATCATTTCATCGGGCGCAATTCGCTGGATGGCATCTGGCTTTTTGCCCTTGGCTATTTTGCCGCCATCTTAGGGGCGGGCGGCGCCAACTACATCTCCTGCGCCTATGCCACCATCATTGAGGTGCGGGTTTTGCGGGATCTGCGCAACGCCGCCTTCAACCATCTGCAGACCCTTTCCTTTTCCTATTTCAATCAAAACAGCGTGGGCTATATCCATGCCCGCGTGATGAGCGATACCGGCCGCATCGGCACCTTAGTCTCCTGGCGGTTGGTGGATTGCGTTTGGCATGGCTCCTACCTTTTGGGAACCATGGGGGTGATGCTGGCTATCAATGCCAAGCTTGCCCTGCTTGTGATGGCGATTTTGCCCCTCATCATTTTGCTTTTCTCCCTCTTCCAAAAGAAGCTGATCAAGGTCAATCGGGAGATTCGGGAGATCAATTCCACCATCACCGGTGATTTCAACGAAGGGATCACCGGCGCCAAAACGGTCAAAAGCCTGGCCATCGAAGAACAGATGGAAGAGCGGTTTTGCAAAGATACCCAAACCATGCGCCAAAAAACCGTTCGTTCAGCGCGGCTGCGGGGGCTTTTCGGCGCGACCATGAACCTGGCCTCCTCTTTGGCGCTGGCCATCGTTCTTTGGAAGGGCGGCTATATCGCCCAAAGCGAGGTGGGCACCTTCTCCATGTTTATGAGCTATGCCCAGGGCATGATGGAGCCGGTGCGGTGGATGATCGACGTCATCACCGATCTTATCACCACCCAAGTTAACATCGAGCGGCTGACCAACCTGCTGGAGACCCGCTCGGACGTTACCGACCGCCCCGAGGTGATCGCCCGATACGGCGATAGCTTTGAGCCCAAGACCGAAAATTGGGAGCCCATCCGCGGGGATATTGCCTTTCGGGATGTGGACTTCATGTACCCCGACGGAGACGAATATGTTTTGAAAAACTTCAACCTCACCATCCCCTTCGGCACCAATCTGGCCATCGTTGGGGAAACGGGGGCAGGCAAATCCACCTTAGTCAATCTGGTTTGCCGCTTCTTTGAGCCCACCCGCGGGCAGGTTTTGATCGACGGCAAGGATGCCCGCGACCGCTCCCAGCTTTGGCTCCATTCTGCCATCGGCTATGTTTTGCAAACGCCCCATCTCTTTTCGGGCACCGTGCGGGAAAACCTGCTCTACGGCAACCCCAACGCCACCGAAGAGCAGATCGCCGAGGCCTTAAAATTGGTTGCGGCGGATGAGGTGGTTGCCCGCCTGGAAAAGGGGCTCGATACCGATGTTGGCGAAGGGGGCGACCTGCTCTCCACCGGCGAGAAGCAACTGCTCTCCTTCGCAAGAGCCATCTTGGCCGACCCCCGCATCCTGGTTTTGGATGAGGCCACCGCCTCGGTGGATACTCTCACTGAGCAAAAGATCCAATCCGCCATCGATACGGTGATTCGGGGGCGCACCTCCATTGTGATCGCCCACCGCCTCTCAACGGTGCGCAATGCCGACCTGATTTTGGTAGTCAAAAACGGCAAGATCGTGGAGCAAGGCAAACATACCGACCTCCTCGCCGCGCGGGGCTATTATTATAAGCTCTACACCCGCCAATATGAGGATGAGGCCACAAAAGCGATTCTTGATTAAAAAAGCCCTTAGCCTCGATATAAATTCCTTCGGAATTTTTGATATACCCAAAACCCCTCTTGCAAATTTGCAAGAGGGGTTTTAAGATCGAATCGGCAGAATGCCGATATCTCGACTCCAACACAATTCATTTGTGTTGAGAGTACAATTCAATTGTACTCTCAACCATCAAAGTGCTCATCTGTACCAATTCATTTGGGTCGGTTTAACACAAATGATTTGTGTTGGAACATTCCGTACAATTAAATTGTACTATTTCATTTCCCCCTTTGTAGGGGCGGCCGTCCTCGGCCGCCCGCTCCAACGTAAATGAATCGTTCTGCTGCGGGCGGCCAAGGCTGTCCACCCCTACAAAAGGGTTGTATATGAATGAAATCAAATCGTCTTTGTAGGGGGCGATGCCCACATCGCCCCGCTCTCTTCTCCTCCAACACAAATGAATTGTGTTGAACCGCCTAAACTCCTTTCTTTCGCCCGCATGCAACACAAATCATTTGTTCTCTTAACACCAACGGTCGAGCGTACCAATTCTTTTGGGTCAATACAATTAAATTGTACTTTTTTGCTTCGCAGATTATTTGTGCAAATGAATTGTACTGCCGCGGGCGGCCAAGGATGGCCGCCACTACAAAAAGGAACGTTTCGTGTTAACACAAATGAATTGGGTTGCCGAAAAAGATTACGGGGCGATGTGGGCATCGCCCCCTACAAGCACAGTTCATTTTTGTTGAACATCAAGAGTACAATTTAATTGTACTCTTAACATTTGCTTAGGTTATAACAAAACCCTTCCTCTCGGAGGGAGCCTTTCCGCAATTCTTTTAAGTCCTCTTTGTCTACAACAATTCAAAAGCCACCCCAATGGGGTGGCTTTTGGATTTTTATAAGATTATTCAGCCGCTTCGGCGGTCAGGCCCGTCAGGCGCTCCACGGTGGGCAACTCATAGCAGGGGAAATAGATTCCCCAAAGGGCGCCCTTATCTTCAAACTCTAAAATATGATAGGGTTTAAAGTGGATGTTGCCCTCTTTGTCTTCCTGCATCTTATAGGGCTTATAGATGCCTTTATTATATTCCTCATCCTTTTGCCAAATGGGGATGTAGATCCTTTTTTTGACGGTGCGGATGCGGCGCAGAGCGGAAAGAGGAATCTCATATTTCTCTTCCGCATTCGCCAGGCAAAGGTTTCCCCCTTCCGGATAGGCATGATAAGTAACATTGGTAAAATACTCATCGATCGTCTCTTTTGCAACAGGCTCGCCGTCCTTCATCTTATAGCGGAAGGAAAGGACCTCCAGTTCCTCTGTCTCCGCGGGGACCCTCATCTCGGCAAAAATGGCTTTGGTAACGTCGTCTATGCGGGATAAAGTATTTTGCCCCTCATCCGAATCCAAGGTTTCCTTTTGCTTTTTATAGCCGAGAACGAGCAAAACGACCCAAAGGATCAGGCATCCGCCGGTTGCCCAGAAAAGCCAGGGCGCAGAGCCATACATCTCACCAAAGGAAATATCTTCCTCCGACCAAAGCTCCACCAACGCGCGAACACTCAAAAGACCGGCGATTCCGCAGACCCATTCCGCAATCCGCCAGATCAGCGGGAGCTTGGCTTTTTCAAAGACAAGGTCAAAAGCCTCATCGGAAGCCTTATCCCTTGCTTGCGCCAACGCCTCCGAGGGCTTGGCGACGATGAATTCCTCACCATTATAAATTTCATTCTTTTTATCTTCGGTGATGTCGATTCCTAAAAACGGTTTCATGATTTTCCTCCTATACAATACGGTTTTGGCTTGCGCCGCTGAAGTAACATTCTATATTTTTAGCGATCGTTGCAACGCAACGAGCGCGGGATTCAAAGCTTCCCCAGGCGTTATGGGGGGTAAGCAAAACGTTATCATAGCCCAGCAGCTCATAAAAGGGATGGTTCTCGCTGAAGGGCTCTTCGGTATAAACATCGCACCCCAAGCCCCCCAATCGCCCTTCCTTGATGGCATCGGCCAGCGCCCGCTCATCCGTTTCGGCGCCGCGGGCAGTATTGATGATAATGGCGGTCTTTTTCATCATGGCGATCCGCTCGCGGCTGATAAGGTTGCGGGTATCCTCGGTGAGGGGCAGGTGGATGGAGATAATATCGCATTCCTTGCAGATGGTATCGATATCCGCCAAGGGAAACTCCCCCTCCTGCTTGCGGCGGAACATTAAAACCTTGCAGCCCATCGCCTTGGCGATCTCTGCCACCTTTCCGCCGATCCCGCCGCCGCCCAAAACGCCCCAGGTCATAGAGGCAATATCATGGAAAACGGGCGTCAGCCGATTGGCCACCCCCGAGGCGGAATAGCCCCCGGAATGGACAAACTCCCGATATTCCCTTAAATGGGTTACCAGCGCCAGCGCCATGGCCACCGATAATTGCGCCACGCTCTCGCCGGAATAGCCGGGCACGTTGCAAAGGGCAATCCCCCGCTCCCGGCAGGCATCCAGATCAATATTATCATAGCCGGTGGCCGCCTCGCAGATCAGCTTCAAGCGCTCTGCTTTCGCCAAAGCCTCGGCGGTGATGCGCACCTTATTCTGGATGATCACATCCGCATCGGCGATCCGCTCCCCCAAGCGTTCGGGCGGGGTATTTTCATAGGCAGTAAATTCCCCCAGCGCCGCGATGGGTGAAAGATCAATATCCTCCCCCAAGGTGCCTTTATCTAAAAGAACGATTTTCATTGGGTTTCCAACTTTCTTATTTGATATCTTTATTATAATGAAAAAGAGTTGTTTGTTCAATCTTTTTATCGTATAATGTTGGTTGAGGTGAGAAAAATGTTTTTATTTCGTTCCAAGGCCGAAAAGGAATTGGATTTCATTTTGCAGGAGCTGAAAAATTTCCTATCCAATAATTATAAGGATCAAGCCCATTCCTGCCGCAAGCTGTTGGGCGAAAAAAGCGAGGAATATTACCAAGCAGGCAAGTTGACCAAAGCCCAATACAATCGGTATCAGCAACTTTACCGCCACTATTCAACGCTGATGAAGGATTACCATCATTAAATTGCAAAGCGCCCTTGGAGGGCGCTTTGCAGCGATATAAATCCCTTACGGGATTTGCGATATACTTCATAAAAAGTGCGATATAGAACCGTTCGGTTCTGCGATATGCTTTTGCATAAACCTTCGGTGTATGCAAAAGCGAGAGAAAGGGGATTTATATCATATCGCAATTTTGCTTGCAAAATTATATCGCATCGGGTTTGCCGATATCTCGCTATAAATAAAAATCTCTCAATCGAGCCATTGGATCGATTGAGAGATTTTTTCTTACAGAAAGTTTTCAATAAACCTTTGCAAAAGGGTGGCCACTTCGGCGCGGGTGGCAGAGCTTAGCGGCTCCAGGTAGGTATACCCACCATCGGCCTTTCCTTTTATCAGCCCAACATACACCGCCCATTGCACATCCTCCATCCCCCAAGCGGGGATCTTCCCTGCATCGGGGAAGGGCGCAACCGAGGCGCGCCCGGAGGTATCCACCCCTTTTTCTTGGCGAGCGTAGCGGGCAAAGAGCACCGCCAGCTCCACACGGGTGATGGGTGCTTGGGGATCGAAACAGCCCTCCCCCTTGCCCTGGACAAGGCCGTTTTCCGCCGCCCAGAGGACCTCATCATAATACCAATCGGAAGGTTGAACATCCCCAAAGGGATTATGCCCGCTATGGGCGGGTTTGCCCTCCATCCGATAGAAGAGGGTAACCAATTCAGCGCGAGTCATTTGGTCGTTGGGTGCAAAAAGTCCATCGCCCTTGCCCTGCATCAGGCCATGCTCCGCCGCATACTCCACCATCGGCGCAAACCAATCGGTGGACCGAACATCGCTGAAGCCCGCCATCGTTCCTGCCGCAGGCAGGGTGGCGGTAATACCATCATAGGTAACGGTATAGGTGCCGTTGCCCAAATACCGATAGGAGGCATCCGCCAGAGGCAGATAGCAGGTTCCGTGCTGGTTGCAGGTAACGGCCAGCATGGCATCAGAGGTCAGGTTGCCGTTATGATCAAAAACCGGCGCGTGCCCGCCATTCGCCAAAGAAACGGTGGAGCAGCCCCCCAAAAAGAGCTGGACCCAATGGTGCTTATAAAGGGAATCGGCATTATAATAATAGCCCACGCCCATATGTTTAAAATTATGATAAGAATGATCGGGATCTTTTTGCATGATATTCGCCCGATGATCAGGACTGTTCATCCAGGCGTCTACTACCCACGCGGGAGAGGTTTGTCCGCCGGCAATATTCTCCCCTGCGCAAAGAAGGGAGATCTCCTTCAATGCGGTGAACCAACTTGCCCCATTCGGGCGGGTGTGGTCCATCACCGTTACCGTCTCTCGGGCTCGCACCTGCGCCGCATCATCTAAAGCAGGGAAGGTGGTAAAGGCGGTCAGCCCTTCCTTTTTCCGCTCCCCATTGGTTAATTTTAAAACTTGCCATTCCTCATCATTGGTATAGCTCGGTTGCTCTGCTCGGGTTGCAATGGGAACTGCAATCAGCAGGATCAGGATCATGCATAAGGTGATACTCCTTTGCAGCCATCGTTTCATTTTATCCGTCTCCCTTTTTTTATTATATATAATATAGCAAACTGCACTTTCTTTGTCAAATTACCATAATATGTTCATCATTTTCCATTGACAAATTGCATCGTTCGTGGTATGATTGTAACACCTTGTAACTATTTTGTAACCATTTGAAAGGGAGGTGCTTTATATGGAGCGGGCATTCAAAAGCGTTCTGATCGCCGTTTTGAGCGTATTTTATCAGATCGGTCTGTTTATCTATAAGACCGGCTGGGTGATCGAATCCATCTTCATCGGGCTTTTTAAAATTACCCTCCTGCCCATCCTGCGCTTTTTGAGCAAATGCACCCCCCGCAATATTTATAACTTTATCTACGGCACCGGCGAGCGTGTTATCGCTGTGGCCACCTGGATCTATATCCATACCCTCAAATTAGTGGTCTGGGCGGCCCATAGTATCGTTTCGGATTTCTGTATGTGGGCGCCGGTCTTTAGCCTGGTGGGCGTTCTGACCATCGTCATCTTCTTCCAAAGCCATACCATCGCCCTGGAGGCAACGGTAGACGGAAACGTGGTCTCCTACGTTACCGACGAAAAGGAATTTACCGGCGCCATCACCAAGGTGGAAGAGGATCTGGCCGAAACCTTGGGCGAAAACTATTGCATGTATACCGCGCCGGAATATCATTTTGTTCTGGTGAAGAAAAACCGCCTGGCGGATGAGGAAAACCTCTATGCCCAGGTCTACCGCGCCGTTACCGAAGAGATCGGCCATCATTACGGCCTTTATGTAGACGGTGTTTTGGTCGCCGCCGCCGAAAAGCAGGAGACCATTGAAAACGTTCTCAACGAACTGAAAAAGCCCTACGAAACGGGCGTGAAGGACGAGCGGGTAGAGTTTGTCAGCAACGTGGATGTTCGGACGGGGCTTTTCGCGCCCGATTCCATGGTGGATGAAACGGAATTGCGGGCCCTTTTCGAAGGCTCAACCGATCCTCAATACTATACCATTGAAGAGGACGATTACCTCAGCGATATCGTTAAGAAAACCGGCGTTTCCCGCCAGATGATCTATTATCTCAACCCCGAGCTGGATGAGCGGCGGTTGATCCCCGGCCGCAAGGTGCTGATCTCCGAGCCGGATATTTATCTGGGCGTCAAGGTGGTGCGCACCATCAATTATGATGAAGAGATCAGTTATTCCACCAAGCGTATCGAGGATAGCTCGATGTATGTCAATCAGACCAAGGTGAAAAAGGCCGGTCAAAAGGGCAATAAAAACATTACCGCCGAGGTAACCTATATCGACGGCGTGAAGACCTCCACCAAGATCATCTCCTCGGTGGTCACCAAAGAGCCGGTCACCAGAGAGCTTTATGTGGGCACCAAAAATTATCCCACCTCCTTCTCTTCCCTGGCGGGCACCGGCGCCTTCATCCGCCCCATCAGCGGCGGCTTCACCTCCTGCGCATACGGCGGATACCCCGGCCATAAGGGCATTGACCTGACCATGAGCGGTGCCTACGGCAAGGCGGTCTACGCCGCCGCCGGCGGTACGGTCATCAGCGCGGGATGGCACGGCGGCTACGGTAAATGCGTTAAGATCCGCCATAGCAACGGCTATGTTACCCTCTATGCCCATATGAGCAGTATTTTGGTCTCGGCGGGCGATACCGTTGTGCAGGGCCAGCAGATCGGCCGCATCGGCTCCACCGGCAACAGTACCGGCCCTCATCTCCATTATGAGATCATCGTTAACGGCACCCAGATCAACCCCGCACGTTATGTATAATTGAAAAAGAGAGATCTCTCCATCGAGCCAATGGCTCGATGGAGAGATTTTTGTGTTTTTGGAGTATAATTAAAGTTTACCCCATCATTCCCATCCGCCTTGTAGGGGCGGTCGTCCTCGGCCGCCCGCTCCAACGCAAATGAATTGTTCTGCTGCGGGTGGCCAAGGATGTCCACCCCTACAAAATGGTTGCATATGAATGAAATCAAATCGTCTTTGTAGGGGGCGATGCCCACATCGCCCTGCCGATTCATATATTTGCAGGAGGCAAATTCGATATAATATTCATTCCTTCTCGCTTTTGTATAGAAGCATGTACCTTCGGTGTATGCTTCTATACAAAAGCATATTGAAGACGCAGTCTATATCGATGCCAAGTGTTCTTGCAAACACTTGGCAAAGAAACGGAAGTTTTTTATTGCAAGAAAACATAAAAGATGGTAAAATAAATCTGTATGAACTTAATCTAAAAAGGAGGCGAAGAATATGAAAGATCTTTTGGACGGCAGTAAGCTGATCGGCGGGTGTGCCCGCCTTTGGAAGAGCCTGCAGTCCGCCGCATCCCAAAGCCTTCTTTTGGCTAAAAAAAGCAGAAAAGAGCACCCCATGGAGGGCTCGGCGGTTCTTAAAACCGTCAACCGCTTCCATCCCATCGACGGGCTGGTGAAATCCATGGGCGAAAGCGCCCTTTTGGGCTGGCTCTACCATTATTGGGGCAACCTGCTGGCAGGGGAGAGCCGCCAGCTCCTTTTCGGGCTGATCCCCCTCCTTTGTTGCCTGGCCGCTTCGATGGCGGCGGCCGCCCGCTGGGCGGAAGTTCTTTTATTCCTGCTTGCTTTAGGAATCTGCATTTTGCTCTTTGCCCGCAAAACGCCTCTGGGCGAGGCGATGAGCGGATCCCTTCTCTTGCGCCGCGTTACCCTTCCCAAGGGAACGCCTTCCCGCTCCATCCCCCTCTATCTTGCCCTATGCGGCTTGGTGGGCGGCGGGATCGGTTGGTTGGGCGGCGCGGTCTTAGGGCTGGGCGCGAGTGTGGCGCTGGGGGTTTTGCCCGCTCTTTTTGCCATCCCGCCTATTTGGATGGTCTGCCTCCTTTGCGGCCTGCTCCCCTTGGCGGGGACCACTGCCTGCTGGGGCATGAGCCTGCTGATCGGCATTCTTTGGCTCTTCCGCCGCGCCTTTGACGGTGCGAAGGGCAAGGCGGTGGACGGGCTGGACGTAATGCTTCTCCTCTTCCCCATCCTTTGCATTGCCTCCACCTTCTTCTCCTTTGCGTTGATGGATTCGGCGAAGGTCGCCTTTATGTGGCTGGGGCTTTTCTTCTGTGTGCTGTTTTTGCGGCGGGTGGTGGATACCCGCCGAAAGCTGACCGCCACCCTTTGGTCGATGATCTTGGGTGCCGCGGCCAGCGGATGCTACGGATTATTTCAATACCTCTCGGGCAAGGTGGATACCACCTGGACCGATACCGCGCTTTTTGAAGGGCTGAGCCTGCGGGTCTACAGCACCTTTGCCAACCCCAATGTTTTCGGCGAATTTATATTGCTGGCCATGCCCCTCTGCGCCGCGCTGGCTCTTTATTCCAAGGGGCGCAAGCGTTGGCTTCTTTGGGGGATCGACCTGCTGCTGGGGGTCAACCTTTTGCTGACCTATTCCCGCGGCTGTTATGTGGGATTATTGCTGACCGCCCTGATCTTCCTTTGGAACTTCAGCAAGAAATGGACCGTTGCCGCCCTGGTTGCGGCGGTGCCGGTCGCGCTGGCGGTGATGCCCCAAAGCATCATCGACCGCATTTTGAGCATCGGCAACATGAACGATTCTTCCACCTCCTTTCGGATGTGGATCTATATCGGCACCCTATTCATGCTGGCGGATTATTGGTATTGCGGGCTGGGGCTGGGCGAAAAAGCGTTTAATGCGGTTTATCCCCTTTACGCTCTGCCGGCGATCGTTGCCCCCCATTCCCATAGCTTATTCTTCCAGCTGGTGATCTCCTTCGGGATCTTAGGGCTGGTCTATATGATTCTTTTGCTCGCGGGCTACCAACGCTCCATGCGCGCGGCGCGGGAGAAGATGCCCCGCCGCGACCGCCTTTTGATGCTGGGCTTCGGCTCGGTATTCTGGGGGATGCTGCTGCAAAGCGTATTCGACTATACCTGGTATAACTACCGCGTGTTCCAGCTTTTCTGGATCGTTCTGGTGCTGGGCTTTGCGGCCGCCGATATTTTAAAACAGGAGGAAAAACATCATGGCTAAAAAACGCTTCACCCGGCTGGACGCCCTGATCTGCGCCATTCTGGCGCTGGCCATTGCGGGGGGTGCTTTCTGGTTCTTCTTTTTGAGAGGAAGCGGCGAAGAGCCCGCCGGCAAACAATATGACCTGACTCTGCGCTTCACCCAATCCACCAACGACCCTTATGATTTTTATAAGGTGGGCGATACGATGTTTTATATGGAAGGGGAAAAGACCTTGGGCACCATCACCGCCATAAAGTCGATGGATCGGATCACCGAATATCTCCATGCGGAGAGCGGCAAGTTTGTGGATGTGGTGGATCCCCAATGGAAGACCATTGAAATGACGGTCCGCGCAAGCGGCACGCTCCAAGGCGGCACCTTCAAGGTCAACGGCGAGACCCTCCATATCGGCAAGGAATTTTATCCCCAATCGGAGACCACCCGGTCGGCCATCACCGTTTGGGATATTGAGGAGGTGGCAGAATGAAACTGATCGATGATAAGGGCCGCCTTTTCGGCAAGGTTCATTTCTTTGACGCTTTGATCGCGCTCTTGGTGGTGGTGGGCATTCTTGCCATGGCGCTGCGCTTTGCCCCCAAGCAGGAGCAGGAGGCCAAGACCTTCTCGGCGGAATATACCATTGAGATGCAGAATTTGGGCGATCATTTTCTGGATGCGTTTGAGGTGGGTGATTCTCTCTATGAAGAAGGAGAACTGCTCGGCACCGTTAAAGCGGTGGAGACCCGCCCTGCCACCATGCCCTATGTGGGCGCGGAGGGCAAGCGAATCGATGCCAAATATAATCATGTCCACCATATTACCCTCACCGTTGAAACCGACCAAATGAGCAACGATAATGGGTATTATATCGGCAAGCAGGAGTTTCTCAACGGTACCGGTCATAATATCTCCAACGGCTTTGCCCAATGCCGCGGGATCGTGCGGGAGATCAACATTAAATAACCAAAAGCGGTGCATCGCACCGCTTTTCTTTCAGGAGGAATCAAGCGTGGCGAAATCCCCCCATCAAAACCAAAAGCTTTTGCGGCTGCAGCAGATCTTTCTGCAGGAAACCGACGAAGACCACGGCCTGACCATGCAGGAGCTGACCGATCGGCTTCAATCCTTCGGAATCGCGGCAGAGCGCAAAAGCATCTATGAAAATATCGAGACCCTCAACCAATGCGGAATGGATATTCTGCGGGAGCGGCAGGGCAAGGAGACCCGCTATTATGCCGCCTCCCGTACCTTCGATCCCGCCGAGCTGCAGCTGCTGGCCGATGCGGTGGCCTCTTCCCGCTTTATCACCGCCAAAAAATCCGATCAGTTGGTGCAAAAATTGGCGGCTCTGGCCAGCGCCCATCAAGGGGGCGCGCTCAAGCGGCAGGTGCAGGTGGCCGATCGGATCAAAAATATGAACGAAACCATCTTTTATCTGGTCGACGACCTCAGCCGCGCCATCCGCGAAAACGCGGCCATCACCTTTCGCTATTACGATTGGGTGCTGGAAGGGCGTGCCCTGCAAAAAAAGCCCCGCCATGGGGGCGCGCGCTATACCGTTTCCCCCTGGCAGCTTTTATGGGAGGATGAATTTTATTATCTCATCGCCTTCGACCACGCCACCCAAACCATCCGCCACTATCGGGTGGATCGGATGGGGGATCTTGCCCAGACCGATCAAAAACGGTTGGGCGAGGCGGCCTTCAAGGCCATTCGGATGGAGGGCTATACCGCACGCCTTTTCGGGATGTTCGGCGGCGAGCCCCGCCGCGTTACCCTCACCTTCCCCGCCCGCTACTTGGGGGCGATGATCGATCG
>JAZODI010000153.1:0-2278 GCA_045596965.1 Eubacteriales bacterium | reverse complement strand
CCGTTATAGAAATAGTTGCCGGGGGTGAAGATATTATGATCGATGGCCGCCAGCGCCTCGGGCGCCATATAGGCGGTGGCCAGCTCGCTGGTGGTCTTGCCCTTCCAATAAGGATAGACCTTGCGGAGAGTGGCCTTGGTTTCCTCCGAGATATAGAAGGGATCGGCGCTGCGGGTGGCAACGGTATCAAATTCATCCTCCAGCCAGGTATAGGAATATTCGGGGAAGACCTGGCAGCCGCGGGGAGCCTTACTGTTACTACCCACGATCAACTCCAGCGGACGGATGGTGATGGGCAGGTGATCCATAATATGGGCAAAGGCTTTCGCCCGCCGCAAAACGATGGGCTGGCCTTCGGTTGCCCGATAGGATTCGGTCAGCAGTACCGCGCGGTCGGCCTCGATCTCGGGCATTTTGGCAAATAAATGCTCGATCAGGGCGGGGATGCGCGGAGATTTATTTATTTTTTCGGTGTACACGGTTTTCATCAATTGTACCTCCCGTTTGAAATTCAACAAAATACAGATTTTCAGGTTATCTTGTCCTTATTTTAGCATAAAACAACATGAATGTCAACTAAAAACAAAAAGAAAAACAGAAAAATTCACTAAAAACAACATTCTCAAAAATGCACATTGACAGCAAAAGCCATAATATAATATAATGTAGAAAATAAGCAGAAAGCAGGTAATGGATATGAAGGTTTTAATGCTCAACGGAAGCCCCCGCGCAGGAAGCAACACCGGCATTGCATTGGCAGAGATGGATAAGGTTTTTGCCGCCCAAGGGATCGAAACGGAGATCATTCAGGTGGGGCGCGAAGAAATTCGCGGTTGCCTGGGTTGCGGCTATTGCTATAAAAACGGAAAGTGCACCATTGATGATATTGTGAATGAAATCGCCAAAAAATTGGAGCAGGCGGATGGGCTGGTGATCGCAAGCCCTGTCTTTTATGCCTCCGCCAACGGAACGCTCATCTCCTTGCTGGATCGCCTCTTCTACAGCACCTCCTTCCCCAAGACCATGAAGGTGGGGGCTTCGGTGGCGGTTGCGCGGCGGGGCGGCTGCTCGGCTACCTTTGATCAGCTTAATAAATATTTCACCATTTCGGGAATGCCCATTGCTTCCAGCCAATATTGGAACAGCGTTCATGGCCGCAAGGTGGGAGAAGCGGCAGAGGACGCCGAAGGGTTGCAGACCATGCGCCATCTGGCAGAAAATATGACATTCTTGATGAAGAGTATTGCCCTTGGTAAAGAGCAATTCGGCATCCCTCAAAGAGAGCCTTGGACGCCCACCAGCTTTATTAAATAAAGAGTTTAAAATGGTTTGGAAGGTAGGAAAAATACTATGAAAATGGATCGGAGAAACCAGATCATCGAGCTGATCACCCGCCAGCGAACGGTCAAAAATTCCGAGCTGATGAAGCGGTTTAATATCTCCATCGAAACGGTGCGGAGAGATCTGGAATACTTAGAGATGCAGGGCGTTTTGCGGCGGGTCTACGGCGGCGCGATGATCAACCTTGCTTTGGGCTCGGAGCCGGAATATGCCAGCCGCTCAGAGGCTCATCATCTGCAAAAAAATTCCATCGCGGCAGAGGCGGCCAAGTTGATTGCTCCCGGCGAGATCATCTATCTTGGGGTGGGAACCACCGTTCAGGCGATGGTCCCTTTTTTGCAAAAAATCGGCAATCTCACTGTTTTGACCAACGCGTTGCGAACAGCGGTGGACCTAAGCGAAATCCCCGGCTGCAATGTGATTTTGCCCGGCGGTCAGCTTCGGTCTAAGGAACTGACTCTATCAGGCTTTCCTGCAGAGGAAAACTTTGCCCATTTTAATGTCCATAAAGCCTTTATCGGCATCGGCGGCATCACCGAAGAGGGGCTGAGCGATTTTCATATCGGGGAGGCGCAGATCCATCGCAGATTGATCAAAAACGCCCGCCAATCTATCGCCCTGGCCGATTCCAGCAAATTAGGGGTGCGGGCGATGAATAACGTTTGCCCGCTGGAGGAGATCGATCTGGTGATCACCGATAGCAGAGCCTCCAAGCAGAGCATCAAGGAATTGGAGCAGGCAGGGGTGGAGATCATCGTTGCCAAGGATTAAAAAAAATATCCTCAAAATAGGGGGTATTTTCAAAAAAACTTGGCAACATGTTGGCAAAACTGTTAAAACATCTTGACAAGGTTTTGAGCACTTATTATAATAAATTCGGCGCAGAAAGTTGCGCCGAATTTTCTTTATTTTAGCAGAAAGGTGAAGTTGATCCATG
>JAZODI010000152.1:0-2031 GCA_045596965.1 Eubacteriales bacterium | reverse complement strand
CCCGCGCCAACATTCTGGCCGGTGAAGGTCAGGGTGGTCTGATAAAAGGCGTTCATAGAAATATAAACAAAGCCCTCTAACGTGCTGGCAGCAGTGTTGCCCGCCACGCAGATCGCCCCAAAGGAATTAATGCCGCTTTGGATCAAAACATTGGAGATGGAAAATAAGGAACTTTGGATCCCCGCCGGAATACCGATCCGCAGGATCTGCCCCATTGGTTTCCGATGAATGCCAAGTTTTTTCCAGATCAGCTTGCATCCGTCGGCACGCTTCATCAATGCCCATAGCACCAAAACGCAGGAAACGACCTGGGAAAGAGCAGTTGCCAGCGCAACCCCCGCCACATCCATATGAAAAACGGTAACAAAAATAACATTAAGAACAACGTTTAAGATGCCCGCGATCGCCAGATAGAGCAACGGACCTTGGGTATCCCCCGCGGCGCGAAGGATGGCGGCGCCAAAGTTATAGACCATCATGAAAATCGCACCGCCAAAATAGATGCGAAGATAAAGAACGGAAAGGGCGCGAAACTCGGAAGGAGTTTCCATCCAAAGAAGAAATTGCGGCGCCCAGATCGCGCCAACCACTGTTACAATAACGCCGCAGATCAGCGCCAAAGGGATGGCGGTATGAACCGCCTGATGCACCTTTCTTTCATCATGGGCGCCCAGCCCCTGGGCAACAACAACCCCCGTTCCAACGGAAAGGCCGATGAAAAAATTAACAATAAGATGGGTCAATGAGCTGGTCGCCCCCACCGCGGCCACTGAATTGCTGCCGCAGAACTGCCCCACCACCACCAGATCGGCGGCATTAAAAAAGAGCTGGAGCAACCCGCTGAGCATAACGGGAATGGTATAACGGATGATCGGCCCTAAAAGCGGGCCTGCGCACATTTCTTGGGTTGAGATTTTTTTCATTTCTCGCCTCCAAAAGAGCATCTCTCTTTTGCGCTCATTATATACCCCCATTATTTAAAATTCAAGGGGTGTTTTAGTAATTTTCCAATATCTTATTATTCAAATCAAACCTCCTTTGCCCCCACTTTGTTTTTTCGGTCAAATTATTATATTAAAGGCCAATCCATCTTCCAAAGTAATCAAACCGACCTCACTCCACCCCAAAAAGGTCATCGCCCATTTCGAAAAAACGGTGGATGCATAATCTGCCGTTTTTTTCATATACTTTTAAAGAAAAAGGGTTGACAAATCCGATTTTCACTGCTATACTATATAGGCACTCAAAAATGCAGACATCGCGGAGTGGAGCAGTTGGTAGCTCGTCGGGCTCATAACCCGAAGGCCGGAGGTTCAAGTCCTCCCTCCGCAACCAAAAAATCCTCATTCCCATTCGGGAGTGAGGATTTTTCTTTTTGGTCGCGTCGGGTTTGGTGGACTTGAACCTCCGGCCTTCGGTATCGTGAACCGAGTTTCTGCTCTTAGCAGAAATGTCGGGCGAATAACTTGAACGCCGCCACCCCGCTGCCATAGCGCAGATGAAGGGGTGGCGGGGTTACCGCAGCGGTCGAAATTTTGGGCAGATGCCCCGCCGGCTGACCCAAAAATTTCGGGCACCGCAAGGCGCTCGTTGATCAAGGCTTTGATTTCACAAAGGCTTCCAAGAGCGGCTGTCCGCCCTCCGCAACCAACATTGCGAACCGATTTAGATATCGGTGCAAGAAATCCAGTAACCACAACGGTTACTGGATTTTTTTATCCCATTTTTTCAAGTGAAACTGGGTAGATATCCTAAGCCAAAAACGGCTTTCGGGGAGGACTTGAACTAAATTCAACAGATATCAAGGGCAGATTTTACGATTAATTTCGTAAAGTCTGCCCCTTTTTTGTTTTTATAAATGTTAAATGTTTGTGTCTTGAAGAATAGCTCCTAGCTGGAGAAAAGCAAGTTTATTTTCTCCCTTGCGACCCGTTCATTGCAATACACAAAATTAAACTCACCACTAATCTGCATATCTGCAACAGAGAAGGTGGCAAGGTCGTCACGGCATCGGGAGATAGGTTCATAGGC
>JAZODI010000151.1:0-4108 GCA_045596965.1 Eubacteriales bacterium | reverse complement strand
TGAAACATTATTTTGTTTTTTCAAGACACAGTACCGTCCCCTGTCTTCGGCGGTAAATTCCTCGGTGCCTTTTTCGCCGGTTTCGGAATCATCATATTGGATCACCGCGCGGAGGCGATACTGCGCATCGGGCACACCATCCCGCTCGCGGTTGATCAGACCCTCACCCTTCGCCCAGCCGGAGAAAAAACACCCGCATCCGAAGATGCGGGTGAAACATTATTTTGTTTTTTCAAGACACAGTACCGTCCCCTGTCTTCTTATTTCGTTTTCACGCTAACCGTCCCCTGTCTTTTCTGTAAATATTTGTTGGCGATATCAGAAATCCATTTTTGGGGATGATTAATATGCTTTTTCATTATCGTAGTGATTTTACCATCATCGTAATGGCTTAATGCAGTTAATACATGGCCTATAACACTGTTATCGTTGGACAATTCTATTAAATATGGAATAACCATATCCATTCTGCTTTCCCCTACCAAAAGAATAAGCATTTCTCGGCTTGATCCGTAACTTTTATCCATTATAAGTTTTATATAATCATCTAAATATTCATAATTTTTCAAGGAATATAGAAAATCAGCATAATGCCAAAGATATTTATTTTGTTTTTCTTTTTTAAATAAATCTAAAACAAGTTCAACTAAAGAATTACGATCATATCCCATATGAAGCAAGCAGTTTAATAAAAATTCTTTTTCATTATCATAGGTCGCTTCAAAATAAATTGATAGAGTAAATTCACATAGATTACCTTTGTTTTTTATAGAATCGAAAAACAATTTTTCATTAAAAGAATGATACACTCCATTTTCTTCTAAAAAACAATCGTATTTTCTAAATATACTTTGCGGATCAGCATACGCATTCTTTCGTTTTTGCTCAAGTAGTTTTAGCAACTGCTTATCCATATTTTCTCCCTAAATATTAAAAGTATAACAAAACGATTTTCCCAGCATCCACCAACGATTTAAGTGTCGAAGAAAGTTGCGTGGTCTTTCTAATTTTGAGCACATAAGTATACCCATATTTTTCTGCATAAAGCATAAAATCCTTAAGTTGTTTAGTATATGAAAGTTTCTTAACATTCTTTACGTCACCAATTATTTTATTTGCTTTATCCAAATAATCAGGGATTCTATATTTGGCAGTCTTTGTCAGCGAATCGATGTGCTTTGTGTTTTTTGGTAATCGAGAAAGCTTTTCACCAATCTTACCTACCCATCTAACACGCGACATACTTATCTTAGAGGCGAGTGTTCCTGCTTTGATTCCAGAAGCACCAAAAAATGCCCCACCGAAATATCCTAATACGCCACCAATTACTGCTCCACCAAGAATCCACCATCCGTTCACTTCGCCATAGATCATTTTAGACGCAATTGCTCCAGCAGCCGCACCAGCAATTACTCCAATGATTACACACATTGTAAGACTTATACTTTCACCGGTTTCATCTTTGTATATAACAGGATCGTTGGCACAATAAGCATATACCTGATACCCCAATAGTCCAGCTATTCCATCAAACTCACCGATATATATATTGCGTTCAGGACTAATCCACCGACCAATCTCAGGATCGTAATAACGGCTGAATACATAGTAGAGTCCAGTTTCTTCATCATAGTAATAGCCACGATAACGGAAGGGGTTCACCGTCGCAATCCCACACTCGGAAGTATCCTGCTTTACGGTGCAGACACCCCAGGCATCATAGGAATATCTGGCCACAGTTTCAGCATCCTTATTGACAATGCCAATAATATCCCCCTGCAGGTTCTTGAGGAAGTAGAAGGGCTCATTGTTATAGATGATACCGCAGACCCCATCCTCATTATCATAAAGGGGAATCAGGGTGTTTTCACCCCAGGCTTCCCGCAGGATCTTGGTGCCATCCAGGGTATAGGTATGGGTTACACCGCCGACGGTTTTAGAGGTACGGATGCCGTTGGCATTATAGGTATACTGAATATCATCGAAGGATTTCAGCTGACGGCCCTTTTCCCAGGTGAGGGTATGACCAAGGTAGGAAACCGGGTTGCCCTGGGCATCATAGGAGATGGATCCGCCGTTATAGCAGGTCAGCCGATCCTTCCAGACCGCATCATAACTATACTGAATATTATTCTTCAGCAGGATATTACCATAGTTATCATAGGTCATGGCGTTGACAACGTTACCGTTTACGGTCTCGGTGAGAAGCTGACCCATGGCATCATAGGTATAGGTGGTAATACCGTCTACACTGTCGTCCACCTTGGTGATCCGCTCTTCTGCATCATACTCATAGGAGATGGTGCGGCCATCAGACAGCACAATTTGACTTACAAGCTGGGTCGTTGCCGAGGATTTCAGCTTAGCGTAATCCTTATGCTCCTCGGTTACCTCGCCCGCATGGTAATGGAACTGGCGGGATACAAAGCCGGTGCTGAGCTGAAGCTCATCAAAGACCTTGCGGCCGAAGGAATCGGACTTGCTATGAGAGGTAACGTTATTACCGCCCGCAGTAAACTTAACAATGGTGTTATCCTCGTTGGTCTCATAATAAATATACTGCTTGGAGCCGGATGCGGGCGCGATCTGCTTTTGGGTCAGGTTGCCTTCCGCATCATAGGTATAGGAGATGGTATTAACCGGAGTTTTGCCGGTGATGATCTCGCTCTCCCCGATGGTAATGGCAAACTCTGCCGCACGCACCAATCGGCCTTCCTCATAAGTGTAATTATACTCCTTCTCTGCCAGCATGTCAATGGAGCGGACGATGTTTCCCTCGCCATCATAGACATATTTATAGTGGGCAGTAAGGGTATTCGACAGATCATACCATTTTTCGGCAATCATCTGACCGATGCTGTTGTAGGTCGCCTTCATCTTATCGCCGTTGGCATAGGTCATCTCTTTGAGGCGGCCGTTGCCGTTTTTATAGGTATAGCGGATCAGGTCGCCGTCGGTCTTGCCCTCGATGCCGATGCTTTGGAGATTATGGAAGGCATTATAGTTCAGAACATATTTCATTCCATCGCCACGGACGATCTCGGTCATATTATCAAAGGCATCATAGGCATAGGAAACCTGCGCCAGCTCCTGACCTTCTGCATCCTTGCTGATCACCTTGGTGGTCTTGCCCGCCGCATCATATTCATAGGCGGTCTTATTGCCGCAACGGTCGGTTACCTCTTCGTTGCGGGAGGTCTCCTCGTCCACGGTATAGGTGGTATCCTTTCCGCGGGCATCGGTCTCGCGCAGGAGATCGTTGCCATCGGCATCAAAGCCGAAGGAGCGGTAGATGGTGCCGAACTCACCGTCGGTAAAGGTGGTTTCGGTCAGGGTGTTGCCGAAGGAATCCAAGAGCTCCTCAAATGCGGGAGCGGTATCCTCCGTTTCCACCGTTTCCTCACCGCCTCCGACCTCATCGGTAGGCTCAACGCTGAAATCGCTTGCGGTAAGATCAAGCTCTTCGGCGGTGCGGATCAACTGAATATTATCGAAGAAAACTTCGCCGCTATTATAACTATAATCGCAGTAGATGCGGATATTCTTCACAATGCTATACTTACTCTTGGAAAATTCCACCGAAGCAAACTGCCATTCTGCGGTGCAGGGGGCGAAATCGGCGGTAAATTCCTCGGTGCCGTATTCATTGGTTTCAGGATCATTATATTGGATCACCGCGCGGAGGCGATACTGCGCATCGGGCACGCCTTCCCGCTCGCGGTTGACCAGACCCTCACCCTTCGCCCAGCCGGAGAGGACAAAGGTTTCCCGCGTAGTGCGGTTGGAGCGTACATTCACATCCTGGTATGCGCAACAAGCCTGTTCCGGGTTGCCGGTTACCTTCAAGGCCTTGCTCATATTAAAGCGCGCTTCCGCAGAGGCTTCCGCGCCGGAGGTTGCAGTCCAGCCGGCAAGTTCACGCTCGAAATTGCCGTTTTCCAGCATATTATAGGCGTTGGCAAAGGGGTTATTTTCCAACTGCGCACCATCAAAATAGGCAATACCCTTTCCATCGACCAGGAGCTGAACCTGCACGCTTTTAGTTTCTGCCAATTCAAAAGGTGCGATCAAACGAACATATTTGAATCCGAGCGAAAAGTGTTCACTT
>JAZODI010000150.1:0-3910 GCA_045596965.1 Eubacteriales bacterium | reverse complement strand
GACCGCCAGATCCTCTACTTTACCTGCCATGAATAAAAAACTATTGTAATTTAGGGCAAAATAATATATAATAGGTGATGATACACTTAAAAGGAGGTATTTTCCATGACCGTAAACAACCATAACGGAACGATCAATATTACCGAAACTGTATTTGCAAATATCGTTGGTCATGTTGCGAATTCCTGCTACGGCGTGGTGGGTATGGCCGCCAAATCCGCAAGCGACGGCATTGTCTCCCTGCTCAAAAAGGACCATTATGAGAAGGGCGTCAAGGTCATTGCCGATGGGGATGGGATCATTGTTGAGATGCATATCGTTGTCCTCTATGGCGTCAATCTCCCTGCCGTTACCCGCAGCATTGCCAAGGAAGTAAAATATAATGTGGAGCAGATGACCGGCTTCGCAGTTAAGAAAGTCAATATTTTGATTGACGGTATGAAAGTCAACTAAGGAGAGTTCATTTTATGATAACAGGTAAGCAGTATTGCGAGATGATCATCTCCGGATGTAATCATATCAGCAATCAAAAGGCCGCCATCAATGCGCTGAATGTTTTCCCTGTGCCCGATGGCGATACCGGCACCAATATGTCCCTCACCATCTCCGCCGCCGCCCGCGAACTGCAGGCGATGGGGGATTGCACCGTTGCCCAGGCCTCCGATCGGGCCGCCGGCGCCATGCTCAAGGGTGCCAGGGGCAATAGCGGCGTTATTTTATCTTTGCTGTTCCGCGGCATCTCCAAGGGCCTCAAGGATAAGGAAACCGCCACCGCCAAGGATTTTGCCGAGGCGATCAATCAGGGCGTGAAGGCCGCCTATCGGGCGGTTATGAAGCCCACCGAAGGTACGGTCCTCACCGTTTCCCGCGTGGCCGCCGAGCGGCTGACCGCTTATGTGGAAAAGGCGGATATCTCCATGGCAGAGGCGCTGGCCTATTATGTGGCCGAGGCCAATAAGGTTCTGGCCGAGACCCCCGAAATGCTGCCCCAGCTCAAGCAGGCAGGGGTGGTCGATGCGGGCGGTAAGGGCTTCGCCGTTGTTATGGAAGGTGCTCTCGCCGCGTTGCAGGGCAATCCCATCCAGCCCCAGGAGGTGGCCGAAGAGGTTACCGATTCGGTAGTGGATGAAATGCCCATGCGGGAGGAAGACATTAAGTTTACCTACTGCACCGAATATATCGTTACCGTGGATGAGACCGCCAAAAAGGATAACCCCGCCGAGCTGCGCTCCTATCTGGAGTCGATCGGTGATAGCGTGGTCTGCGTGCCCGATAATGATATTATCAAGGTCCATGTCCATACCAACCATCCCGGCCGCGCCATCGAAGAGGCCCTGCGCTACGGTTCCTTGGTCAACCTTAAGATCGATAATATGAAAGAGGAGTTCCGCGCCCGCAAAAAGAGCGAGCCCGAAGCGCCCGCCATCGCAGAGCCTGAAAAGAAGTATGGCTTTGTTTCGGTGGTAGCAGGCGCAGGCCTTGCCGCCCTTTGCAAGGATCTGGGTGTGGATACCGTTGTGGAAGGCGGTCAGACCATGAACCCCTCCACCGCCGATATTCTGGCGGCTGTCAACCGCACCCCCGCCGAGGTGGTGTTGGTCCTGCCCAATAATAAGAATATTATCATGGCCGCCGAGCAGGCGAAGGAGCTTTCCACCGCCAAGCAGGT
This sequence comes from Eubacteriales bacterium, assembly GCA_045596965.1. Taxonomy (GTDB): domain Bacteria; phylum Bacillota; class Clostridia; order Oscillospirales; family QAKW01; genus QAKW01. The sequence continues at coordinate 2,241 of JAZODI010000150.1, read as the reverse complement.
GATCGTCATCCCCAGCAAGACCGTTCCCCAGGGAATTACCGCCATGCTGGGCTTCGATGAGACCCTCGAGCCCGATGCGCTGGCCGAGGCCATGACCGCCCAGCTTGAAACCGTTAAAACCGCCCAGGTAACCTATGCCGCCCGCGATTCTGTCTTCGATGATCATGAGATCAAGGAAGGTCAGCTTCTCGGCCTGATGGAAACCAAGGTTACCTTTGTGGAAGATGATATGTCTACCGTTGTCCGCAAGCTCTTTGAGCAGCTCTCCGCCGATGGCGGCAGCTATATCAACGTCTACTACGGCGAGGATGTAACCGAAGAGGATGCGCAAGCCATCACCGCGCAGATTCAGGAGCAGTTTCCCGAGGCGGAGGTACTATGTCTCCCCGGCGGCCAACCGGTTTATCATTATATTTTCTCGTTGGAGTAAGACCGTTGAAATTGAAGCAGAACAAAAAAGAGACCCAAGCTTGGGTCTCTTTTTTTAGCGGTTTTTCCCGTCTCGCCGTATCGACATACGCCTTCGCCGGGAGAAAACCACTTCTGCATTCAATTTGAACGGTCTTTATGATGTGATAATTTGGATAGTCTTTATGAGATGCAAAAAGAGACCCGAAATTCGGGTCTCTTTTTTGTTAGATAATAAATCAGTTTTCTTTATATTTATCCATCTCGATTAGGATCTTCATAATTTGTTCTTGCTCTTGTTGGTTTTTCGCCAATAAAAATTCATAGCATTCAAGAGGCAAATTGCGCTCCGAAGGGTTTTCGCCGCCAAGATTTTCGAAAAGCTTAGATAAGGATATTTTCAACGAAGAAGCAATCTTATCAATGCTTTCCAATGTGGCATTCTTTTCTCCGCGTTCTAACTGGCCGATATATGTCGGATGACAACCGGCAAGTTCCGCTAACTTTTCTTGGCTTAAACCAAGTTGCGTTCTATAATTACGAATGCGCAGTCCAACGGTTTTTGTCAAATCACTCATAAAATCACCTCTATATTAGAGTCTATTGATATTGTTTTAATTATTCCATAGACTATTGATATTTATAATTTCGAAGTGTATACTATAAATATTTAAAACCGGTTTTTCTTGCTTATAGTATTTTTATGAGGTGAAAATATGAATAAATCTCATACTTGCTGTATTTTTGGTCATAGGACAATAACAGAGTCCGAAGAATTAAAGACAAGCTTTTACAATATCATTGAAAAAATGATTTTGCATGAAAATGTTGATACCTTTCTTTTCGGGAGCAAAAGTCGTTTTAATGATTTTTGCTTAGACCTCGTAACAAAAATGAAAGAAAAATACCCGCACATAAAACGAATTTATGTGCGGGCGGAATATCCATATATTAGTGAGAATTATAAAAACTATCTTTTGGAAAGTTATGAGGATACCTACTATCCCGAGAAAATAATCGGTGCAGGCAGAGCGGTCTACATTAAGCGCAACTATGAAATGATAAACAACAGTGATTTTTGTATCGTTTATTATGATGAACAAAACGCGCCCGCAAATCGAAAAAGCGGAACGGGGATCGCTCTTGATTACGCCATTAAAAAGGGAAAATGTGTTATGAAATTGCCGATTTCAAAAGAGGAGTTTTAACAGACGAACCAAAAAAATTTTTAGATAATAAAAAGAGACCCGAAGGGAATGTGTTTTAAAGGTCAACGGGGACTTAAAGAAAGGGCGTATAAGGATTGAAAAGAGGTGGCCGATATGATAAAATTAAAATATAGAAGTCAGGAAATCAATGAGTGACGATGTTATTGAAGGAGGATTTGATCATGAAGCAAAATAAGGTTTGGATTTTTGTTTTGATCGGGCTTGCTGTTTTGTTGACGGTTGCCGGTGCCCTCCTTTGGTGGTTGACACCACCGCCGCAGGTGGAGGAGGAAGAAGAACGGAGTTATTCCACCTCTTTTGATGCAAAAAGCGGAACCTTGACCATCACCGGAAGTGGGAAGGTGGAGGATCTTTATCCGCGGGATATTCATGGTGGGTTGGTTTGGGGCGATACGGTGATTGCAGTCGATACCACTGTCCGCCATTTGGTGATCGGAGAGGGGATCACGCAGATCTTTAATTCCTTTAATGATCTGCATTGCCTGGAGGATATTGTGTTCCCCGAAACGCTGGCGGTAATCGATACATGCTTTATTGATTGCGATCGGCTGGTGCGCCTTGATTTTCATCCTGTTATGACTTCCATTCGCCACAATAGTTTTTA
>JAZODI010000149.1:0-20367 GCA_045596965.1 Eubacteriales bacterium | reverse complement strand
AATAAGAATGCAAAACCGCCGAGACCTTCCCGGCGGTTTTGCATATCTTATCGCGGAGTTGGTTATGATAAAATCATGGACATGATCTTACCGACTTTAAATCAACTTGCCTATCTGTTTTTGATGATCGGCATCGGATATTTATTGGCCCGAAGCGGGGTTTTGGCGCAAAGCGCGGCGGGGGTTTTATCGAAATTAGAGATCACCGTTTTGATCCCTGCCCTGATTCTTTCTACCTTTATTAAACGCTTCACCCCTGCTACCCTGGAAACGGCATGGAAGCCCTTTTTATATGGGGTGATCCTGCTTTTGGTCTTGGTTTTGCCATCCTATCTCATTGCGCGGTTTTGCAGCAGGGATGCAGAGATGCGCAATATTTATGTTTACGGCCTTTGCTTTTCCAATTTCAGCTTTATGGGCAATGCTCTGGTTTCTGCCCTATATCCCGATTATTTTTTTGAATATCTGATTTTCAGCCTGCCCCTATGGATCTTGGTCTTTGCCTGGGCGACCCCCTCGCTGCTGATGCCGCGGGTGAAAAAACGCTCCCTGCGGGATTGGCTGAAGGTCTTTTGGAATCCCTTATTTTTATCCATTCCCTTGGGGATGATTTTGGGGTTACTGCAGATCCCCTTGCCTGATTTTGTTCATCAGGCGCTGGATGCCTCGGCGGCAAGTATGTCGCCGGTGGCAATGCTGCTAACGGGGATCAGCGTGGCATCGGTGGATTGGCGGGTGATCCGCAGGGAGAAAGGAATCTATCTTTTTTCGGTTTTTCGCCTGCTGGTGTATCCCTTGGCGGGGATCGCGGTTCTTGCTTTTTTGCCCCTTCCCCTTTCAACCGCCACCTGCATTTTGCTGATTTTAGCGTTGCCGCCCGGGCTGAATGCTATTATCATCCCCGCCGCCTGCGGCAGGGATACGAAAGAGGCGGCTGGCATGACCATTTTATCCCATCTTTTTTCCTGCGTTACCATTCCGCTGATGCTTTATCTTTTTGAAACGATATAAAAAACGACCATCTTGCGATGGTCGTTTTTAAAATTACTTTTCTTCGATGACAGTCTTGCCGCCCATATAGGGGCGCAGGGCCTCGGGGATGCGAACGGAATACTTCTCACCGTTGAACTCCAGATTGTTTTCCAGGAAAGCGATCAGCATACGCGGGGGAGCAACAACGGTATTATTGAGGGTATGGGCAAGGTATTTCTTGCCGTCCTCCCCCTTTACGCGGATGCCGAGGCGGCGGGCCTGGGCATCGCCCAGATTGGAGCAGGAGCAGACCTCGAAATATTTCTGCTGCTTGGGAGACCAGGCTTCCACATCATAGGATTTCACCTTCAGATCGGCCAGATCGCCGGTGCAGCATTCCAGGGTACGGACAGGAATGTCCAGCGAGCGGAACAGCTCCACCGAATAGCTCCACATCTTATGGAACCAATCCATGCTCTCTTCGGGCTTGCAGATGACGATCATCTCCTGCTTTTCAAACTGATGGATGCGGTAGATGCCTCGCTCCTCAATGCCATGGGCACCCTTCTCCTTGCGGAAGCAGGGGGAATAGCTGGTGAGGGTGAGGGGGAGGGATTCTTCGGGGGTGATGGTATCGATGAACTTACCGATCATGGAATGCTCGCTGGTACCGATCAGGTAGAGATCCTCGCCCTCGATCTTATACATCATGGCGTCCATCTCTTCAAAGCTCATAACGCCGGTAACAACATTGCTGCGGATCATGAAGGGGGGGATGCAATAGGTAAAGCCCTTATCGATCATGAAATCGCGGGCATAGGCCAAAACCGCGCTATGGAGGCGGGCAATATCGCCCATCAGATAATAGAAACCTTCGCCGGCCACGCGGCCTGCCGCTTCCTTATCAATGCCGGCAAACTTAGCCATGATATCGGTATGATAGGGGATCTCGAAAGCGGGGGTGGTTTTTTCGCCGAACTGCTCGACTTCCACATTTTCTTCATCGTTTTTACCAACGGGGACCGAAGGATCGACGATATTGGGGATCTTCATCATCACTTCGTTGAGTTTCTGCTGGAGTTCGCCTTCCTTCTTCTGCAGGTCGGCAAGCTCGGCGGCCTGGGCGTTGACCTGGGCCTTGATCTCCTCGGCTTCCTCCCGCTTGCCCTGGCCCATCAGCATACCGATCTGCTTCGAGAGGCGGTTGCGGTTGGCGCGCAGGTCATCGGCCCGCTTATTGGAATTGAGCTTTTCCTCATAGAGGGCGATGGCTTCATCCACCAAGGGGAGTTTGGAATCTTTGAATTTTTTGCGGATATTCTCTTTAACGAGCTCCGGGTTTTCGCGAATAAACTTAATGTCCAGCATAGTTAACAGTCCTTTTCTTCTGTGTTTTTATTTTCGCCGAGAGAGTCATAAGGAACGGCCTTTTCAAAGATGGGGAGCATTCCTTTTTTCTCCGGGTTTTGAGCAACCAATTGATAAATTTCATGGCCGGGGGTAGGCGTTCCCGCAACCATAACAGGCCCCTTGGGGGTGATGGCAATATCCCAGCCGACATAGCGGATACCGGGTACCTTTTGGGTGGCCTTGGAGGTGATCTTCAGGCATTCCTTCCAATAGGGGAGGAAGTAGCCATCGAATTTAATCCCCGAATCGGGATGGAGCTCGAAGGATTCCCCATCCTGATTGGCCGCAACACCCATAAGGCAGCCTTTTTTCAGGTCGATGGGAACGATCAGCCCGCCGGAATGGAAATTATCGATCACCGATCCGCCGCGGCCCAGCCGCATGGCGGCAAAGAGCAGGTGGGGCTTGCCGGATTCATCGGTCATGGTAACCAGCCGAACGGTATTAACAGAGCCTGCATAAAGGGCATCCACCGCAACGTGCTGCTCCAAAACCTCTTCGATGAGGGTCTGGCCGCCGGTCTTGAGCCGATTATAAAGCGTTACCGCGCTATCTTCCGCGGTTGGATCCAGCTTTTCAACATCCCTGCCCCAAAGCCCTGCTTCGGGCTTGGCGATCATCTGGCCGTGCTTTTGGAAAAAGGCTTCGAAATCATCGAAGGTGGCGTGGGTGAGATCCAAATATTCCCGCCCGCTTTCCTTGGCAAAAAGGGCCATGAATTCGGATTTATTTTCGAAATAATGGCGATCCTCGGGGGCGTTGAGCCCATCGATATAGGCTTGGTTTTTGGCGCGGGTGAGGATCTGGGCCCGTTGCTCCTCGGTCATATCATACATCCCGAAGATGGTATAATCGTTATAGCCTGCGCCATGACGAAAACCGCAAAGCATCATATCAAAGAGGATGGAAAACTTGCTTCTGCCGGTGGCGCGGATCACCTGATCCAGCCGATGATCCACCTCTTTGGTATTGATCTTCAAAAGGCTTTTAAAAATATATTCCAATTTGTTCATCAGATCCCGCACCTCTTTCTCAGCTCGGCCAGCTCGAAGGCGGCGGCAATGGTTTCTCCGCCTCGGCGCAGGCGATAAAGCTGGCTGGCGGTATTTTGCTCGATCTTATTCTCGCCCAGATCTAAAATGGAGATCCATTGGGCGTGGGGCGATTCCACCGGCGGCAGGAAGGCCGCATCTTCGGTCATGGCCTGCAGAAGGGCGGGGATATCGGTCCCGAAGGTGAGGGTAATCTCGCGGGTGTTCTGAAAAAGGATGCAAAGGGTGCAGGCGCCCTGCCAGCCCAGCGAAGAGCGCCATTTTTCAATTTCAACCAGGGTCTTTTTGGATACGCCGAGCAGGGAACACATTTTTTCCTGGCTATAGCCCAGCTCATTGCGCACCAGCTTTTCCTTGCGGTCGCAAAGGGCGATAAAGGACTCTCGCGTCATTCAAATCACCTCTGTATATAATATGAAGGAATCTCTAAGTGTAATTCTACACCTTTTTCGTTATTTTGTCAAGGGGCGGCAGTTGAGCGCAGAAAACGGCGATCAGCATCAGCCCGCAACCCAACCATTCCCAGGCCGAGAGGCGATCCCCCATCACCACCCCCGCCAAGACGGCAAAGGCGGATTCCAAGCTCAAAAGCAGGGTAACAACGGTGGGATTGGCATCCTTTTGGGCGATGATCTGCAGGGTATAGGCAACGCCGCTGGAAAGAACGCCGGTATAGAGCAGAGGAACGGTGCATTGAGGGAGAACGCTCCAATCGGGTTGCTCAAAGAAAAGCATCAAGATCCCCGAGATCACGGCGGTAACGAAAAACTGCATACAGGAAAGGCGCACCCCATCCACCTTTTGGGTGAAATGGTCGATCACCAGAATATGGCCGGTAAAGCAGATGGCGCAACCAATGATCAGCAGGTCGCTGGGCTCGATATAAAAGGTCTCTGACGGGTCAATGCATAGAAAGTAAAGCCCGGCTGTTGCGATCACCACCGCGATCCAAACGGTGAGGGGGGCGCGCTTCTTAAAAAAGAGGCCTGCGATCGGCACCAAAACAATATATAGGGCGGTGATAAATCCCGCCTTGCCGGGATCGGTATTCCCCAGGCCCGCCTGCTGGAGCGCCGAAGCGATGGCCAGCATCCCGCCGCAGCAAAGGCCGCCGATCAGCAGATCGCGGCGCTGCTCTTTCTTGGGAAGAAAGGGTTCTTTGCGCAATTTGGCAAAAAGCGCCACCACCGCCAAAAGGGCAAGGGTGGCAATGCAGGAGCGAACGGTATTGAAGGCAAAGGGGGGCATATAATCCGCCCCCACGCTTTGGGCAACAAAGGCTGTGCCCCAGATGAAGGCTGCCAGGATGGGCAATAAAGTTTTTCTCAAATGATCCATAATTACCTCATAGAAAAGAATAGAATTATTATATTAGAGTTTTAGCTAAAAATCAAGGTGGGAGGGGTGCAGTTTTTGCCTTTTTTGACATTTTTCTTGCTTAATTGACGAAAATAATGTATAATAATAACGCATTAAAAATTTTTGAGGTAATTTTTATGAAAAGAAAAGACGGCATTCGGCTGAAAATAACCGATCCTATGTATACCGTTGCGGCCCATATCATGGCCTCCCGCGTGGATTCCATGAATATGATCACCATCGATATTCCGGTGGATCCTGTTGCGGATTACGTTCACCGCAAGCGGGATGAGGGGATGAAGATCTCCCGCCTGGCGGTGCTTCTGGCGGCCTACATTCGGGTTTTGGATGAATTTCCCCGCCTGAACCATTTTATTGTGAATAATAACATTTATGCTCGCAATGAATTGGCGGTAGGGATGGTGGTGCTGCAGGGCGGCAACGTTACCGAAGGCGGCACCATGAGCAAGATCTATTTCCAACCCACCGATGATGTTTTCAAGGTGCAGGAACGGCTGACCGAGTATATTACCGAAAACCGCAAGGAAAATCCCGATAACGGAACGGAAAAGATCATTGCTTTTCTGCTCTCCATTCCCGGCTTGCTGCGGGTTGGGGTGAAGGTTTTGCGCTGGATGGATAAGCATGGCTTGCTTCCGAAGTCCATCATTGATATGAGCCCCTTCCATATTTCGTTGGTCATTACCGATCTGGCCAGCATCCGCACCAACTCCATTTACCATCATGTTTATGATTTCGGCACCACCTCCATCGCCATGGCGATGGGCGTCAACCGCGAGGTTCCCAAGCGCAAGGGCGGCGAGATCATCCATGAAAAATGCATGCCCTTGGGGATCGTTATGGATGAGCGTATCGCCAGCGGCAGTTATTTTGCCTTGGCTTTCCGCCGCTTCCAGGATTATATGAAGCATCCCGAGATCTTGGAAAATGCCCCCGAAGTCATCGATGAGGAGATCAAAAAGATCTTTAAGATCGAGGAATAAAAAATCAAACCGCAGTTTTTATAAACTGCGGTTTTTTATTTAGGATTTATGCTTTTGCTGGCGCATCCAGATTTTGATAACAAATTTGGTAGGGAGCATCTTTACGCCGAAAACCTGCAGTTTATTCTGCCAGCTCGGAACGCAGACATCCTTGCCCTTTTTGAGGGCCTTGAGGGCGTCCTTGACCACCTCTTGGGCGGTGAAGACTTTATTATAGTAGGTAACCGCATCCTCGCTGGTCTGATAGGCGTGGTTGAAGAATTCGGTCTTCACCCAGCCGGGGCAGAAGGCCAAAACCTGAATGCCCCGATCCTTCAGCTCCGCCTTGAGGCCGCGGGAATAGCTGAGAACAAAGGCCTTGGTTGCGGCATAGACGTTGAGGTAGGGCACCGGCTGAAAGGCCGAGAGGGAATCCACCTGCAAAATCCGCCCGCCGTTGGGAATATAGGGGAGGGTGCGCTGGGTCATGGCGACCAGCGCCTTGCAGTTGAGGTCGATCATATCCATACAGTCTTGCAGGGGGATCTGATCGTAGCGCCCGAATTTACCGAACCCGCCCGCATTGATCAGCAGGGAAACTTGGGGGTTCTCCGCCTCCAAAAGGGCGCTATAGGCTTCCAGAGCCGTTTCGTCGGTGAGGTCCATGGCAATCACCCGCACCTTGCAGGGCAGAGCCTCTTTTAATTCCTCCAGCCGCTCCTTGCGGCGGGCGATCACCCAAAGTTCATCAAATTGCTCTTGGGCGGTGAGTTGATAAGCAAATTCCCGGCCGATCCCGCTGGATGCACCGGTAATAACGGCAATTTTCATCATCATTCATCTCCTTTTCTTTATTATACCGCAAAAAAATTATAGTGCAAGGCGCAAATTTTTGAAAAGGCACTTGAAAGATGGTTATAATTTGAGTATAATAGTATATTGTTTGAAGGAGGGTTGCATCATGGCAAAATTAGGTTTTGATAATGCTGAATATGTTCGTTTGCAGTCGCAGAATATTCGCGACCGCATCGCCATGTTTGGGGATAAGCTTTATATGGAGTTCGGCGGAAAGTTGTTTGATGATTTTCACGCATCCCGTGTACTCCCCGGCTTCGAGCCTGATTCCAAAGTCAAGATGCTGCTCAATCTGAAGGATGATGCAGAGATCGTTATCGCCATCGATGCCAACGCCATCGAAAAGAATAAGCGCCGCGGCGATCTGGGGATCACCTATGATCTGGATACCCTGCGGCTGATCGATGCCTTTCGGGGGATCGGTCTTTATGTCGGCAGCGTTGTTATCACCCGCTGGACAGGCCAGCCCCTGGCTGTTGCCTTTGAAAAACGGCTGATCAATTTGGGCGTGAAGGTCTATCGCCATTATAATATCCCGGATTATCCCTCCAATATCCCCTTGATCGTCAGCGATGAAGGGTTTGGAAAAAATGATTTTATTGAAACGACCCGCAAATTGATCGTTGTTACCGGCCCCGGCCCCGGCAGCGGCAAGATGGCCACCTGCTTATCCCAGCTTTATCATGAGCAAAAGCGGGGCATCAAGGCGGGCTACGCCAAATTTGAAACCTTCCCGATTTGGAATCTTCCTTTAAAGCATCCGGTAAACGTGGCCTATGAGGCGGCTACTGCCGATCTGGATGATGTGAATATGATCGATCCCTTCCATCTGGAAACCTATGGCGAGACCGCCATCAACTATAATCGGGATATCGAGATCTTCCCGGTTGTTAATGCCATGATGGAGCGGATCATGGGTCAATCCCCTTATAAGAGTCCCACCGATATGGGTGTTAATATGGCAGGCTGCGCCATCAGCGATGATGAGGCGGTCCGCGCCGCGGCTAATCAGGAGATCATCCGCCGCTATTATGCGGCGCTCTGCGCCGTTCGCCAGGGCAATAGCGAGCAAAGCGAGGTCAGCAAGATCGAATTGCTGATGAATCAGATGCAGATCACTGCCGCCGATCGGCCGGTGGCCGCCGCCGCGGTGGCCAAAGCCGAAGCGACCGGTGCTCCCGCCACCGCCATTCAGTTGGCCGATGGGCGGATCATTACCGGCAAGACCTCCTCCCTTTTGGGTGCATCCTCTTCCATGCTGCTCAATGTTTTGAAGGTGCTGGGGGATATTCCCGATGAGGTGCAGCTTCTTTCGCCTACCATCATCGAGCCCATCCAGCGGATGAAGACCGGCGTTTTGGGCAACCATAACCCCCGCCTTCATACCGATGAGGTGCTGATCGCCCTCTCCATCTGCGCCGCCACCGATCCCCGCGCCAAGTTGGCCTTGGAGCAGGTGGAAAAGCTCAAGGGCGTGGAGGCTCATTCCTCGGTGATCCTTTCCCGCGTGGATGAGCAGACCTTCCGTAAGCTGGGGGTCAACCTCACCTGCGAGCCCCGCTATCAGACCAAGAAGTTATATCACGCATAATCTATGCCGAAACGGTGCAAGCCGTTTCGGCATTCATATCGAATAGGAGATCAATATGGAGATCAATCGTATTTTAGCAACGGAACTGAATATCAAAGAAACCCAGGTCGCCGCGGCGGTGGCTTTGATGGACGATGGCAATACCATCCCCTTCATTGCCCGCTACCGCAAGGAAGCCACCGGCGGGCTGGACGATCAGGTTCTGCGCGCCCTTTCCGATCGGCTGACCTATCTGCGCAATCTGGCCAAGCGGAAGGAAGAGGTGGCGGCCGCTATCGAGGCTCAGGGCAAGCTGACCGAAGAGCTGCAAGCTGCATTAAATGCCGCATCCACCTTGGCGGAGGTGGAGGATCTTTACCGCCCCTATAAGCAAAAGAAGCAGACCCGCGCAAGCAAGGCGCGGGCGCGGGGCCTGGAGCCTTTAGCGCTGGCGATCATGGAGCAGGATGCCGCATTGGATCCTTTGGCCGAGGCGGCAAATTATATCAATGAAGAGGCTGAAGTGCCTACCGCCGAGGATGCCCTGCAGGGCGCGCGGGATATTATCGCCGAGACCATCTCCGATGATGCGGAGATGCGCCGCCTTTTGCGCGCCTTTTATCTCAAGGAGGCCAAGGTCAGCGGTGAGCAGATCCCCGATTCCAAGGATGAGCGGGGCGTCTTTGCCATGTATTATGAATTTGAAGAGTTGGTGCGTAAGATCCCCGGCCATCGGGTGCTGGCCCTCAATCGGGGCGAGGCCGAAGAGGTTCTGCGGGTAAAGGTGAAGGTGGAAGAATCCGCCGCCATCCGCATTCTGGAAAAAGCTTATGTTAAAAACGATACCAAGAGCGCCGAGCAGGTGCGCCTTGCCGCCGAGGATGCCTTCGGCCGATTGATCGACCCTTCCATGGAGCGGGAGATCCGCAATACCATCAGCGAGCGGGCGCAGGAGCAGGCGATGGGGGTATTTTCGGTCAATCTGCGCCATCTGCTGATGCAGCCCCCCATCAAAGGGATGGTTACCTTGGGGCTGGATCCTGCCTACCGCACCGGTTGCAAGATCGCGGTGGTGGATGAAACGGGCAAGGTGCTGGATACCACCGTTATCTATCCCACGCCCCCGCAGAATAAAGTGGAAGAGGCTAAGGTGAAGCTGAAGGCTTTGATCAAAAAGCATGGAGTTACCCTCATCAGCATCGGCAACGGCACCGCCTCCCGGGAGTCGGAGCAGTTCACAGCCGAGCTGATTCGGGAATTGGATACTCCGGTACATTATGTTATCGTTAACGAAGCGGGCGCTTCGGTCTATTCTGCTTCTAAATTGGCGGCGGAGGAATTCCCTCAATTTGATGTTTCCCTGCGTTCCGCCGTCTCCATCGCCCGAAGATTGCAGGATCCTCTGGCCGAGCTGGTTAAGATCGATCCCAAATCCATCGGCGTTGGGCAGTATCAGCATGATATGCCCAAGGCAAGATTGGGCGAGGCGCTGGGCGGAGTTGTTGAAGATTGCGTCAACTCGGTGGGCGTGGAGCTCAATACCGCCAGCGCGCCCTTGCTGGCCCAGGTAGCGGGCATCAATCAATCCATTGCCAAAAATATCGTTGCCTATCGGGAAAAGGAGGGTGCCTTCCGCACCCGTAAGCAGCTTTTGAAGGTGCCCAAGCTGGGCCCCAAGGCCTATGAGCAGTGCGCAGGCTTTTTGCGGGTCTCGGGCGGGGAAGAGCCGCTGGACAATACCGCCGTTCATCCCGAGAGCTATCCTGCCGCCCGCCTCTTTTTGAAAAAGTGCGGCTATACCGCCGAGGATCTGCGAGGCGGTGCGGTGAGCGGGATCGCCAAATTTACCGAGGGTGAAAACGGCAAGAAGCTTGCCGATGAGTTGGGGGTCGGTCTGCCTACCTTGCAGGATATCGCTTCCTTTTTGCAAAAGCCCGGCCGCGACCCGCGGGACGAACTGCCTCGCCCCATCCTCAAAACCGATGTTTTGAAGTTGGAAGACCTGCGGGAAGGAATGATCCTGCAGGGAACGGTGCGGAATGTTATCGATTTCGGCGCGTTTGTTGATATCGGTGTCCATGAGGATGGGCTGGTCCATATCTCCCAGATCTGCGATCGCTATATCCGCCATCCCGGCGAGGTTTTGAAGGTGGGGGATATCGTTAAGGTCAAGGTGATCTCGGTGGATCTCAAAAAGAGCCGCATCGGCCTTTCGATGAAAATCTAAAAATTTCGCAAAAGCCCTTTCTTTTTTTCAAAGGTTGGTATATACTTTCAAAGGAAAAATAATTAGGAAGTGAAATCAAGGGAAATGAAAAGAATATTTTCATGGCTTAAAAATTTCTTTTTGAAGAGCGGCAAACTGCGGGTCTATGTTGTTCCCGCGGTGTTGCTGATCGTTCTTGCGGGCTTTGGCTGCAAGGGGATGGTGGATCTGGCGGGGAATTTCCGTTATAAGCAAAACAGCCTTTTGCAATCGATGGAGGATCTCGGCATCAATGCGGATCTCAATATGGACGCGCCTGAGGGCATCACCAATATCGCCCTTTTCGGCATCGATGCCCGCAACGATAATTTCCGCGGGCTTTCCGATTCCATCATGATCATTTCCATCGATGCGGTGCATAATGATATCAAGATCGTTTCGGTTCTGCGGGATAGTTTGGTGGAGATCGAGGGCTATGGGTACCAAAAGATCAACGCCGCCTATAATTTCGGCGGCCCCCAGCTTGCGGTCAAGACCTTGAATCAGGTATTCAACCTCAACATTCGCCATTATGCAACGGTGGATTTTGTTAGCATGGCCGATATCATCGAGGTGGTGGGCGGCATCGAGGCTGAGCTGAGCGAAGCGGAGGTGCGCAACGCAAACGTACATATCGAATCGATGCACCGCGAGCGGGGCACCGCCTTGGATTATATCCAAGAGGCAGGAAAGCAAACCCTAAACGGAATTCAGGCGGTGGCCTATGCGCGGATCCGCAAGGTATCCAATTTCAACGGTACTGCCAACGATCCCGGGCGCACCGAGCGTCAGCGGCTGGTAATGCGCCAGCTTTTTGATAAAGCCTTGGCGATGGATATCTCCAAATATCCCAAGATGATCCGTGCCCTGCTCCCTTATATGGAAACTTCTTTGACCTATAAGGATATCTTCAGCCTGGCAGGCCTCTTGGCCAGTGATGGGGTGGAACTGAAGGAAGATCGGATTCCCGCCGATCGGGCGATGATCCAATACGGTATGAGCGTGCCCGGATTGGGCTCCTGCCATTATTATAATCTGGACTATGCCGCCAAGATGATGAACGCTTTCCTTTTTGAGGATATTTCCTTTCAGGACTATATGGATACCAACGGCGTGGATTATACCCGCTGGTATTACGGCGCGGTAAACGGCGCAACCGATGATACCGAAGAGCCTGCAGAGGATGATCCTGCGGTGGATACGCCGGTAACCGATCTTCCGGTGGACCAACCGATCGTGGATGATCCTGCAGTAGATGATCCTGCAGTAGACACTCCTGCGGTGGATGATCCGATTGTGGATGTGCCGGTGGTGGATACGCCGGTGGAAGATCCCTCGGTTGAAGATCCTTCGGTTACCGATCCCCCGGTTGATACTGAGCCGGAAAACCCTGAAACGACTGTATAAAAAAACGACTGATCGCAAAAGCGATCAGTCGTTTTCTTTTTCTTCTTGTTGTTTCTTGCGAGCGAGCGCCATCCCGCCGCGAAAGCTTTTGCAAAGATCGTGGATCAGAATAAAGAGCAACAGGCTTGCGGAGCCCTGAATGAGGTTTTTGGGCAGGGTCTCGGCCGCAAGGGCAAAGGATTCCGCTCCGCTTTTTTGAATGAGCTGGAAGAGAAGCTCTGCCAGATAGTAGCAGGGGATGGGGATCAGCGCCGCCAAAGAGGTGAGCATTTCAGGATGCTTTTCTGCAAACTTGGCGGTATAGAGCTTTTTTGCCGCCCAAACCATCAGCAGTTTGATCAGCAGGGTGATGGGTGCTAAAATAAAGTAGCCTTTAAAAAGATCCGCCGCCAGGCTCGCCCCGCCGCAGGCGATGAGGGCATGGGGCGCGGGCAGAAAGATCGCCGCCAGCAAAATAAGGGGGTCGGCGGGGTGCATATAGCCATGGGCAAAGGGCTGGCCGAGCATGGCTGCCAAAAGAATTAAAACAAAGAAAAGGATGGCTCTTTTCATATTGCGATCGAATTTCATAGCATAAACTCCTTAAGATGATATCAACAGTATATCAAAAATTGGAAGAGTTTGCAACCACCAAAGGGTTGAAATTGGGAATTGATTATGGTATACTGAAATTTGTCATAAAACGAATTATATATTATAAGGAGCGAAAACCAATGTCCGGACATTCCAAATGGCATAATATTCAAAATAAGAAGGGCAAGACCGATGCCCAGCGCGCCAAGATCTTCACCAAAATGGCCCGCGAAATCAGCGTGATCGTAAAAGAAGGGGGTTCCAACCCCGCCGCCAACTCCCGCCTGGCGGATGCCATCGCCAAGGCAAAGGCGGCCAATGTTCCCAACGATAATATCGAGCGTGCCATCAAAAAGGCGGCGGGCGAAGGGGATACCAGCAATTATGAATCCCTGATCTATGAAGGATACGGCCCGGGCGGTGTTGCCGTCGTTGTCGATTGCCTCACCGATAACCGCAACCGTACCGCCGCAAATCTGCGCCATTATTTCGATAAATTCGGCGGCAATCTGGGCGCATCCAATAGCGTGCTCTGGCAGTTTAAGGATGCGGGCGTGCTGATCGTTGATAAAGAAGATGTGGATGAGGATGAGCTGATGATGTGTGCCCTGGATAACGGTGCCGATGATTTCGATGCCGAAGGGGAAGCCTTCGAGATCCTCACCGCTCCCGCCCAATTCTCCGAGGTGCGTGTTGCATTGGAAGAAGCAGGCTATCAATTCCTTACCGCCGAGGTTACCCGCATTGCCGATAATGATGTTTCACTTACCGACGAAAAGGAGCGCTTTAAGATGCAGCTCCTGCTGGATGCATTGGAGGATGACGATGATGTTCAAAAGGTTGCACACAACTGGGCTGAATAAATTCCACCGCACCCTTGCCGCCCTGCTGGCGGTTGTGCTTTTGCTGGGCGTGCCTGTTTTCTCGGCTTCGGCTGAAACGGCATCTCAGTTTCAAGATCTGAAAAAAACCGAGTGGTATTACGGCGAAACGAGCGGCGCCATTGAAGCCGACCTTTTCAAGGGAATGAGCGATACAGAGTTTGCTCCTGAGCAAAGCATCACCCGCGCCCAATTTGTTACCGCCCTTGCCCGCCTTTGCAAGGTGGATGTTTCGGGTTATCAGACCAATGTTTTTGCGGATGTAACGCCAAACGATTGGTTTTATAACTATGTTTCCTGGGCTTATGCCACCGGCGTTGTAAACGGTGTTTCGGCCGATGCATTTGATCCCCATACCCCCATCACCCGCCAGGAAATGTGCAAAGCCTTGGGCGGTGCGCTGGAAAAGGTGCTGGGTAAAACACTGACCTCCCGAGGCGCTATAACCTTCACCGACCAGGCGAAGATCGCCGATTGGGCAAGCGAATGGGTGGCAAAATGCAATGTTGCAGGCATCTTCAATGGGGATGATAACGGGTGCTTCAACCCCGAGAATATTGCTCGGCGATATGAGGCGGCGTGTGTTTTCTTCCGTTGCTTTGTCTTATATAATTGCAACATCCGGGTCAGCGGATTTGCGCTGGATTTTAATGCAAACACCGATTATTATTTGGCTCAGCCCCAAAGCTTCACCAACTGCAAGATCACCGGTTTTGAGGGCTTTAAATCCATCTCCGTTTCGGTGGAGCAGTATGCCTCCTATTACCCTTATAAAAAGACCGCCTATAAATTGGGCGATAATCTGAAGCTCGGCAACGGCAGGGCCAAGGTTACCGTTACCGCCACCTTGCCCGGCGGTTCCACCAGGGAATATCTTATCGCGCTGGCTGATCCCAATGGAGCGGATTATGCTTATTCCTTGGCCAGAATTGCAAGCAACAATTCGGATGTGAAGATGTATTCCAAACCGAATACAAGCTCGACCGTTCTTGCTACCTTTATCTCCAACTCCTCCCGCGTCTATTATTTAAAGACCGAAGGAGATTGGTGCAAGGTGGAGCAGTTATCCACCGGCAAGGTCGGCTATATTAAGAAGAGCGAGCTGCAATGGGAATGGGCAGAAAGGGAAGTGCCTGTTCTCTATGCCGATGCCATCAATGCGCTTAGCGCGGCCCATCCCAATTGGACCTTCTCCTTTGTGGATGTGGAGATGACTTATGATAAAGCGTTGGAAAAATACGGAGCCCAAAATGCGCAGTATTTTGACCCCATCCATTATCTGACCGAAGATAAGATCTTTGCCTTTTTGGATATCGATACTTATGATCCCACCACCTGGAACGATGCGGGGATCAAGGCCATCTGGGCCAACGAAAAGGGCTTTTCCAAAGCCGATGCGGTAAACTATTTCAATGCGGCATCTCAATCCCTCTTGATGAACCCCTATTATATCGCCTGCCGCGCCGCCCTGGAATCGGGCTACGGTACCTCCAAATATGCCTCGGGCAAGATGGCAGGATATGAGGGCTATTATAATTTCTATGGCATTCAGTGCTACGACAGCAATCCCGATCAAGGCATGACCTATGCCAAGAACCGCAATTGGAACAGTTTGTTTAAATCCATTGTGGAGGGTGCCAACTGGATCAAGGATCAATACCTCGATCAGGGCGCAACCACTCCCTATTTCTTCCGCTTCGCGGGATTCCAGAATAAGTCCTATATGAGCGATGTCCAAGCGCCTTTAAAGGAGGCATCCATCCTCAAGCGTGCTTATTCCGATCCCAATGCCAAGGCGCATTTTATCATACCTGTATATCGGTAAATTTTAAAAAGGAGCAGACCTTCTGCTCCTTTTTATCGCATTGAGAGGTTCTTTTTTATGACAAAACTCATCCAAAAACTTTTTATTAAAGATTATCAAAACACCGCCGATCCCGCGGTGCGCGCCCGCTACGGAACCGTTGCCGGGGCGGTGGGGATCGTTACCAACCTGCTGCTGGCAGGGGCGAAGATCGCCATCGGAGCGGTCTTTGGGGTGATCGCCATTGTTGCCGATGGTGTGAATAATTTTTCCGATAGTTTATCCTCCATCATTACCCTGATCGGGTTTAAATTATCCAATCAGCAGGCCGATGAGGAGCACCCTTACGGCCATGGGCGGATGGAATATATTGCCGCCATGCTGATCTCCATGGTGATGGTGGTGGTTGGCTTTACCTTGGTGCAGGAATCCTGGCCCAAGATCTTTCATCCCGAAGAATCCAAATTCTCCGTTCTTTTGCTGGTGACTCTGCTCCTTTCTATCGGCGCGAAGCTCTGGCAGGGGCTTTTCTACCGCGCCATGAGCAAGGCGATTCAAAGCGACACCCTGCGCGCCAATTTCCGCGATAGCATCAACGATGTTTTATCCACCTCCGCCATTTTAGCCTCGGTGGTGATCAGCCCTTGGATCGGGTATAATACCGATGGGATCATGGGCGTTATCGTTGCGGCGATCATTATGTATTCGGGCGTGATGCTGATGAAGGATACCATTCAGCCCCTTTTGGGCGAGGGGGCCGATGCGGAGCTTGCCGAGCAGATCAAGGATGCGGTGATGCAATACGAAGGCGTTGTCGGCGTCCATGACCTTGCGGTACATAATTACGGCCCCGGGCGGATGTTTGCCTCCCTTCATGCGGAGGTGCCCGCCGAGGTGGATGTTTTGGAAAGCCATGACCTGATCGATAATATTGAGCGGGAGCTTATGCGGTCGATGGGCATTCAATTGACCATTCATATGGATCCCATCGTTACCACCGATCCCGAATTGGATATTTTGCGGGAAGAACTCAAGGAGATCCTTATCCCCTTTGGGGAGCGGGTAACCTTCCATGACCTGCGGTTGGTAAGGGGAACTACCCATTCCAACGTTTTATTCGATCTGCTGGTTCCTTTTAAATACGAGCTTTCGGATGAGGAGCTTTGCCGCCGCGTAGATGGGGCGGTGAAGGAAAAACATCCCGATTATTTCACCGTTATTTCGGTGGATAAGGATATGATCAAAAAATAATTTTAAAAAAGGCGGCGATGCCGCCTTTTTTTCTTTACAACGCATTATAAATTGTGTATAATTATAATGTATTAGTATGAAAACATCTCTATCAAAGGAGAATGAATATGGCAGATAAGAAGCGTAATATCACCGGCTCCTACCCCGGCGCGGGCGGAGCAAGCCAACCGAAAAAGAATCCGAATCCTGCCGGCTCTTATCCCGGCAAGAAGCCTTTGGCGGAAATGCCGGAATTTTCGGCGCCGATCCGAAAGGAAGAGCCTGCACCCGCTCCCAAAAAGCCCGAGCCCAAGCGGGAGCGCGGCGGCATTACCTTTGCCCAGCTTTTCTCAGGCGAGCAGATGAAGAAATACGGCCGCACTCTTGCTTATTATGGGGGGATCTTGATTGTCAGCATTTTGCTGGCTACCTGGATCTGCCATATCGGCAATGAGGTTTTGGGGCTGGTGCGCCCCGATAAGGAAATCACCGTTCAAATCGAAGAAAACAGCTCCACCATGGAGATCGCCAAGGCCCTCAAAGAGGCGGAGATCATCGATCATCCCATTGTCTTTCGGCTTTATTGTAAGCTGAAAAAGGCGGATGGAGAATTTAAGTTTGGGGAATATACCCTCAATTGTAAAAACGACTATAATCAGCTTATCCGCGCTTTGAAGCGCAACGTAAAGGATAAGACCAAGGTGGAATTTACCATCCAGCCGGGGTATACCCAGGAAGATCTGGTTACCACCCTCTGCGATTCGCTGGAATATTTTGAGCGGGAAGAGCTGGAGGATGTTTTGCAAAACTATGATTTCTCCGAGTTTGTTTTCATCAAAAATCTGCCGGAGCGCAACTATCGGTTGGAAGGGTATCTTTACCCTGCCACCTATGAGATGTATGAAGGGGAGTCGGCGGTGGCGGTGGTGCGCCGCATCCTCAGCAAATTTGAAGAGATGGTGCTGACCGATGAAAATAAAAAGAAGATCAGTGCCACCGATTATACCCTGGACGAACTGATCACCCTCGCTTCCATCCTGCAAAAGGAGGGCGGCAACCAACTGCCCAAGGCGGCAGGCGTCTATTTTAATCGTCTGGCGAATAAGGAATTTCCCTATCTGGAATCCCAGGCAACGGTGGCCTATATCCTGCCCGCGGGCCATGGCGCGGTAACGAGTGCGGATATTCGCGCAACCGACCCTTATAATACCTATCGCAATAAGGGCCTGACCCCCGGCTCCATCGCCAACCCCGGTGCGGATGCCATTGCCGCGGTGCTGAATCCCGAAAAGACCGCCGACCTTTATTTTGTTACCCAGAGCAACGGCGAGACTCTCTTTGCGGCTACCCAGGCCGATCATCTGAAAAATATTAAAAAGGCGGGGGCAAATCCCTGCGGAACAGGTACAGTATCTTGAGTATGGAACTTCTTGCCCCTGCGGGCAATATGGAAAAACTGCGCTATGCGATCTGGTATGGTGCCGATGCGGTCTATGCCGCCTACCGCTCCTTTGGGTTGCGGGCGGCCAGCGAAAATTTCGATGAGCAGGGCCTCAAAGAGGCGATCGCCTTTTGCCATGCCCATGAAAAAAAGATCTATATCACCGTTAATATCTTCCCCGGCGCCGATGACCTGAAGGTGTTGCCCTCCTTTTTTGAGATGCTGGAGGATCTGGGGCCGGATGGGCTGATCATCGCCGATTTAGGGGTGATGGCAATGGCTAAGCGGTATGCGCCGCGCCTGCCCATCCATATCTCCACCCAAGCCAATGTTACCAACTATGAGGCGGCGATGGTCTATCATCAGCTCGGCGCCAGCCGCATTGTTTTGGCGCGGGAGATGCCCTTGGCGGATATTTTGGATCTGCGCGCAAGATTGCCCAAAGAGGTGGAGCTGGAATGCTTTGCCCATGGGGCGATGTGCGTTGCCTATTCGGGGCGGTGCCTTCTTTCGGCGGCCATGACCGCCCGCAGCGGCAACCGCGGCGCCTGCGCCCAGCCCTGCCGCTGGAATTATGCCCTGATGGAGCAGCAACGCCCCGGGGAATATTTCCCTATGGAGGAGGATGAGCGGGGGACCTATGTTTTCAATTCCAAGGACCTCTGCCTTATTGAATACTTAAAAGAATTGGAGCAGGCCGGCATCGCCTCTTTGAAGATCGAGGGGCGGATGAAGAGCTTTTATTATGTTGCCTGCGTAACGCAGGCCTATCGGCGGGCCCTTACCGACCTGCGGGAGGGCAAGCCCTTTGATCCTGCGCTATTGGAGGAGCTGCGGGCGGTATCCCATCGGGATTATACCACCGGCTTTTTATTCGGCGCGCCCGGCGGGGAAGCCCAAAATCCCGATAACGGCGGGTATATCCGCAAGACCGACGTTGTGGCGGTGGCATCCGAGAATCCCGGCTGGATCATCCAAAAAAATAAATTTCAAGTGGGGGAGACCCTGAGGGTCTTATCTCCCGACCGCCTGCCCTATGAGATCAAGATCGAGCAGATGTTTGATCAGAGCGGTGCGCCAATCGATTCGGCGCCCCATGCGGAGATGGCGATTCGGCTGGATGCGGATCTTCCGCCCCATGCAATATTAAGAAGAGAAAGGCAGTAATATGAGCAAAGTAACGATTCCTGCCGGCTATCGGCCGGTGCTCTCCCTTTATGATACCCAAAAGGCCATCGGCCTGATCAAGCGGCTTTTTGAGGATATGCTCTGCGGCGCATTGAATTTGCGGCGGGTATCCTCTCCGCTTTTTGTTCCTTCCGATTCGGGATTAAACGATAATTTAAGCGGCGTGGAGCGCCCGGTCGCCTTCGATCTGAAGGATACCGGCAGTTATGCCGAGGTGGTCCATTCCCTTGCTAAATGGAAGCGTCAGGCTCTGCGGGATTATGGGTTCAGCACCGATACCGGCCTTTATGCCGATATGAACGCCATTCGGCGGGATGAGGAGCTGGATAACCTCCATTCCATCTATGTGGACCAATGGGATTGGGAAAAGATCATCACCGAAGAGGATCGCACCAAAGAGTATCTGATCCATGTTGTTCAAAAGATCGTGGACGCGATCTGCGATACCGATCAGACCTTGCGGGTAATGTTCCCTCAGCTTCAGGTGCGCCCCGCCCTCTGCAGAGAGGTCTATTGCATCACCACCCAGGAGCTGGAAGACCGCTATCCCGAGCTTTCGGCCAAGGAGCGGGAGAATGCCATCGCCAAGGAATATAAGACTGTTTTGCTGATGGAGATCGGCGGCAAACTCCGCTCCGGCAAGCCCCACGATGGCCGCGCGCCGGACTACGACGATTGGGCCCTCAACGGCGACATTCTTTTCTGGAACGAGACCCTTCAGCAGGCCTTCGAGCTTTCTTCCATGGGCATTCGGGTCAGCCCTGAGAGCCTGGCCAAGCAGTTGAAGATCGCAGGGTGCGAGGATCGGCGGGAGCTGCCCTTCCATAAGGCTCTTTTGGCAGGGGAGTTGCCCCTCACCATCGGCGGCGGCATCGGCCAAAGCCGCCTTTGCATGCTCCTTTTGGGCAGTGCCCATATCGGGGAGGTGCAATCCTCCATCTGGGATGAAAAAACCCTCTCTATCTGCAAGGAAGCAGGGATTCCGATTTTATAAAGTGATAGCCTTCGGCCATGCCGAAGGCTATTTTTAAAAATTGGAAATTTCTGCAACATCTCTTGAACTTAGATCGTATTATGAATGAAAACCATGAAAAGGAGGAAATCAAATGAAAAAGCGTTTTTTGTGTCTGGGGGTCTGCGTGGTGTTGCTGATTTCCCTTTTCGGATGCAATAAAGTGAATGAGCCGGATCAGGGGTTGCTTTGGCAGGATCTGGAGGAGCGGTTGCAGACCGTCGATGCCGAGAATTTTATGGATCGGGAACATGCAAAATTCATCGGTGCAAAGTTCGGTTCACGGAAGATGGAACTGGAGGTTCAGGTGGTCTATGATGGGTTCTTTTTGGCCATCGAGCCGGATTCGCCGGTTTATATTTATAAGGTGAATTATGAATGCGCC
>JAZODI010000148.1:0-5229 GCA_045596965.1 Eubacteriales bacterium | reverse complement strand
TCGCTGGTCTGCCCCCATGCCGTTATCCGCCCCTTCGCTCTGAACGCCGATGAGGTTGCTGCTGCTCCCGAAGGCATGAAGACCAAGAAGATGATGGGTAAGGGTCTGGATCACCTGACCTTCACCATGGGCGTTTCTGTTTTGGATTGTACCGGTTGCGGCAGCTGTGCGGCTGTCTGCCCGGCCAAGAATAAGGCCCTGGTTATGAGCTCCCTCGATTCTCAGATCGGCGAGCAGAAATACTTCAACTATAACTATAAGAACGTTGCCGAGAAGCCCGAAGTCAATGAAGTCTTCAAGGTTGAGACCGTTAAGGGCTCCCAGTTCAAGACTCCCTTGCTCGAGTACTCCGGCGCTTGCGCAGGTTGCGGCGAGACTCCCTACGCCAAGCTGATGACTCAGCTCTTCGGCGATCGGATGTATATCTCCAACGCCACCGGTTGCTCCTCCATCTGGGGCGGTTCTTCTCCCTCTACTCCCTATACTGTGGATAAGAAGGGCCATGGTCCTGCTTGGGCCAACTCCCTCTTCGAGGATAACGCTGAGCACGGTCTGGGTATGTTCCTGGGTGCTACCCAGCTTCGCGAGAAGGTAACTGCCGAGATCGAAGAACTCTATAGCTTCACCACCATTGATAGCCTGAAGGCTGCCATCGACGAGTGGAAAGCCACCTATAACGACACCAAGACCAACACCGCCGCTACCGAGAAATTGGTTGCTGAGCTGGAGAAGGTCGATTGCTGTGAAAAGGGCAAGGCTGCTGCCGCTTCCATCCTGGCTCAGAAAGATTTCATCGCCAAGAAGTCCATCTGGATCCTGGGCGGCGACGGTTGGGCCTATGATATCGGCTTCGGCGGTTTGGATCATGTTATCGCTTCCAACGAAGATGTGAACATCCTGGTCTTCGATACCGAGGTTTATTCCAATACCGGCGGTCAGGCCTCCAAGGCTACTCCCTCCGGTTCCATCGCGCAGTTTGCCGCTGCCGGTAAGGTAACCAAGAAGAAGGATCTGGGTGCCATTGCCCGCTCCTATGGTTACGTTTATGTGGCTCAGGTCTCCATGGGTGCTGATTATAATCAGTGCGTAAAGGCCTTTGCCGAGGCAGAAGCTTATCATGGCCCCTCCATCATCATTGCTTATGCTCCCTGTATCAACCAT
Source organism: Eubacteriales bacterium (assembly GCA_045596965.1). Taxonomy (GTDB): domain Bacteria; phylum Bacillota; class Clostridia; order Oscillospirales; family QAKW01; genus QAKW01. The sequence goes on along the minus strand of JAZODI010000148.1, from coordinate 4,068 downwards.
GGTATCAAGGGCGGTATGGGCACCTCCATGGAAGAGTCTAAGAAGGCTGTTCAGTCCGGTTATTGGCAGCTCTATCGCTATAATCCCGATCTGGCTGAGGCGGGCAAGAACCCCTTGACCTATGATTCTAAGGAGCCCACCATCGCTTATCGCGACTTCATCATGAACGAAGTTCGTTATAATGCTTTGAGCCGCGCCAATCCCGAAAGAGCTGAAGTTCTCTTCAGCGCCGGTGAAAAGGCCGCGACCGAAAAGAGAGAGAATCTGAAGAAGCTCTCCGAAATGGAATAATCCCTATTGCATTTCAAATGCCTGCCGCATCTGCGGCAGGCATTTTCTTTATTTTAATAGGAAAAAAACTTGACAAAGAAAATCGAGAGGTCTATAATATCTATAATATTTATTGAGAGGAGCAGAAAATGCTAAAAGTTTTCAATCGATTTTATTATAGCGCTACGGACTTTCTGCCTGCCTCTTGCGAGAAATAATCTTGCAATCATAGCATCAGAAAGCCCGCAATTCCTTATGCTCCGATTTTGAGCAACCGGAACAGCGGGCTTTATTTATTTCAAAGGAGAAAAAGAAAATGGATCTTTCCCCCAAAATGATGGAACTGGGCAAGAAAAGCTCGGTCATTCGCGAAATTTTTGAATACAGTAAGAAGAGAAAGGCCGAGATTGGCGCCGAAAATGTCTTTGATTTCAGTATCGGTAACCCCAGCGTTGCCGCGCCTGAAAAAATCAATGCCACCATGCAAAAACTGCTTTCCGAAATGGACCCTGTTTTGCTCCATGGCTATACCGCCGCGGTGGGAGATCCCGCTGTTCGCCAAAAGATTGCCGATAATCTCAATGCGGAATTTGATATCGGGGCCCGCCCCGAATTGATCTATATGACCTGCGGCGCGGCCGCATCGTTGACCATCTCTTTGGCGGCGATTACCAATCCGGGGGATGAGGTTATTGTCTTTTCCCCCTTCTTTCCCGAATACCGCGTATTTGTGGAGCATGCGGGGGCTAAATTGGTGATCGTTCCTTGCAAAAAGGAAAATTTCCAATTGGATTTTGAGGCCCTGGAGCGGAGCATCACCCCCAATACCAAAGCGGTGATCATCAACTCTCCCAATAACCCCACCGGCGTGATCATCCCTGCGGCGGATCTGGAGCGGTTGGCAAAGCTTCTTTCGGCCAAGCAGCAAGAGTATGGCCACGCCCTCTATTTGATCGCCGATGAACCCTATCGGAAACTGGTCTGGAACGGTGAGGCGGTTCCTTACGCCACCAAGTTTTATGATAATACCTTGGTTTGCTATTCCTTCAGTAAGGCGGTTTCTCTGCCCGGGGAGCGGATCGGCTATATCCTGGTCTCTCCCAACATGAAAAATGCAGGAGATGTCTATGCCGCTGTTTGCGGCGCAGGGCGTGCGCTGGGCTTTGTCTGCGCCCCCAGCCTTCTCCAATTTACCGTTGCCGAATGTCTGGAGGAAACCTCCGATTTTACCATCTACCGCAAGAATCGGGATCTCCTTTTGAAGGAACTGACCCGCATCGGTTATGAGGTTGTTTCCCCCGATGGAGCGTTCTATCTTTTCTTAAAGGCATTGGAACCCGATGCCAATGCCTTCTATGAGCAGGGAAAGAAGCATGAACTTTTGCTGGTCCCCAGCGATTCCTTCGGTTGCCCCGCTTATGTTCGGATCGCCTATTGCGTTACCACCGAGCAGATCGAGCGTGCGATCCCTGCCTTTGAAAAACTTTATGAGGATTATCAAAAATGAGCAAATTAGAGGATGCGCGAAAAATCATCAATGAAGTCGACTGCGCGATGGCGGAGCTTTTCGCCAAGCGGATGGAGGCGGTCGAAACAGTAGCTGCTTATAAAAAAGAGCGGGGTTTGCCTGTCTTGGATGAGGCGCGGGAAGAAGAGGTTCTTCGCCGTAATGCAGAATATATCCAAAAGGAAGAACTAAAATCATATTATGTAAACTTCCTGAAGAGCAACATGGCCATCTCCCGGCGGTATCAGCATCGCCTTTTGGAAGGGATGCGGGTTGCCTATAGCGGTGTTCCCGGCGCTTTTGCCGATATTGCCGCCCGCAAGATCTTTCCCGATGGAAACGCCTTGCCCTATAAAGACTTTAAAGAAGCCTATGAGGCGGTGGTATCCGGGGAATGCGATTGCGCCGTTTTGCCCATCGAAAATAGTTATGCCGGCGATGTTACCCAGGTGATGGACCTTGCTTTTTTCGGCAACTTGGCGATCAACGGCATCTACGATATGGAGATCGTTCAGAATTTGGTCGGTCTGGAGGGTGCATCGGTCCATGATGTTCGGGAGGTCTATAGCCATCCCCAGGGCCTTGGTCAATGCGCCGATTATATCCGCGAGCATGGGTTTATTGCCCATGAAGCCTCCAATACCGCCGTTGCCGCCAAAAAGGTGGCAGAGGAAGGGAAGCCGGAGATCGCGGCAATTGCCAGCATCGAAACGGCGGATCTCTACGGCTTGAAGGTTCTGGATAAGAATATCAATGCCAGCAGTATTAATACTACCCGCTTTGCGGTTTTCAGCCGCTACCCCAGCAGCAATCCTTTGAAGGATAACTATTTTGTTATGAACTTCACCGTTAAAAACGAAGCGGGCGGGTTGGGTAAGGCCATCTCCGCCATCGGCGATTGCGGATTCAACCTGCGGGCGCTCAAAAGCCGCCCCAGCAAGGATCTGATCTGGGAATATTATTTCTTTGCCGAAGGGGAAGGGAATATCAATAGTCCTGCAGGGGAGAAGATGCTCGCAGAACTGCAAAAACATTGCAGCAACCTCAAGGTCGTTGGTTCCTTTGAAAAGGAGCAAAAATTAGACCGCTGAAAGGAAAAAACATGATTTTATCGATGGAGTTAGGGCCCAATAGCTATGATATTATAATCGAGCGCGGCGCGCTTAAAGCGGCCGCTCGGTATTTTGATCTTAACCGCAAGGTATTGATCGTTACCGATAGCGGCGTTCCCGCAAACTATGCAAAAGCGGTTGCCGCAGTATGCGCCAAGCCCTATATCGAAACCTTTCCCCAAGGAGAAGCCAATAAAAACATCCATACTTATCAGTCGATCCTCTCCCGCTTGGTTGCAGAGGGCTTTTCCCGTACTGATTGCATTGTTGCGGTTGGTGGCGGTGTGGCAGGGGATATGGCAGGCTTTGCCGCCGCTTCCTATATGCGGGGCATCGATTTTTATAATGTTCCTACCACTCTGCTTTCCCAGGTGGATTCTTCTATCGGCGGAAAGGTCGCTATTGATTTTGAAAATTATAAAAATATCGTTGGCGCATTTTATCAGCCCAAAGGGGTATTGATCGATCCCGATGTGCTCCAAACATTGCCTGCGCGGCAGATCGCAAATGGCCTTGCCGAAGCTATTAAAATGGCGGCAACCTGCGATAAGGCCCTTTTTGAATTGCTTGAAACGGCCGATCCGATGGAACATATCGAAACCATCATCGAAGGTTCCTTAAAGATCAAAAAGAGCGTGGTGGAGCAAGATCCCAAGGAGAAAGGATTGCGAAAAGTGCTCAATTTCGGCCATACTGTCGGCCATGCGATCGAAAGTGTTTGCGGTTTATCGGAGCTTTACCACGGCGAATGCGTTGCCCTTGGCATGCTGATAATGGCAGATGCCGAATCTTGCGTCCGCCTGCGTGCTGTTTTGGAAAAAGCAGGTTTGCCCACAACCTTCTCTTATGATAAAGAAAAGGTGATCCACGCCATGGCGATGGATAAGAAGGTGGCAGGCGGTATGATTACGGTTGTTTATTTGCCCGAGATCGGGCGTTTTGAATTTCAGCAGATCGCTCTTGCCGATCTGCAAAAACGGATGGAGGAGGTGCTTTAAGATGAAGAATGTCTTCGGGAATAACCTTTCGGTAACCCTTTTTGGCGAAAGTCATGGCCCTGCGATCGGCGCGGTTATTGATGGTCTTGCGCCGGGGATCGCGGTGACTGAAGAATTTATCCGCGCGCAATTGGCGAAGCGCCGCCCTGCCGGAAGGATCTCTACCGCCCGGGTAGAGCGG
>JAZODI010000147.1:0-9398 GCA_045596965.1 Eubacteriales bacterium | reverse complement strand
CTCCTTGCCGTTATAATCGGCAAGGAGTTTTTTCATCTCCGCCGAAACATCCTCGGGCAAGGTCGTTGCCCTGCCGCCGACTTCGTTGGGCAATTTTTTATAATCCCCAACGGCAAACCAATCCTTTTTGGCATCGCCGGATCCGCTTTTCAGAATAAAATGCAGATTCTTGATAAACTTTTCGCTGAGCTGCGTTTTTGCTCCTTCGATAATTTCATCGATACACCGAAAGTGGGCGGCAGTTTCAATAATATCATCCACCCGCACCCCTTCCTCTGATATTCCGACAGTATTGGTTTCAAAGATATAGCGGGTCTGATCGTGGGTGAGCCGACTGCCCTCCATATGATTGGAGTTATAGGTCAGCTCGATCTGCATTTTATGATAAATACCGCCATGCATCTGCGCCCGCTTTTCTTCCCTCAAAACATCAAGCAGGGTGCGGGGGGCAGGCTTTCTTTTATTGCTTCGCTCGGGCTTTTGGGCGTTTTCGGGGATACTCCAGGTCTTGCCAATAAGAACCGCGCCATCCACACGCCCCTCTGCGCAATAATTGCGAACGCTCCGCTCGGAGATCCCCCAACGCAGAGCCGTTTCTTTGACCGAACAATAATTCATAATACCACCTCATTGCCATTAGTATACCACTTTATCGGCAAAAAGTCAACGTTATAAAAACTTATTTTAATTAGGTTTTTGCCGATAACGGCAAATTTATACATTAAAAAATCTCTCAACATGGCTTTTGGCTCAATTGAGAGATTTTTGGCATATCGAAAATTCCGAAGGGATTTTTCTCGGTTTTGGAGTACAATTAAATTGTACTGACCCAAATGAATTGGTACGCTTTCCTCCGTGCGGTTATTGAGAGTACAAATGAATTGTACTGAATGCTCCAACACAAATGATTTGTGTTAGAGTCGAGATATCGGCATTCTGCCGATTCGATATATTTGCAGGAGGCAAATTCGATATAATTTTGCTTTAGCAAAATTTCGATATGATATTCATTCCTTCTCGCTTTTGAGCCCTCTCAAAAGCATCTCGAAGACGCAGTCTATATCGAACTTTAAACCCCTCTTGCAAATCTGCAAGAGGGGTTTGAGGTATATCGAAAATTCCGAAGGAATTTATATCGAGGCCAACCGCCCTTAACGGCGCTTGGCAAAAACGATCGCGCTTCTGCTGGGCAGATAGCATTGGAAGCCGATGCGCCCATCGGGGGTTTTTTCGGCTTTATAGCAAACCTTTGGATCCACCCGCCCGAAGCCGCCGAAGGCGGGATCATCGGTGGAGAGGGCAACCTGATATTCCCCCTCTTCTCCCGTTGGGATGAAATACCCCTCGAAGGACTGATGGGGATGGAAATTAAAGGCAAAGAGGGTATCGCCCTTGGAATAGATCAAAACCTTATCCGATTGATGCATCCAGCGGTTGACCGCCTCTTTTTCCAAAAGCCCCTCTCCTTTGAGCAAGGAGACCATGGCTTTATCAAAATCATTCAACCCGCCATAGCGCAGGTTTTGGTCATCCACCAAGCTCCATTGACGGCGGCAGTAATGATAGCTCCAGCCGTTGCCCTCGCGGGGGAAATCGATCCATTCGGGATGGCCGAACTCATTGCCCATAAAATTGAGATACCCCTCGCCCGCAAGGGAGGCGGTGAGCAAGCGGATCATCTTATGGAGGGCGACCCCCCGATCGATCACCGCGCTTTGGCTCTCTTTATTCATATGGTAATACATATCCGCATCGCAAAGGCGGAACATAATGGTCTTATCCCCCACCAACGCCTGATCATGGGATTCGCAATAACCGATATTCTTTTCCATCGGACGGCGGCCGATCAGCTCATACCAAAGCTGATAGATATCCCATTCCTCATCGGCCCGCTCCTTGAGCAGCTTGATCCAAAGATCGGGCACTCCCATAGAGAGGCGGAAATCGAAGCCGATCCCCCCATCCTTCAGGGGCAGAGCCATCCCCGGCATGCCGGACATATCCTCTGCAACGGTGATGGCATGGGGATTGATCTCATGGATCAGCTCGTTGGCCAACTGCAGATAGGTAACCGCCTCCAGATCGGTATTCATGGAGAAATACATATCATAGCAGGAAAAAACACTTTCCAGCCCATGGTCATGGTAGAGCATGGAGGTAACGCCATCGAAGCGGAACCCATCGAAATGAAATTCATCCATCCAATATTTCAGATTGGAGAGGAGAAAATGCAAAACCTCGTTTTTATTATAGTTGAAAAGCTTGGTGCCCCAGGCGGAATGATCCCCCCGCGGTCCTTCGTGGAAAAATTGATAAACGGTGCCGTCGAATTCATTGAGGCCCTCGTTGGTATTCTTCACCGCATGGGAATGGACCACGTCCAAAAGCACCGCCAGCCCCATCTTATGGGCCTCATTGATCAGCGCCTTTAATTCTCTGCTATGGCCATAGCGGGAAGAAGGGGCAAAAAAGTTGGAGACCTGATAGCCGAAGGATCCATAATAGGGATGCTCCATGATAGCCATGATCTGAATGGTATTATAGCCCAGCGCCTTGATGCGGGGCAGGATATTTCGGCGAAATTCTTCATAGCTGCCGATCCCGCCATGCTCCTGGGCCATGCCGATATGGCATTCATAGATGAAGGGCGTCTTTTGGGGGATAAAGCCCCCATCCTCCCAGGGGAAGGTCTCCTCGGGCTCTTCGATCTCGGCGCACCAAAGGTGGGTAACAGGGTCCTGCACAACGCGGGTGGCATAAAGGGGAATACGGCGAAGCATCTGCCCCTGACGCCGAACGATCACCTGCACCTTCTGACCCGCTTTGAGAGCATCCCTGCCCTCCAAATAAAGCTCGAAAGCGCCGTTTTCCAGGCGGGTAAGGAGATGACTTTCGGTATTCCAATCGTTGAAATCCCCCGCCAGGCAAAGCCAATCGGCGGCGGGCGCCCACTCCCGATAGACCCAGCCATCGGCGGTGCGATGGAAACCGAAATAATGGTGGGCGTTGGCGAAATCCTTGAGGCTCTCTCCGTTCGGTATCAGCTCCGCCCGCTTCTTTTCATAGGCGGTCTGCCGAAGGTTGAGATCTTCTTCAAAGGGGGTGAGATAGGGATCAATCTCGATCATTTTATGGATACTTTTTGCCATGCGACAGTCCTCCTATATGTTATTCTATTTTTATTATAGCATACCCTTGCGAGAAAATCCACGATTTTCCCCGATTTGAAAAAATTCGTTGACAAATCCAAAAAAGAGGGTTATACTGATTTCGACAAACGGGGAGTCTGAACCGACAGACTGAGAGGCAGATGTTTTCTGCGACCCTTGAACCTGATCTGGATCATGCCAGCGTAGGGAGCATACCGAAACATTTGCATAAAAAGCGCGGATCCCGCTTTTTAACGATTGTTGACCGATGCCTTCGCCGGTTTTATCCGGTGAAGGCATTTTAGTTTTTTAAGGAGCGTTTTAAAATGAAAGCAAGTGTTGCGATTCAGGTTTTGCCTGCCACCGAAAATGATGAGGAATTGGTGCGGATCGTGGACGAGGTGATCGACTATATAAAGGGCACCGGCCTCAACTGCTATGTCGGCCCCTTTGAGACCACCATCGAGGGAGAAGATTACGATCAACTCATGGACATTATGAAGGAATGCCAGCATATTGCCATCCGCGCCGGCGCACCCAAGGTGAGCGCCTATATCAAGGTGGTATACGAACCGGAAGGAGAGATCTTGACCATTGATAAAAAGGTTACCAAACATCATCAAGCATAAAGGCCCTGCCCTTTTAGGGCTTGGAGGGCTTCTGCTCCTTTGGCAGTTGATCTGCATCAGCGGGCTGGTTCCCGCCTATATGCTCCCCACCCCCAAGGCGGTAGTGATGGCCTTGATCGAAGATCGGGCGTTGCTTTGGGAGCATTCGCTGGTAACCTTGCAGGAGGCCTTTTTGGGGCTTTTGATCGGCATTCTGATCGGCTATCTCTTTGCCCTGCTGATGGATCGCTTTGAGGGGCTCTACCGCGCCTTTTACCCTCTGCTCATCCTCTCCCAGACCATCCCGACCGTGGCCATCGCGCCCCTTTTGGTCCTTTGGTTCGGGTTTGAGATGACCCCCAAGATCATCCTGATCGTGATCGCCACCTTTTTCCCCATCACCGTTGGCCTTCTGGATGGCTTTCGCCATGCCGATAAAGATGCCATCGGGCTGATGCGCGCCATGGGAGCATCCCGTAATCAGATCTTTTGGCATCTCAAAGCCCCCGCGGCTCTGCCTCAATTCTTTTCGGGCCTGCGCATTGCCGCCGCCTATGCGGTGGTGGGGGCGGTGATCAGCGAGTGGCTGGGCGGTTTTGCGGGGCTTGGCGTTTATATGACGCGGGTGCGCAAGGCCTTTGCCTTTGATAAAATGTTCGCCGTTATTTTTCTGATCGCGGCCCTCTCCCTCGCCCTGATGGGGATCGTTGCACTATTGGAACGCAAGTGTATGCCTTATAGGAGGAAAAAATGAAACATTTCAAACCGTTTATTTTATTTTTACTGATACTTACCATGGTTTTTGCCATGACCGCCTGCGGAGAAAGCAAAAAAACCATCACCTTTGTTTTAGATTGGACGCCCAACACCAACCATACCGGTCTTTACGCCGCCCTCGCCAACGGCTATTTCGAGGAGGCGGGCTTAAACGTTAAAGTTGTTCAGCCCCCTGAGGACGGCGCAGAGATGATGGTAGGCGCAGGGCAGGCGCAATTCGGTATCTCTTTTCAGGATACCATGGCCCCCGCCCTCAGCGGGGAAAACGCCCTGCCCATCACCGCGGTTGCGGCAGTGATTCAGCATAACACCTCCGGCATTCTCTCCCGTAAGGGAGAGGGGATGGATACCCCCAAGGGGCTGGAGGGCCGTCAATACGCCACCTGGGACCTGCCGGTGGAGAAGGCAACTATCGCGCAGGTGATGGAGCGGGAAGGCGGTGATTTTTCCAAAGTGGAGCTGATTCCCTCCACCGTTACCGACGAAGTTTCGGCGCTCCAGAGCAAATCGGTGGATGCCATTTGGGTCTATTATGCCTGGGCAGGGGTTGCCTGCGAGGTAGCGAACCTGCCCACCGATTATTTCGCCTTCGCGGATATCGACCCTGTTTTTGATTATTATACCCCGGTGGTCATCGCCAATAACTCCTTTTTAGAAGAGGAGCCCGAAACCGCCAAAGCTTTTATGGCCGCCCTTTCCAAGGGCTATGAATATGCCATCGCCAACCCCAAGGCGGCGGCAGAGATCCTGATGGAGGCCGCGCCCGAGCTCAAGAGCAATCCCCTTTTGGTCTATGCCAGCCAGAATTATCTGGCCAAGGAATATACCGCCGATGCTCCCCGCTGGGGGGAGATGGATGGAGAGCGCTGGGGAGCGTTTTATCGCTGGCTCAACGAAAATGAGCTTTTGGAATCTTCCATCGATCCCCAAAAGGGATTCACCAACGACTTTTTGCCCGAGGTTATAAATGAATAAGCTGGAAATTAAAAAAATTCATAAATCCTTCGACGGCAAGGGTGTTTTAGAGGATATTTCCCTCACCCTGCGGTCGGGCGAGTTGGTCTGCCTTTTGGGCATCAGCGGAAGCGGCAAGACGACCCTTTTCAATATCATTGCAGGGCTGACCCTCCCCGATGAAGGGCAGGTGCTGCTGGATGGCGAGGAGATCACCGGCAAGCCGGGGCGCATCAGCTATATGCTCCAAAAGGATCTTCTGATGCCCTTTCGCACCATCGAGGATAATGTGGCGCTCCCCCTGCGGCTCAAGGGGATGGGCAAAAAGGAATCCCGCCAAAAGGCGGGGGAGCTTTTCGCCGCCTTCGGGCTGGAGGGTACCCAAAAGAAATATCCCGCCCAGCTTTCGGGCGGAATGCGCCAGCGGGCCGCCCTTTTGCGCACCTATCTCTTTTCGGGAGAAGTAGCCCTGCTGGACGAACCCTTTTCCGCCCTCGATACCCTCACCAAAAGCGCCATCCACCAATGGTATCTCGGCGTGATGGAGCGGATCAGGCTTTCCACCTTCTTTATCACCCATGATATTGATGAGGCGATCCTGCTTTCCGACCGTATCTATCTCCTTTCGGGTCAGCCGGGGCGGATCGTGGATGAGATCGCCATAAAAGAGCCCAAGCCCCGCCGAGAAGATTTTCTGCTGAGCGAAGAATTTCTTTCCTATAAAAAAGCAATCCTCGAAAAACTTTGAAATCAGAGGTGATCATAATGTTTAAGCGACTGCGGGATCTGCGGGAAGATCGGGATTTAACCCAAGCCCAAATGGCTGATTATTTGAAAATACACCAAACGACCTATTCGGATTATGAGATTGGGAAATTAAATGTTCCCATCGATGTTTTTATAAAACTCGCCAAGTTTTATGATACGAGCATCGATTACCTCGCAGGCATTACCGATAATCCCACCCCATATAAGTAAAAATCACCGCAGAGATCATCTCTGCGGTGGTTTCTTTTATTGCTCCGTTTTGCCGAATTCCAAAATATCGGCGATGCGTTTGCAAGCCTTGCCGTCGCCATAAGGGTTGCTGGCATTGGCCATCCGCTGATAAGCACTTTCATCTTCCAGCAGTTCCTTAAAGTTACAATAGATCACCTGCTCATCGGTGCCCACCAGCTTTAAGGTGCCCGCGGCGATGCCTTCGGGACGCTCGGTGGTATCCCGCATCACCAAAACAGGCTTGCCCAGGGAGGGAGCCTCCTCCTGAATGCCGCCCGAGTCGGTAAGGATCATATAGCTGCGGGCCATGATATTATGGCAATCCAGCACCTCCAGGGGCTCCACGATATGGATGCGGTCGCACCCGCCCAGCTCCTCCTCTGCCGCCTTGCGGACCAGGGGGTTCATATGGATGGGATAGAGGGCCTTCACATCGGGATGCTCCTCCAAAACGCGGCGGATGGCGCGGAACATCTGGTGCATCGGCTGGCCTAAATTTTCCCGCCGATGGGCAGTGATAAGGATGAGGCGGCTATCGGCGGCCCAATCCAGCTCTGGATGGGAATAATCCTTGCGAACGGTGGTTTGCAGGGCATCGATGGCGGTATTGCCGGTAACATATATATTCTTTTCGCTCCGCCCTTCCTTCAGCAGGTTTTCCTTCGCTTTGGGGGTGGGCGCAAAATTATATTGGGATACGATAGAAACCGCCTGACGGTTAAACTCCTCGGGGAAGGGGCTATAGATATCATAAGTGCGCAGCCCCGCCTCCACATGACCGACCGGGATCTGCAGATAAAAGCAAGCCAAAGCGGTAACGAAAGTGGTGGAGGTATCGCCATGGACCAAAACAACATCGGGCTTTACCTCTTCCAAAACGCTTTTGATGCGCTCTAAAATATTGGTGGTGATATCAAAAAGGGTCTGCTTTTCCTTCATGATGGAAAGATCATAATCGGGCTGAACGCCGAAAGCGTCCAGAACCTGGGTAAGCATCTCGCGGTGCTGGCCGGTCACGCAGACCACCGTTTTAAGCCCTTTTCTGCTTTTCAGCTCATTCACCAGCGGGCACATTTTAATGGCCTCAGGGCGGGTTCCAAACACCAGCATAACGGTCTTCATCGCGACATCACTCCTTTCTCATATCTAATTTATTATAACAGCATCTCTCTTTCGCGTCAAGTTCTATCGATAGTATGCCCTTGAATTTATCAAAAACTATGGTATACTTTAAATAACGAATGAAAGGGAGGCTTCTCCATGAAACCGATTTTATATATCGTTGTCCCTTGCTATAATGAAGAGGCGGTTTTGCCCATCACCGCGCCCCTTTTTTTGGCGCAGCTCCAAAAGATGCAAAAGGAAGAGCTGATCTCGGAGCAGAGCAAGATCCTTTTTGTCAACGACGGAAGCAAGGATCAAACCTGGCCCATCATCCAAAAGCTTGCCAAGGAAAACCCCGCCTTTATGGGCATTGCCCAAAGCCGCAACCGCGGCCATCAGAATGCGGTTTTGGCGGGGCTGATGGAGGCCAAGGAAGTCTGCGACATTACCATCTCCATCGATTGCGACGGGCAGGATGATCTTGCCGCCATGGAGCAAATGGTGAAGGAATACCTCGATGGAGCGGAGGTGGTCTATGGGGTGCGGAGCAGCCGCAAGACCGATACCTTCTTTAAGCGAACCACCGCCCAGGGTTTTTATAAACTTTTAAACGCCATGGGCGCGGAGGTGGTTTATAACCACGCCGATTATCGGCTGATCTCCGCCCGCGTTTTGAATGAGCTGGCGGGCTTCAAGGAGGTCAACCTCTTCCTGCGGGGAATGGTTCCCCTGGCAGGCTTTAAATCTACGATTGTCTATTATGAGCGCAAAGAGCGCATGGCGGGCAAGACTCATTACTCTCTGGGCAAGATGCTCGCCCTCGCCTTCGACGGCATCACCAGCCTTTCCATCCGCCCCCTGCGGCTGATCTCGGCGCTGGGCGTCTTTATGGCGGCGATCAGCTTCATCGGGGTAATCTGGGCGGTAGTTCTCGCCTTTTTAGGCAAGAGCGTTGCGGGCTGGGCCAGCACCGTTGCCATTATCTGCTTTATGGGCGGCGTTCAGCTTTGTTGCCTTGGCGTTTTGGGGGAATATATCGGCAAGATCTATCTGGAGGTCAAAGCCCGCCCCCGCTATATCATCAGCGACCGAACAGAAGAGAATGAAGAATAAAAAATCGGCAGAAGAAAAAATCTTCTGCCGATTATTTTATTCTGTTGGGGGGAGTTGCTTCTTCCGATGCTCCTCCAGGGCTTTTTTCTTGCCCATCATATTGATCACCAGCGCAAGGATGAAGATAATGAAGGCCAAGCCCGCCAAAACGCAGACCAGCGTAATGGTAAACTGCTTCATGGTCATCCCCATAAACCCGCGCACGTCGGTAATGGTATATTGCTCGGTAACGGGGACATAGTTTTCCAGCCAATCGCTGTCCATCACCGATTGATCGGAGAGGATCACATCGTCCGCCGAAACTCCGCTCACATTGAGGGCAACGACATACCGCTTGCCCTTATTCACATTCGCCATCCGATAAGGCGCAACCCCATCTTGGCCGACGGTTACGCTCTGCAACCGTTGCAACCCTGCCATAAAGGCATTTTCATAAAGGGATGCTACCTGACGAGAAGCGGTGGGATCGATATAAAGTTCCACCGTTGCGGGGAAATCGATCCGATCCTCAAATTTCAGCCAATAGCTGACCGCCGCCCCCAGCACCTTTTTATGGGCTTTGGAGGGCTTTTCATAGCGGGTCAGCATATAATCCATATCATAGCTCTTTTGGAAGGAAAGCCCCTTCAAAAGGCTGCAATCGATGCTCCAACGGCTTCCGTTGGGGGTGCGCAGATAGAGGGTGATGTTTTTT
>JAZODI010000146.1:0-1632 GCA_045596965.1 Eubacteriales bacterium | reverse complement strand
GCCTATTTTGCGCTCCATCTTTGAGCGGGGCGGCGAGATCATCATCACCGGCGATTGCCATAACGCCGCCAATTTAGGGTTGGGCTTCGACCGCGCCCTTGCCTTGGCCAAAGAATGCGGCTTTGAGCGGGTGGTTGCCCTCTCAAGTAAAGGGAAGCAGTTTATGAATTTATGAGTGATTTGTTGCGAAGAAAAACCAATCGGCTGAAAGAATATGATTATAGCGCAGAAGGTGCTTATTTCATCACCATCTGCACCAAAGACCGAAGATGTATTTTATCTTCCATTGTAGGGGACGATGCCCACATCGTCCCGACATCGTATGGAACCATTGCGGAAAAATATATTCGGTCTGTTCCGGGGATCGATCAATATGTGATCATGCCCAATCATATTCATATGGTTATACGCATAGAAAACGGGCCGATGTGGGCATCGTCACCTACAAGGTCGGTTTCGCAGTTGGTTCGTTCCTTTAAGACGCTGGTAACAAAAGAAATTGGGTTTTCCGCTTTCCAACGTTCATTCTATGACCACATTATTCGGGATGAAGCCGATTATTTGAAAATATGGAATTATATCCAAACCAACCCCGCCAAATGGGCGGAGGATCGGTTTTACAGCAAATAAAAAAGACCTGCTCATGCAGGTCTTTTTTCGATATACGGTGCTTGTTAGCCTTGCGGCATTCGATATAAACGCCCCTGCGGGATATCCCGCAGGGGCGTTTGAGATTTAGAGATTGGCAAGATCGTCGTTTTGCAAAACGGTGAAGCCCTTTTTGGTGAGGGTCTCATCGGTGAGGGCGGGGTCGTGGACTCTCAAAACAACATAGGCGTTATTGGCCTTGCCGTGATTGAAGGCGTAGAGGTATTCCACATTGACGCCCACCTCGTCCAGAAGGGCGATAACATCGTGGAGCGCGCCGGCCGTATCGGGCATCAGCACCGCAACAACATCGTTGGCGCGGGTGAGATACCCTGCGCGGGTGAGAGCGTTGCCTGCGGCATCGGCGTTGCCGACGATCATCCGCAAAACGCCGTATTTGGTGGTATCGGCCAGGGTCATGGCGCGGATATTGATATTCTCTTTGGCAAGAATGGCGGCCGCATCGGCCAGCGCACCCTGCTTATTTTCGATGAATACAGAAAGTTGACGGATCATAATCTTACCTCCTTAATCATGCAATTTACGCTTATCGACAACGCGGACCGCCTTGCCTTCGCTCCGCTGGATGGACTTGGGAGCAACCAGGTGTACCTTGGGGCCAATACCCAGCATGGTGCGCATGGCGTCGGCCAGATCCCGCTCCCGCTTTTCGATATCGCGAACAGTATCGCTGAACTGCTCGGGGTTCATCTCCACCAAAATATCGAGAGTATCGTTATTATTGACCCGATCCACCTCGATGAGGTAGTTGGAGCTATAGCCCTTCTGGATCAGAACCGTTTCGATCTGGGAGGGGAAGACGTTAACACCGCGGATGATCATCATATCATCGCTGCGGCCCATGGGCTTGCGCATCCGAACAAAGGTGCGGCCGCAGGAGCATTGCTCGCGGGTGAGGATGCAGATATCGC
Organism: Eubacteriales bacterium; assembly: GCA_045596965.1. Classification (GTDB taxonomy): domain Bacteria; phylum Bacillota; class Clostridia; order Oscillospirales; family QAKW01; genus QAKW01. The sequence goes on along the minus strand of JAZODI010000146.1, from coordinate 52 downwards.
GGGTGCGATAGCGCATCATGGGGAAGGCTTCCTTATCCAGGCAGGTAAAGAC
>JAZODI010000145.1:0-15983 GCA_045596965.1 Eubacteriales bacterium | reverse complement strand
CCGGTGATCTATCTTTATCCCGAGGAGAAAACGGATATTTTCGTTTCCTTGAAGATCAAGGGGGAATTGACCGTTACCGATCCCCTTTATCAAGGAGGCTGGCAGGTTACCGCCTATCCCGATGGGCGGCTGATCCATCAGGGGCAGGAATACCCCTATCTCTTTTGGGAGGCCGAGGCGGAAACGGATTTTGATCTGAGCCGCGGCTTTTGCGTTGCGGGAGCGGATACCGAAAGCTTTTTGAAGGAAAAACTGCGCTATCTCGGGCTGAACGAAAAGGAAAGTGCGAAATTTATGGAATATTGGCTGCCCCGCATGGAGGAAAATCCCTATAACTACATCACCTTTCAGCAAGAAGAATATACCTCCTGCGCAGAGCTGACCATCACTCCCGCGCCGGATTGCGTGATTCGGGTATTTATGGCGTATTGCCCATTGCAAGAGCCCATCCAAGCCGAGGAGCAGGATCTGAAACCGGCCCAAAGATTCGGCTATTCTGCCATCGAATGGGGCGGAACGGAACTGCGCCAAGTGCCTTAAGGCACTTGGCGGCGATATAAATCCCGAGCGGGATTTGCGATATACTTTAAAAAGTGCGATATAGAACCTTTGGTTCTGCGATATGCTTTTGCATATATGGTATGCAAAAGCGCAAAAAACAAATAGAAAAAATCTCTCAATCAAATCGGATTGAGAGATTTCTTTTTATTCCCCTTCGAAGGAGAGATACCAATCAATGGCGATGCCTCCTTGGCGCTCGGCGGCGGTCATATGATGGCAACTTTCCGAGCGGGTAGAAGGGGGCAGGAAGAGGGCATTTGCCCCCGGAACCCAGCCGCAGGGGGTGGGCTTTTGGGTCTGAAGGGCGGCGAGGGTGCGCAAAATTTCGGTGAAATTGGCACCTACCGCAAAGGGATAGCAAAACTGCGCTTTGGGCTCTCCGCCGGGGGCGAGAAGCCAGATGTATTTTTTTCCTTCGGCCAGATGGAGCTGATCCCTTAAAATGCCGTCGGGATCGCTTCCCAAAGGGAAGGTGATGGGTGCGGGATATTCCGAAAGGCGGTAGCGGTTGAGCGTTTCGATAAAGGCCAGGTGGGAGGGGATGCGGTCGGGGCTCAGGCAAAGGATGGTGCAATCCTTTTGCCTAAAGGCGGGTGCGAGGGCGGCCAGCCCCAAAAGCTCGGTGGCTGAAACGGGCAGGAAATCTCCCTCATAATAGAAAAGCAAGGTCCATTCCTTTTGAAAATCCTTCGGATAGGCGCGGTCTCCTTCGGTGGTATGGATCAAAAAATGCATAAAATCACCTCCCTTTAGAATATGAACTTGCCATTTTAATTGCCATCATATATAATGATTATCTAAAGGAGTGAGTGAATGCTGCAACGCATCTTTCGATATAAAAGAATATGGCTTTTATTGCTCGCCCCTCTCGGCCTGCTTTTAACCCTTGCGGCCAAGGTGGATGGCAGTTGGGTAGAGGCGGTTTATGCCCGCAGGATCTATCCCCTTTTTGCCAATTCTTTGGGGTGGCTTTTCTCTTTGGTGCCCTTTTCGGTATTGGAAATTTTGATCCCCTTGGCGGGGGCGGGGCTTTTATTCTATATCGTTTGGACAGTGGTAAAAGCCATTAAAGATCCCGCCCGAAAAAATCGCCTTTGGCGGATGGGGCTCAATCTTTTGGGCGGAGCGAGCGTGGTTTATTTCGGGTTCGTTTTGCTGATGGGGCTCAATTATTACCGCGCACCCATCACCGATTATCTAAACCTTTCGGTGCAAAAAAGCACCAAAGAGGAGCTCTACGATCTTTGCGAGCTGTTGGTTTATGATTGCAATTTCTATCGCAGGCAGTTGCAGGAGGGGGCGGATGGCGTTGCCCTTTTGCAGGATGAAAGTTTTTATGCCACTGCCGATAGCGCCCGCGAGGCCTATGCCGCCTTGGAAGAGGAGATCCCCATTCTGGCGGCGGCGGATATCCGTAATAAGCCTCTTTTGAGTTCTAAACTCTTTTCCATGGTCCTTACCACCGGCATTTACATCCCTTTTGAATCGGGAGTGAATGTGGATATGCCTGCCCTTTCATTGCCCTCCACCATGTGCCACGAGCTGACCCATTTTCGCGGGTTCATGCGGGAAGAGGAGGCCAATTTCCTCGGCTACTTAGCCTGCCAACGGTCGGATCAGGCGGATTTTCGCTATAGCGGAAGCCTGATGGCCTTTACCTATGCATTCAACGCCCTCTATGGAGAGGATCAGGAACTGGCGCGAAAGATCGCCCAACTCTGCGAGGAGGGAATGATGCGGGATCTGCAGGCGGAGGACGATTATTGGAATCAATACCGCCATACGGTAGTCAGCGAAGGCTCTCAGCAGATCTATGACCAATATCTCCAATTCAACGATCAGGAAACGGGTATTAAGAGTTATGGCGAAATGGTAGACTTATTGTTGGCCTATTATCGAAACATCAATGAAAGTTAAAACTATTTTTAGGAGAATATATTATGCGAATCAGAAAAAAGAAAAATGCGCCCATCCGCTTTGAGCGGTGCGCCGAATATACCGCCGAGACCGAAGGGCTTTTGGAGCGGTTTTATGAGGTTTTTGATGCCGAAAAGCCGCTGGAGATGGAGATCGGATCTGGCAAAGGGCGGTTTATCGCGGAGCTGGCGGAGCAAAACCCCCAAAAGCAGTTTATTTCCATTGAGCGGGTGATCGATTGCTTGGTAATGGCGATGGAAAAAGCCAAGGAAAAGGCGCTTCAAAACATTAAATATTTTTGCCTGGATGCGGGGGCGCTGACGGAGTATTTCCCCGCCGAATGCGCGGACGTGATCTATCTTAATTTCTCCGATCCCTGGCCCAAAGCCCGCTATGCCAAGCGGCGGCTGACCCATCGGCGGATGGTGGGGGCTTATCTTCCTTTGCTCAAAAAAGAGGGCAAGATCTGTTTCAAGACCGATAACCGCCCCCTCTTTGATTTTTCGGTGGAGGAGTTTCAGGAGATGGGCTTCCGCTTGGAGGAGTTGACTTATGATCTCCATAGCACCGATACTCCCAATATCATGACCGAATATGAAGAACGTTTTTCTTCGATGGGCGTACCCATCAACCGATTTGTGGCCTACCCCACCGAAAAGACATACGCATTCTTCAAATAAAAAAAGACCTCGGCTTCAAGCCGAGGTCTTTTTTAGGTCTTATCTTTAAAGAAATATTCTTTGGGTCTTGCCGCGTTGACCGACATCGCCAGCCCCATCGACATGCAAAGGGCCAGCACCGAAGAGCCGCCGTAGCTGAAGAAGGGAAGGGTCAACCCGATAACAGGGAGCAACCCCAGGCACATCCCGATATTTTCGGCGGCCTGCATAAAGAGCATCGCCGCAAGGCCCATGCAGATGAAAGAGCCCATATGATCGGCGGCATGGCGGGCAACATAAAGGATGCGGAAGATGATCGCCAGCTCCAAAAGGATGATCAGCAGGCAGCCCACAAACCCCAGCTCCTCCCCGCAAACGGAGAAGATAAAGTCGGTCTGCTTTTCGGGCAGGATGCCAAATTGGGTCTGGATGCCGTTATAAAGCCCCGAGCCGGTCAGCCCGCCGCTTCCCAGGGCGATCTTGCTTTGGATGGTATGGTAGCCATAGCCTAAGGGATCGAGGGAGGGGTCATAGACCGCTAAGATGCGCATCTGCTGGTATTCTGCCAAATTCTCAAAGAGGAAGGGGGCGGCAATGGCCACCACCGCTCCGCCGCCCAAAAAGAAACCCCAATGCAGGCCGGCCGCCATCAGCATGGCCAGGCAGATGAAAACAAAGACCAGCGTTGTCCCTAAATCGCCGCAGAGCAAAACCAGCAGGGCAATGATGCCGAAATGAAGAGCGAGGGGGATCAGGGCGCGGATGTTATTGATATATTGCCGCACCTTGGATAGGTGCTTGGCGAAGGTGATGATAAACCCGATCTTAACAAATTCGGAGGGCTGGATGTTGATGGGGCCGAGATTGATCCAGTTTTTATTGCCCATGACCTCCTTGCCGAAGAGCAGGGTGGCGATCATCAATAAGATGCAAAGGATGAAGATGGGGGCGGAAAAGCGGGCGAGGTTTTCATGCTCCAAGGTGAGCACCACCAGCGCCATAAAGATCCCCGCCATAATGCCCACCAACTGAACGATCAGCATTTTTTTAGACCCGAAGGAGGCGGTGGCCGAGGAGATCAGCACCAATCCATAGCCGCAGGCGAGCATGATGGGGGTCAAAAGCAGCCAATCGATGCGTTGAAAAATATGGCGGATGAGCAGTTTGATTTGCTCTGCCATGGGCAAGCCTCCTTTCGAAACATTTTTTGATAGTTCTATTATACCAATTCTTTGGAAAATCTCAAGTTATTTTCTTGAAATAATATAATATATATGCTATAATATAAAATCACAATGGCGCAATAGCGCATATTTTAGAAAAATCAGCCTGTTGAAGGAGAATGGCGGTGCTATGGATGCCGCCGAAAATAATATGATCAAAACCTATCATTGCCATAGCCTTGAAGATACCCGCGCGGCCGCGCGGGAGATCGCGGGGATGCTGAAGGGGCGGGAGGTGCTGGCCTATTTCGGGGATCTCGGCGCCGGAAAGACCACCTTCAGCCGCGCCCTTTGCGAGGCGCTGGGGGTAACCGATGAGGTAACAAGCCCCACCTTCGCCATGGTGCATGAATATCATAGCGGCCCTTTTCCCATCTATCATTTCGATATGTATCGTGTGGATGGGGAGGATAGCCTGTTCAGCACCGGGTATTATGACTATCTGGGCGGCGGGCTGCTGCTGATCGAATGGAGCGAAAATATCGAATCCCTTTTGCCCCCCGATGCCTGGCGGATCGCGCTGAGCTATGGGCAAGCGGAAGGGGAGCGGATCATCAGATTGGAGAGCAAAGAATGAAATTGCTTAGTATAGATAGTGCGGGCAAGACCGCCGCCGTTGCCCTTTCCGAAGGGGCGGAGGTTTTGGCCGAAGGGTTTGCCGATGCAGGGCTGACCCATAGCCAGATGCTGCTGCCTTTGGTGGATGAGACCATCCGAAAGGCGGGCTGCACCTTGGCGGATGTGGATGCCTTTGCGGTAACCGGCGGCCCCGGATCGTTCACCGGCCTTCGGATCGGCAGTGCGTTGGTGAAGGGGATGGCCTTGGACCGCCCTTGCATTGCGGTGCCCACCCTGATGGCGCTGGCCTGCAACGAAAAGGAAAGCGGGCGGATCGCCGTTGCGTTGCTGGACGCGCGTTGCAAGCAGGTTTATATGGGCGGTTACGCCTTTGAAGCAGACGGAAGACCTTCGGCGGTGATCGACGACCGCGCCTGCGCGGTGGAGGAGGCGGCGGAGCTGATCCGCGGGCTGGATGCCCCCGCCGTTCTTTTAGGGGATGGGGCCTATCTGCTGGCCGATTTGGCCGATGGAGAGAAGATCATCCTCAGCGAAAAAAATCAGATCCTCGGCAAAAGCATTGCCCATGCGGCAGGCTTTTTGGAGGCAGACCGGCCGGAACGGTTGGTGCCCGCCTATTTTCGGTTATCTCAGGCCGAGCGGGAATATCAAGCGAGAAAAGAAAAGGAGCAAGCAAAATGAAGGTTGTTTTAGGTTGCGATAAAGCGGGAACCGAATGGCTCCCCGCGATTTGCGAAAAACTCACCGCCATGGGAATTGAAAATGAGATTCTCTACGACGGAACGGTAGACGGCTGTGATTATACCGACGCCGCCTTCCTGGTGGCTGAAACGGTTGGGGCAGGCAAGGCCGATAAGGGTATTTTGGTCTGCGGCACCGGCATCGGCATGAGCATGGCCGCCAATAAGGTGCGGGGCATCCGCGCTTCGGTCTGCGGCGATTGCTATTCCGCCAAGATGACGGTGGTGCATAATAACAGCAATGTCCTTTGCATGGGTGCCCGGGTTTTGGGCATTGAGCTGGGGCTTAAGATCGTGGAAGAATATTTCTCCGCCGAGTTTGAGGCGGGCGGCCGCCATGAGCGGCGGGTAAACGCCATTATGGCAAAGGAAAACGAGCGCAGATCATGAAACGGGAATCGATAAAAGGCTGGCTGTTTTTGGGGATCGGATCGCTGATCCTTTTTTACCTGGGGTATACCTATCAGGTCGGCGGCTGGTCGATGAATTATACTTTGGTTTTGGCGGCGGCAATGATTGCCGCGCCGCCGATCTATCTAACAGGCTATCGCTTGGTGGGATCGATCCCCGCCTGGATCGCGATGGCGGCGGGCCTGCTCTTTTGCTGGCTCGGCGGCTGCGATATCGGCACCGCCCTGCTGAGCTGGGCGCTCTGCTGCGGAACGCCGCTGGCGGTATCCCTCTTTTGGCCCAACTTTCCGCGGATCAAGCCGCTGGCAAAAGCGGCCCTGCCGGTAGCCGGCGGGATCTGGCTGGCGGGCACGCTGGGCTATGCGCGGCTCCATCTGGGGAGCTGGGATCTTTCGGCAATCACCAATCGGATCGCCGTCTATTATCTCAAGGCGGTGGACCTGACAGAAACCCTTTATCGGCAAAGTTTGCCCGCTATGGAAGAGCAGTTAAAGCAAACCTATGGCAATCAACTTGCCCAGGTGCTGGAGCAGGCGGAGCAAAATATCGAGGTGATGCGGGAAGTTTCCCATGAAGTGAGCTTTCAGATGATCGTTATGATCGCCTATGGGCTGTTTGGGTTATTTTTCTTCGGCGTTTGGGTGGCCGACCGCGCCGCAAGCCCCTCGGCAGAGGAGCGGTGGCTTGGAAGCTGGTCCACCCTCATTCCCGGGCCGGGGATCAGCACCCTCTTTATGCTGGGCAATATCGGTTCTTTGTTTATCAGCGGGACGTTGGGGTTTACCCTGGGCGCGGTTTTTGACCTTTTCGGTTATTTTTATGTTTTTACCGCCCTCTATACCTTGCTTCAATTCCTGCGCAAAAAGAATTGGCCGCGCTGGATTCGAGGCGGGTTGATCGGGCTGCTCTTTATTTTGTCCTATGTTTTATCGGGCAATATCGTTTTGAGCCCTTATATGTTGCTTTTGTTTGCGGGCTGGTGGATCATAACCACCCCCAAATCCATCAAAAGGAGTTAAATTATGAAATCCTTTAAGATCCATCTTTCCCGATTGGAGATCGTTGTCTATTGCATGTTGGCGGTCTTTTCGCTGATCACCATGGCGGTGAATCTCTGGTTGGGCTTGGCGGAGCTGGCCTTTGCGGTCTTTTACGTTATCTTCAATCTTTTGAATATCGAAAAGCGCAATCGGAATATCTATTCCTATCTGCAGAATATCACTTCCTATCTGGATGAGGCAACGCGGGATAATCTTACCAATTTCCCCATGCCCATCACCCTGCTCAACGATCGGGGGGAGATCATCTGGTATAACGATCTCTTTCATCAGATCCTTCATGATGGGAATATTCAAGATATTTTCGGCCAAAAGGTGCGGGCGATCAGCAAGAACCTATCCTTTGATCACCTTAAAAAGCACCAGAGCGGTAAATACGATATCACCTTCGCCGATAAAAAATATACCGTTTATATCCTGAGCCAAGGCGAAGAGGGAAAAGGTCATTTTTATGCGGTCTATTGGATGGATAACCATACCCTCCATGAGCAGATCCATAAATTGCGGGGCGATACCCTTTGCGTGGCCTATATTCTGCTGGATTCTTACGACGAGATTCCCGAAAGCATCTCCTTGGTGCAGAAAAATAATTTTCTCAACCGCGTGGACGTGCGGATCCGCCAGTTATCCCGCATGGTCAACGGCCTTTTGCAAAAGCCCGAAAACGATCGGTATATCCTCTATTTCGAGCGGCGCTATTACGAGAAACTCAAAGAAAGTAAATTCAAGATCTTAAACGACATCAAGGATATCCGCATCGAAGATGCTCTCCATGCCACCCTTTCCATCGGTGTTGGATTAGGGGATGGGGATGTTCTGAAAGCGGATGAGGCCGCCCGCAGTGCGCTGGAGCTGGCCCTTTCCCGCGGCGGCGACCAGGCGGCGGTAACCAACGCCGATAAGGAACGCTATGATTTCTATGGCGGCAATTCCGAAAGCGGCAACCGCCGCAAGCGGGTGAAGGTACGGCTGATGGCCGATGCCATCAAGGCCCAGATCGAGCGGGTCGATCAGGTTTATATTATGGGCCATAAGTATGCCGATCTGGATTGCATCGGCGCCTCGGTGGGGATGGCAAAATGCGTATCCTCCCTGGGCAAAAAGCCCCATATCCTTTATAACCTGCAGGAAAATCTCTGCCAGGATATGCTGGATATGCTGCTGGATACCGATTATCGGGATGTTTTGCTGGAAATTTCCCATATGACCAAGGCGATGGCGGAGGATGCTCTGCTGATCGTTGTCGATACCCATGATACCGATTATATCGAAAGTGAGCGGGTGCTCAAAATGTTTGAGCGGGTGATCGTTATTGACCATCACCGCCGCGCTGTGGATGGCGTTATCACCGAAACGGTGGTCTCCTTCCATGAGCCCAACGCTTCCTCGGCCAGCGAGATGGTTACCGAGCTGACCGAAAATATCAAAAACTGCAAGCTCAATAAGGTGGAGGCGCGCGTTCTTTTGGCGGGTATTATATTGGATACCAAAAATTTCACCGAGCGCACCGGCTCTCGCACCTTTGAGGCGGCGGCCGCTTTGCGGAAAGTGGGGGCAGACCCCCAGGAGATCCGCGGATTCTTTAAAAATGATATGCAATCCTACCGCAAGCAGATGGAGATCATCGGTAAGGTGGAGATGGTAACAAACCGCATAGCGGTGGCGGCCTGGGACGAAGAGCCCTTCGATGGGATCAAGGTCATTGCCGCCAAGGCGGCGGATGAGCTGCTGAATGTGGCCAATATCGCAGGTGCGTTTGTTCTTTATGAAGACGGTGGATATGTTCATATATCCGGCCGTTGCGATTCAACGTATAATGTCCAGACCATTCTGGAAGAGCTGGGCGGCGGCGGGCATCGCGCCTCGGCCGGAGCCCAGGTCAAGGATCTCTCGTTGGCAGAGGTTCGGGAAAAATTGGTGGAGATCATCCGCCGGGAGGAAAAAGGAGAAGAAAAATGAAAGTAATTTTATTGCAGGATGTGAAGGGCCAAGGTAAAAAGGGCGATACCGTTAACGTATCCGACGGATACGCCAGAAACTTTTTGATCGCCCGTGGCCTCGCTTCTGAGGTTACCGCTCAGGTTCAAAATGATTTCGCCGGCAAGGCGGCGGCTGCTCAGCATAAGATCGATGTGGATACCGCGGCGGCGAAGGAAAACCAGGCCAAATTGGAAGGTAAGACCTTTGTTTTGAAGGCCAAGGGCGGCGAGAGCGGCAAGCTTTTCGGCGCCATCACCGGCAAGGAGATCGCGGCCCTGATCGAAAAGGAGAGCGGCATTGCGGTGGATAAGAAAAAGTTGGTGGTAGATACCATCAAGAATTTCGGCACCTATGCGGTAACCGTTAAGCTCTATACCGGCATTGCCGCCAAGATCAATGTTTCGGTGGAAAAGGAATAAGAATTTTAAAAAGAGGAGGATCTTCATAAATGGAATTTGAAGATTTGAAACGAACTCCCCATAGCCTGGAAGCAGAGCAAAGCATCATCGGCTCGCTGATTGTTGATTATAAATGCATGGAAGATCTTGCGGCAATTTTGCGCCCGGAGCATTTCTATGTGGATAAATACGGTCGGGTATATAGCGAGATCGAAAAAATGTATGCCTCCAGCGCGCAGATCGATTTTGTTACGGTTTTAAATCAGGTGGTTGCGGCGGGCATCTATGAAGAGCAGGAGGCCAAGCAGCTGCTTTATGATATGGCTTCGGCGGTGCCCAGCGTTAAGAATGTTTTGGCCTATGCCAAGATCGTTGTTGAAAAAGCCAACCTGCGCCGCTTGATTGCGGCCTGCAACGAAATTACCGAGGCCTGCTATTCCGGCAGCGATGAGGTGCAGAATATTCTGGATCTGGCGGAATCCAAGATCTTTGAGATCCGCGATCGCCAGAGCAATACCGCCATGGTAGAGCTGCGCACCGCATTGATCCAGAGCTTTGATAATGTTACTAAAATCGCCCGCGACCGCGCGGCTTTTGCAGGTTTGCAGACCAATTTCCGGGATCTGGATCGCATTCTCTCCGGTTTTGGCAAGAGTGACCTGATCTTGCTGGCCGCCCGCCCCGGCTTGGGTAAGACATCCTTTGCGTTGAATATTGCCCAGAATGTGGGTCTGAAGGGCAAAACTGTTGCTATCTTTTCGCTGGAAATGAGCAACGAGCAGTTGGCTAACCGCCTGCTGGCCAGCCATAGCGCGGTGGATAATAAAAAGTTCCGCACCGGCGAGCTGACCCAGGCCGAATGGATTCGGTTGGGGCAGTCGTCCTCCTTGCTGGCAGAGGCCAATATCTATCTGGACGATACCCCCGATATGACCGTTGCCCAGATGAAGGCCAAGCTGCGGCGGTTGCCTGCTTTGGATCTGGTTATCGTCGACTATCTGCAGTTGATGAGCTCCGGCTCCAAAACCGCCAGCCGTCAGGAAGCGGTTTCGGAAATTTCTCGTTCCATGAAGATGATGGCGAAGGAATTCAATGTTCCTGTTTTATGCTTATCTCAGCTTTCCCGCGCCCCTGAAAAGCGGGAGGGAGATAAACGCCCCATGCCTTCGGATCTGCGGGAATCGGGCTCCATCGAGCAGGATGCCGATGCAATCCTCTTCCTCTATAACGATGCGATCTATAATAAAGAAACAGCCAATCCCAATAAGATCGAGCTGATTATCGCCAAAAACCGCCATGGTCCTACCGATACCATCTATCTTTCTTGGAATAATACCCTCACCAAGTTTGGCGACTATAAGGCGAAAAAGGATACCATGCCCGGCGGAATTCCTCTGCCGGATGAAGCACCGCCGGTATGATGAAGGAGCGTTTTCGCCAAGAGATGGAGCGCTTTGCCCTCCCCAAGGGGAGCACCCTCACCGTTGCTCTCAGCGGTGGCGCGGATTCGGTGGTGCTGCTCCATTTATTGAAGGAGCTGCCCGCGCGGGAATTTTCCCTGCAAGCGGCTCATGTGAACCATGGTCTGCGAGGGGAGGCGGCGCGGCGGGATCAGGAATTCTGCCAAGCCCTTTGTGCGGAATGGGGCATTCCGTTTCGATGCTTTGAAGGGGATGCCAAGGCCTATGCGGAGGAGCGGAGGATGAGCCCCGAGGAAGGGGCCCGCGCCCTGCGCTATAGCTTTTTGGATGGGCTTGCCGATGGGAAGACGCGCTTTTGCGCCACTGCCCATCATCGGCAGGATCAGCTGGAAACTTTTTTCATTAACCTTTATCGCGGGAGCGGGAGCAACGGCCTTTCGGGCATTAAATCCCGCCGCGGCGGATATATCCGCCCCCTTTTGGGGATGGAAAAGGAGCAGCTTTGCGCTTATGCGGCAGAGCATGATTTGAAATATGTAACGGATGAGACCAATGCGGATACCGCATACTTGCGCAATTTTTTGCGCCATCAGGTCCTGCCCCTTTTGGAGAGCAGGGAAGAAGGGCGGTTTTCCGAAGGGCTGGCCGCATCCATGCGGATCCTGGCCGCTGAGGAGGAAGCTTTATCCCTTTGGGCGGAGCAGGTGGATTCCGATGAGGCGCAAGTTTTGGGGAAATTGCCCGATGCGATCTTAAAGCGGGTGCTGGATCGGATGAACGGTGCGCCGCTCAGCCGCCTGCATTTTAGCGAGATCGCATTGCTGATCCGCAACGCACCGCCCGCGGGGCAGGTGCAGATGGCGGGGGAGCGCTATTTTCGGTTGGAATACGGCCGATGCGTTTTTCTCTCCCCCCAGGAAGAACCGATGATTTCGGTAACCCCCGATCAACCCATCCAATGGGGCGAATGGAAATTTTGCCTTCGTTTAGAAGAAATTCACAGTACGTTTACACATTTTCAAATCGATTGTGATAAAATAGTGGGCAATCCGGTATTCCGCCATAAGCGGCCGGGGGATCGGTTTCTGCCTGCAGGCAAAGGGGGAACCTCCCGCCTGCAAAAACGATTAAAGAACGATCGCTTGCCCCGCAGCGCGCGGGATCAGCTTTGGGTTCTTGCCGATGGGCAGGATCGGGTGATCTGGGCGCAGGGGTATGGCGCGGCATCGGGATTTGCACCCGATGATGCAACAAAACGGGTTTATACCGTGGAGATTGGGAATACTAAAGGAGATACGGGGAAATGACAGTTCAAGATTATGCAATTAAAGAAGTTCTTTATACCGAAGAGCAATTAGCCGCCAAGATCAAAGAGCTTGGCGCCGCCATCACCCGCGATTATGCGGGCAAGGACCTTTTGATGGTTTCGATCCTCAAGGGGAGCGTGATGGTGATGGCCGACCTGATGCGGGCGGTGGATCTGCCGTTGGGCATCGATTTTATGAACGTTTCCAGCTATGGTGCCGGCACCGAAAGCAAGGGCTCGGTAAAGATCCTGAAGGATCTGGATGTGGATATCAAGGGTAAGCACGTTCTGATCGTTGAAGATATTCTCGATAGCGGAGTTACCCTTCATAACCTAATGAACCAGCTGGATCAGAGAGGCCCTGCATCCATCGAGATCTGCACCCTCTTTTCCAAGCCGGAGCGCCGCCAGGTGGAGGTGGAGGCCAAATATATCGGCTATGAGATCCCCGATGCCTTCATTGTTGGCTATGGGCTGGATTATGCCGAGCGGTTCCGCAATCTGCCCTATGTTGGCATTCTGAAAGAAGAAGTATATACCGATAAGGAGTGATTATAGGTTGAATATGAAAAAAAGGCCCGGTGCGCAGGGGCTGATCTATGTCATATTGATTTTTGCCATTGTTTTTGGTGCGTTTTCCTTTTTTAACAAAAAGGAGACTCCCCAAAAGGTTTCTTATGGCGTGATGGTCAGCCATTTCAGCAATCAGGAGGTGGAATCCTTCGAGCTGGAAGGCGCAAAATTAACCTGCAAGCTCAAGGACGGCAAGACCGTTCAGCATACCCTTTTGAGCCTTGGAATGTTCGAGGCTGAGGTAATGCCGATGGTGCTGGAGCAGCAGAAGGCCGGGATTATTAAGGATTATGATTTCAAGGAAGGGTTTGTTTTGCCCTGGTGGGTTAGCTTCCTGCCTTCCTTGCTGTTGATCGGTATCGTTATTTTCTTTTTTATCATGACCACCCGCCAGATGGGTGGCGGTAAAGCACCCGGTATGAGCCGGATGCGGCTGAAGAGCGATGTTAGCGAAAAGGATAAAAAGACCTTCGAGGATGTGGCCGGTGCCGAAGAGGAAAAGGAAGAGTTGGTGGAGATTGTAGACTTTTTGAAATCTCCCCGCAAATATCTTGATCTGGGCGCGCGCATCCCCAAGGGCGTTTTGCTGGTGGGCCCTCCGGGAACCGGTAAGACCCTCTTGGCCAAGGCGGTGGCAGGAGAAGCAGGCGTTCCCTTCTTCTCCATTTCCGGTTCGGATTTTGTGGAACTCTATGTAGGTATGGGTGCATCCCGCGTTCGCGAGCTTTTCAGCGAGGCGAAGAAGAATAACCCTTGCATTGTCTTTATTGATGAGATCGATGCGGTGGGCCGCCGCAGAGGAACGGGTCTCGGCGGCGGTCATGATGAGCGGGAGCAGACATTGAACCAATTGCTGGTGGAGATGGATGGCTTCGGCGCCCATGCGGGCATCATCGTTTTGGCCGCAACCAACCGCGCCGACGTTTTAGATCCTGCCCTTTTGCGCCCCGGTCGGTTTGACCGCGAGGTTTATGTGGGCTATCCCGATCAGGACGGGCGCGAAGCCATTCTGAAGGTTCATGCCCGCGATAAGCGGTTTGCCGAAGAGGTCAACTTTGCGAATATTGCAAAGGGCACCATCGGCTTTACCGGCGCGGATCTGGAAAACCTGCTCAATGAAGCGGCGCTTCTCACCGTTCGCCGCGGCAAGGAACTGATCGGTCAGGCGGAGATCGAAGAATCGATCATGAAGGTCATTGCAGGCCCTGAGAAAAAGAGCCGTAAGGTGGTGGAAAAAGAGCGCCGCCTCACCGCCTTCCATGAAGCGGGCCATGCGGTGGTCGCAAGATTTTTGGAGACCGCCGATCCTGTTCATGATATTTCCATCGTTCCCCGCGGGCGGGCAGGGGGTTATACCCTTTCTTTGCCCCAAGAGGATCTTTCTTATTCCACCAAAAAGGTGATGTTTGAAGAGATCGTCAGCCTGCTGGGCGGTCGGGTGAGCGAGCAGCTCTACCTGGAGGATATCTCTACCGGTGCGTCCAATGATATTCAGCGCGCCAGCAATATCGCCCGCCAGATGGTCACCAAATACGGCATGAGCGAAAAGCTCGGCCCCATCCTCTATGGCAGCGAGAGCGATGAGGTATTTTTAGGCCGCGATTTCACCACCCAGCGCAGCTATTCCGAGAATGTTGCCGCCCAGATCGATGAAGAGATCAAGGCGATTGTGGAGGAAGCCTATCGCAAGGCGGAAGAGATCCTTAAGGAGCATGAGGCCGAAGTGCGGGCAACCGCCGAGGCGCTTCTGGAGAAGGAGCATCTTTCCGGCGAGGAATTTGCGGCGATCTTCGAGCCCAAGGCGGAAGAGCCCGCCGAGGAAATTCCTGCGGCAGAAGAAGCAGCCGAACCGATCGAGGCTGAAAAAACAACCGAAGAATAATATAAAAAGGATGCAGAAATTCTGCATCCTTTTATATTGTATTTTCAAGCAAATAATGCTAAAATGAAAGCATTAAATGATGGGGGAAAAATCATGAGCATTATCATTGCGCCCGATTCCTTTAAAGGAAGCCTTTCAGCCGAGGAATTTTGCGCGGTTTTAGCGCCGCTTTGCAAAGAGCGCGCGCCGGATGAGGCGGTGATCTGCCTGCCTTTGGCCGATGGTGGGGAAGGAACCCTCGATTGCATTCTTTCCGCAACAGGCGGGGAGCAGGTCTTCTTTGAAACGGTGGATGCTCTTGGTGCGCCGATTGAGGCGCCCATCGGTTTTTTGCCCGATGGGGGCGCGGTGATCGAGGTGGCGAAGGTGATCGGCCTGCCGATGGTAAAAGGCAGGGAAGATCCCCTGCAAGCCTCTACCTATGGCCTTGGAATTTTGATCCGCCGCGCCATCGAAAGGGGTGCGAAAAGAATTACCCTCACCTTGGGCGGAAGCGCCACCAACGATTTGGGGTTGGGGATGCTCTCGGCCCTCGGTTGGGCGTTTACGGATCCAAATGGAAATGCGGTAAAGCCTTGCGGTGGAGCGATGAAAGATATGGCAAAGCTTCATCCGCCCGATGATCCGATCTATAAAAATGTTGAATTTATCGCGATGTGCGACGTTAAAAACCCGCTCTTGGGGGAAGAGGGCTGCGCTGCAGTTTTTGCGCCCCAAAAAGGGGCAGATCCTCAAGGGGTGCGCCTTTTGGAAGAGGGGGCGCGGAATATTGCCGCCCTTTGGGGAAAGGATCCCGATCGAGAAGGGGCCGGCGCCGCCGGCGGGCTGGGCTATGCCTGCCTCTATTTTCTGGGCGGGGCTTTGCGCCCGGGAATTGATGAAATTTTGCGGTTATACCGCTTTGAGGAATTATTAAAAGATTGCAACCTGCTGATCTCGGGAGAAGGTTCTTTTGACGGGCAGTCGGCCATGGGGAAGGCGGTTGGAACCTTGATCGCAAGGGCTGCGCCGATTCCGGCGGTGGTTTTTGCGGGGATGATCAAGCCCTTTAATAAGGGGCTTTATCCCAATCTGAAAGAAGTTTATGCCATCAGCGAGGGCTTGCCTTTGGAGGTGGCGCTTCGCACCGCTAAAGAAAATTTGAGGAGATGTTTTAATGATAGCCAATTACCATACCCATACATTTAGATGTCATCACGCCTATGGAGAAGAGTGGGAATATGTTGAAAATGCCATCGAGGGTGGTTTGAAAATTTTAGGGTTTACCGACCATTC
>JAZODI010000144.1:0-1555 GCA_045596965.1 Eubacteriales bacterium | reverse complement strand
TTCCAGACTTTTTGAATCAGGCAAAAGATCAACAACCCCAACACACCTATCTGCCATGCGAGGAAGAGAAGATAGATCAAATTGTGCGCCTTCTGGCACGTTACCATATATGGTTTGATTCTTAGACGTTTCTTTTTCTTTCGAATCCATTTCATTTGTCAATTCATTTGAATTCAGTTGATTCACATTATCTTTTTCGCCCCCCTTTAATCGATTCGGCTCGTCGGTATCCGGCTCATCCTTCAAATCGTTTTCAATAGGTTCTTTTTGCGTTCCATTCTCATCCGTTTGAATGATTTGCTCCGACTGATTGAGGGTTGCCATCTCTTCCTCACTCTCATTCGCCCGCGCACACCCCGCCAAAGCGGAAAGCGTTAAACAGATTATCAATAATATTGCTATCTTTTTCATAGAAAATCCTTTCCGCAACGCATTGCTTCTCGGGAAAATAAAAACATGCAGAAGGCCGCATGCTTTTGCGGTCTTCTGCACGATCGATCAACTTGTTCTGTTATTTATTTAAAGAAAAAGCCCGTTAGTACAAAAAACCGCATTTATTGGATTAAATAGTACATGGGGCTATCCTCCTTTGGCTTTCTTTAATTATAGTATATTCCATATTATACCAAATGTCAATAGACGCATTTTGCTTTTTTCACAATTTTAATGTACTTTTCGGTCGGTTTTTGTGTGTTTTGACTGTGATTTTTTTTAAAAAAACCTCTGCAGTTGATACTGCAGAGGTCTTTTTATTAGTACATTGAGTTGTTTTCAAATTCGCGAAGCTTGGTCTCCAGCGCGTGCTTCACCGTTACAGTCCGCATGCGGGCGTAGATTACTGTGAAGATTACGCAGATAATGGCCAGGATAACTGCGATGGGGGTATTCTTCAAAAGCAGGGTTCCAACCAGAAGGATGGCCACCAAAATGGCAAGGCCCACGCCTAAAACGGTCAAACCTTCCTTCATTTCTTTTGCTTTATACTCTTTGATCAGAGCATTGCGTTTTTCGCTATATTTTCCCATATCGTTCATTTTTATCACCTCAACATCATTATACTGAAATTTTTTAAAAAATCAATACCTATTTCGGCAGTTTTCAAATCGATCAAATGGGATGCAGGTTTCGATTTCTCGCACCGAAGGCGTATGTCGATACGGCGAGGGGCGAAAATCGGAAGATGCGCCCATTTCATCGATTTTATTCGGTGCGAAGGGCAATAACGGGATCCTTCTTTGCCGCAACTCCCGAAGGAATCAATCCTGCGATAACGGTGAGGGCCATGCTGATGGCCACCAGGATCGCGCCGCCCTGCCAGGGCAATACCGCGCGAAGATTGGGGATCCCGGTAACGGCCTGAAGAATGATATTAATCAGCACATTCAGCAGCAGGGTTGCCAGAATACCGATGGCGCCGGAGGCGAAGCCGACGATGAGGGTCTCGGCATTGAAGACGCGGGAGATATCCCGCTTGGATGCGCCGATGGCGCGCAGGATACCGATCTCCTTGGTACGCTCCAGAACCGAGATATAGGTGATGATACCGATCATGATG
>JAZODI010000143.1:0-14931 GCA_045596965.1 Eubacteriales bacterium | reverse complement strand
GTTAAACGGGGCGATGTCGCGTCTTTTACCCGGATACAGGCACAGAAGATACACGACCGTGAGGGCGACAATGACGACAAGAGTCGTTATAGCAATTGGCAACATGGCGGATTACTCCTTAATCATCGACGTCAAAATTCTCGATGAGGGATTTCTTGTTCGCGGAGACAGTGTCGCCGTGCATGACGAACAGCATCGTCACGAACGAACCGGCCACGAAAACGGCGGCATACGGGAACAGTGTGTGATAGCTCACGTGGTCTAACAGAGAGCCTGCCACGATGGGGGTGATGATCTGTGCCGCCATCGAGAATGTGTAATAGTATCCGGTAAACTTGCCGACATCCGAACCTTTACACATTTCCACGACCATTGGCAGAGAGTTGACGTTGATCGACGCCCAGGCGAAACCGACCATCACGAACAAGATAAACAGCAAGGGAGTGAACTCGCTGAAAATCAACGAGCAGACATAGGCGGCGAAGAAGGAGGATGCCAATATCGCCACGCCCATCAAGATACACTTTTTGCGCCCGATTCTGGCGGCAATAAAGCCGACGGGGATATAGGAGATGATGGCGCCGACGGTGGCGACGGTCAGACAGGTGGATGCCTGACCGACAGACATATTCCATATCTCATCCGCGTATGTAGTGAAGAAAGTGCTGACAGCGTTATAGCCAATGTACCACAAGCTGATCGACAGTAGCAGGAAAATGAGGCTCTTTTTAACCGGGCGAGGCAATGTCTGCTTGCCGCTCTCGTCCTCGACAGCAAGATCTTGTTCGGGATGTGCTCGCTCATATTCGTTGACAGCGGCGACGAGGCGCGGCTCGCGAATCGTCGCAAACAGCACGATGATCGCCACGGCCATAATTATGGCAACGATGATGAACAGCGGCAGATAGTCGGTGTGAACACCCTCGGCTTTCTTGGGGTAGAGGATGCTTGTGATGATGAGATAGATAACACCGCCGGCGGCCCCCATCAGATTGATGACGGCATTACCCTTGCTGCGCAAGGGCTTCGGCGTGACGTCGGGCATCAGCGCCACTGCCGGAGAGCGATAGGTGCCCATCGCAATGAGCAGTGCCGCCAATGCACACACGAACAGTATCAGCGTGGTGGCGGACGGCGTAGCGGCGTAGCGATTGTCCAGTATCGGTAGAATCGGCAGCAGTAGAATAGCTATCGTTGTGCCGACCAGAATGAACGGCGTGCGTCGACCGAGGCGTGAGCGACAGCGATCAGACATCGCACCGAAGACGGGCAACAGGAACACCGCCAGCACGTTATCGGCGGCCATGATGAAGCCGGTCACCGACTCGGGGAGAGCGAACGTGTTTTTGAGCATCAGCGGCACAATGCCGTCGTACATCTGCCAAAACGCACTGATGGAAAGAAATGCCAAGCCAACAAGAAAAGTACGTCCGTAATTTAACTTGTTCATCTATTTAACCATCCTAGATTTAGTTATAATCGTCACAACAAGGGTCGTTGACGGGGGTTACGGGATCGGGGGTGCTATCGGGAGCGGTGACGTCGCCGATACCCGTGGATTCGTTGAAGATCACATCGCGACGCACGGCGTTCACCGTGTCAGTGGGGATGATGATCTTCGAGGCGCGACCGTCAGCCAGCCGTACGAGCGCGTCGTATTTTTTGAGCTCCAACACCGCGTCGTCGGCACCGGCCTCTCGCAGCAGACGGATACCCTCTGCCTCAGCCTGACGGGCGAGGATGACCGCTTTCGCTTCGCCTTCGGCACGAGCAATGGTGGCATCGCGCTCACCTTCGGCAGCCAGGATGGCGGCACGCTTTTCGCCCTCTGCTCGAGTGATCGCGGCAGCCTTGTGTCCCTCGGCCTGCAGCAGCGTCTCGCGGCGGTCGCGTTCTGCCTTCATCTGCTTCTCCATCGCCACTTGGATCTCTTTGGGCGGGATGATATTCTTGAGTTCGACGCGTCCCACCTTGATGCCCCACTGGTCGGTTGCATCATCGAGGATGGCGGTCATCTTACCGTTGATGGTATCGCGGGATGTGAGCGTGCCGTCGAGCTCCAGCTCGCCGACGATGTTGCGCAGTGTGGTCGCAGTGAGATTAGCGAGTGCGCTGAGGGGGTTGACGACGCCGTAGGTGTACAGCTTGGCATCGAAGATGCGGAAATATACCACCGTGTCGATCTGCATCGTCACGTTATCCTTGGTGATAACGGGCTGGGGAGGAGAATCCAAAACCTGCTCCTTGAGGGTTACCTTTTTGGCCACTCGATCGATAACAGGGATCAGCACGTGCAGACCTGCGCTCCAGGTAGCCTGATATTTACCCAAGCGCTCGATAACAAATTCGGTTGCCTGAGGAACGACCCGCAGGCAGGAAATGATCAGCGCAAGGGCAATGATAATAATTGGTACATACATAGTGAAAACATCCTTTCTTGGTATAGGTTAATTTAATTATATTATATGAAAGCGAAATTTGTCAATATTCCTAAAAGGCTTTAAGCAGCAGCATAAAGCCGGTCAGCAGGATCAAAAAACCAAAGTTGAAGGCGGAAAAGGCTTTGAGATAATAGCCGGTTTGGTAGGGATTATGCTTATAGTATTCCCGAAAGGTGATCAAGCTTGCCAGCGAAGCGATGAGGGTGCCAACCCCGCCGATATTTACGCCAACCAGCAGGTCTGCATAATTATCGGTGAATTGGGAAAGAAGGATCGCTGAAGGAACATTGCTGATCACCTGGCAGGAAAATGCGCTGAAAAGCAGGGCGCTTTTATCCAGCAATAGCGAAAAAAGATCGCGTACCGGCTCGATCCGCGCCATATTCCCTGCAAAAATAAAGAAAAACACAAAGGTGAGCAGCAGGGGATAGTCCACCATCTTCAGCGCCTTGCGATCGGCAAAGAGCAGGGCGATGGGGATCACGATCAGCCCGATCCAATAGGGAATCCCGCGAAAGACGATGGCAATGGATAAGGCGAATAGAAGAAGATAAAAAATAACGCGGCGAAGGGGCAAGCGAACGGGCTCATCCGCCACCTGCAGCGGCTCGGGTTTCACAAAAAAGATGCAGCAAAGGGTAATCAAAAGAATGGCAAAAAGAAAGGGCGGTGCCATGATCTTGATAAACTCTAAGTTGGGGATCTGAAACTTTGTGTAGAGATAAAGATTTTGGGGATTGCCGAAGGGGGTGAGCATCCCGCCTAAATTGGCGGCGATATTTTGCATGATAAATGTAAAAGCCATATACTTTTCTTTGCCGGTGGTATGGAGAACAAAATAGCCCAGCGGCAGAAAGGTCAAAAGCGCCATATCGTTGGCGATCAGCATGGAGCCGATAAAGGTGATATAGACCAAGGCTAAAACGCTCATGCGGGCATTTTTGAAGCATTGAACGATCTTTTGGGCCAAGATATAGAAAAACCGAATGTTTTTTAAAGCGCAGACCACCGCCAGCACGCAAAAGAGGCAGGTTAAGGTCTTGAAATCAAAATAGCCCAAATATTCCCCATCAATGGGAACAAAAAAGCAGGTGATGATGGCGGCGCAAAGGGCCACCATCATAACAGTATTTTTTCGGATAAACCGAATGGTTTTTTGATAAATTTTTGAAAAGGTCATAATAAAAATTCTTTATTTTAAAGTTCTTCGGCCAAGACCTTTCGCTTCTTCCAAAATCCGCCGAGGAAATAGATCATGCTGGGGATGGCGAAGCCATAGGCGGCCAGGCCATAACCCAGAACAAAGCCATAGAAACCCCATTCCAAAAAGATGCCGAAAAACCAGCTCAGCCCGATCCGTAAAATAACACCGTCGAGCAGGGCCAAAACCATGCTGAAGCGGGCGTTGCCGATGCCTTGGATAAAGGCGCCGCTCCCCCGCATGATGGCAAGAGCGGGGAACATCCAAAGAATAGCCTTAATAAAGGTGCCGGACATTTGGTGAACCGCAGGATCATCGGAAAAGATCATAAATAATTGCTTGCCGAAGCCGAGATAAAGGACAATGGAGATAACGGTTAAAACAATGGAGAAGAGCCATGCAAAGTAGACTACCTTTTTGGCGCGATCAGGCTTGCGCGCGCCGATATTTTGGCTGATCATCGGCATGGCGGCATGCTGAATACCCTGGGAGATCTTATTGATAATATCATCGATTCGACCGCCCACGCCGAAGGTGGCGGAGGCAACAACGCCGACATCGTTGATCATGGAATTCACAAACAGCATCGAAAGATTGATGCATCCCGATTGGATGGCCATGGGGGTGCCCAAGGCGGCGATCATGGAAGCATATTTTCGATGGATCAAAAAGCGCTTGAGCTTAAAATCAAAGCCAAAGGCATCTTTATGCTTATAGAGATAGAAGATGGAGAAAAGGAGCGAAACGGCTTGGCCGATGATGGTTGCCCAAGCGGCGCCCGCAACGCCCCATCTAAATAGGCCGGTGAAGAGCAGATCCAGCACCAGATTGACCGCTGAGGCGATGCCGATAAAAAGGAAGGGGCGTTTGGAATCGCCCATCCCCCGTAAAATGGCCGAAACGATATTATAGCCGGCGGTGAAGATCAGACCTGCCGCGCAGATGATGAGGTAGTCCATCGCCATGGTATAGGATTCCTCGGGGATGTTCATCCAATCTAAGATCCATACCCGCCCTGCGAGGATAATAACCGATAATACCAGCGCCAATAAAAGGACTAAGCTGAAAAGCGTGCCGATAATGCGGTTCATTTCCTTGCGTTTGCCAGCTCCGAGCGCTTGGGAGATCAATACCTGACCTGCATTGGAAAAGCCAAGGCAGACCATGGTAACAAAATTGACGATCTGGCTGCTTTGGGAAACGGCGGAGATCCCCTCGGTTCCAACAAATCGACCAACGATGATCATATCGATGGTGCTATAAAGCACCTGCAGGGCGTTGGAGGCCATGAAGGGGAGGGTAAACCAAAGAAGCTGGCGGGGAATGCTCCCTTGGGTGAAATCTTTTGAGATGCTTTTGGTAGCCATTTTAATCCTTTCTATCTGCAAATAAATAATGCAGCATTCGCTCGGGATCGTTTAAAAAATGCTTGGTGATCTGAAAGTGCTCGGTTTCTTGATAGGGCACTTTTTTTATGCCTTCTTGAGAAAATTCCAAAATTTCCGCATCCGGAAAAGCCATCAGAATGGGGGAATGGGTTGCGATGATGAATTGGGAATCTTTATCTAAAAGGTTTTTGATTTCGCTCATTAGGGTTAAAAGCCGCATGGGGGATAGGGCGGCCTCAGGCTCATCCAAAAGATATAAGCCTTTGCCGAAGAATCGGTTTTGAACGATCGCCAAAAAACTTTCGCCATGGGACTGTTGGTGCAGGGAAATGCCGCCGTAGCCATCGATCAACGGCCCGTCAAAGGAGGGGGCTTTATCTAATTCATCAATATTGGTTGCAACGTTATATAGGCTTTCTGCCCGCAGAAAAAAACCGTCTTTCGGAAAATATCTTTTGATGGGCGAAAGGTATTTCCAAAGCTCTGAATGGGTATCGTTGGTAGAAAAGCGGAAATTGCGGGAGCCGCCTTCGGCATTGAAGCCATAGGCAACGGCGATTGCCTCCAAAAGGGTGGATTTGCCTGTTCCGTTTTCGCCAACAAAGAAGGTTATATTGCTTTTAAATGCAAGCTGTTTTTGCGCGGCCAGATATTGAACAGCAGGGAGATAATGAAGGTAGGAATGCTGATCCGGCAGTCCCTTGAGGCGGATTTCGCTTATGTAGTTTGCGTAAGCCACTGTAGATCATCTCCTCGCTAACTAAAATCACCGAAATTATACTACAATTTTCCCCATAAATCAAGGTTACGAAACTTTTTCGAAATCCGCAACTTTATTGACAGAGAAATTGCCACATCTTATAATTCAATTATACTGATTACAGAGGTGTTTAAATATGAGCAAATTATTGATTGGTTGGGCGGAGAACAGTTTTGTCCCTGAAGGGAAAAAGGTATCCCTTGTCGGGCAATTCTATGAGCGGATTTCCCAATATGTGGAATCGGATGTTACCGCCACCGCGCTGGCAATCGATTCGGGGGAGGCGCAGGCCATCTTCGTTTCGGTGGATATCACCAGCCTGCGCAATAATGTTATCGATAAGGCCAGAGCCTATTTTAAGGAGCTGGGCGGGGAGATCGATCCTCAAAAGATCATCATAACCGCAACCCATACCCATACCTCGGTTGGTACGGTTAAAGCAGCGTCAAAGATCCGCGATATATTGAATGAATATATGCCGGCGGGAAAAGAGTATAAAGAATTGGTGGATGCCACTGCCAAGGATGTGCTTACACCGGAGGAAGGCGCCGAGTTGGTAGCGAGCAAGATCGCCCTTTCTGCTTATCAGGCATGGCAAAACCGCAAGCCTGCCCTTTATGCCAATGCTTTCGGTCGGGCGGTGGTTGGCTTTTGCCGCCGCGTTGTTTATGATGATGGCTCTGCGCAGATGTGGGGCGAGACCAATACCGCCAACTTTGCCTCCATGGAAGGCGGCAACGATTCGGGCATCGAGCTGCTCTATTTCTTTGATACCGATAAGAATCTCACCGGCATCGCGGCCAATATCGCTTGCCCCTCTCAGATCTTAGAGCATCAAAGTTTTATCTCTTCCGATTATTGGGGCAAGGCCAAGGAATATCTGCGCAAAGAGTTCGGTGAGCATATCTTCCTCTTGGGGCTGGGCGGCGCAGGCGGAGATCAATGCCCCCGCGATTTGGTGCGTTGGGTGGATTCGGAGGCCTGCCATCGGGATCCCCATATCAAGCGCCCCAATCTGATTGAGCGGGTGGCCGATCCTTCCATGTTTGATCTGGAGGGCTGCCGCAAGGTGGGCAAACGGATCGCCAATGAGATCATCTCTGTTTATGAGGAGATCAAGGAATATAAGTCCGATGCGCCTTTCTGCCATAAGGTGATCACGCTGGATCTGCCCTTGCGCAAAGCCACCATTTCCGAATATGAAAAAGCGGTCCGCGAGATCGAATATTATATGGAGAAGAACCGGGATAAGGAAGTTTTCAATTTTGAGGATAATGCGGCTGTCTATGTCCATGCGGGCACCATTATGCGTTATCGCCGCCAGCAAAAGGAAGAGATCTTTCCCATCGAGATGCATATCCTGCGTTTGGGGGATGTTGCCTTTGCCACCAATCCCTTCGAATTGTTCTTGGACTACGGCCTGCGCATTAAGGCCCGCAGCTTCGCCAAGCAGACCTTCATTCTGCAGTTGACTTGCGGTGCAGGTGGCTATCTGCCCACCGCAAAGGCAGAAAAAGGCGGGCATTATAGCGCCTATATTACCAGCGGCAACGTCGGTCATGCGGGCGGTGATCTGCTGGTTCGCCGCTCCATTCAGGAAATCAATGAAATGTTTGAGGGTTAAAAAATGAATTGTTTGGGAATTGATTTCGGAACAACCTCCGTTAAATCGGCTCTATATAACGAAAATCTGCAATTGCTTGCTTCCACCTGCGAGGAATATACTTTGAAGACCGCCGGCGATATGGTGGAGCTGGAGGCGGAGAAATATTGGCAACTGCTCCAAAACGTTTTGGAGCAGAGCAAGGAGCCCATCGATTGCTTGGCCATCGATACCCAATGCGAGACCCTGATCCTTTGCGATGAAGCGGGCAATCCCTTGCGGGATGCCATTGTTTGGCTGGATAATCGTGCCACCGAAGAGGCGGAGATGATCCAAAAGCATTTCGGCAATCGGCGGATCTATGAGATCACCGGCCAGCCGGAGGTAACCGCCACCTGGCCTGCCTGCAAGCTTTTATGGGTCAAGCGGCATGAGCCTGAAATTTGGGCAAAAACTAAGAAAATCTTTTTGCTGGAGGATTACCTCCTTTATAAGTTGACCGGTCGGTTTATCGGCGAGAGGACCTTGCAATCCTCCACCATCTATTTTGATATCAAAAAAGGATGCTGGTGGAAAGAGATGCTGGACTATATCGGCATCGGGGAAGAAATGCTTCCCGCCCTGGCGGAATCGGCCGAATATGTTGGCGATTATAAGGGGATCAAGATCATCACCTCCGCCATCGATCAGATCGCCGGCGCCATCGGCGCAGGGGTGATAAAGGAGGGGATCATCAGCGAAATGACCGGAACAACCATGGTCATCTATGTCCCCGCCAAGGAGATGCCTCCTTTTAAAGCCGATAGCATTGTTCCCTGCCATTATTGCTATGATGGAAATTATTGCCTTCTCTCCTGGAGCCCCACTGCGGGAATGGCGCTGAAATGGTTCCGCGATGCCTTTCTGAAAGGGATGAGTTTCAAGGAGATCGATCAAATGGCCAAGGAGATCCCGGTCGGGAGCGAGGGTGTTACCTTCCTGCCCTATCTTTGCGGCTCCACTATGCCGAAATATAACCCGCTGGCAAGAGGAAGCTTTACCGGCATTACCCCCGAGCATACCCCCGCCCATTTTGCACGGGCGATCATGGAATCCATCGCTTGCATGCTTAAGAATAATTTGGACTATCTGAAGGTTCCGGTGGAGGAGATCCGCATCATGGGCGGCGGCGCCAAAAGCCCCTTATGGTGCGAGATGAAAGCCAACCTCACCGGCAAGAAGCTGGTTACGCTGAAGGAGCAGGAAACCGCCTGCTTGGGCTCTGCTATTTTGGCGGGCGTTGGCGGAGGGGCCTTTGAATCGGTGGAAGAGGCCTGCAAGGCGATTCGGACCGATAAGGAATATCTTTCCGATGGCACCGATTATTCCGCGGTTTATGAGAATTTTATAAAATACGATCAATTACTGAATAATTAACGGAGGATCAAAAAATGGTTAAGGCGGCATTTATCGGTTTCGGTGAGGTTAATACGCCCATCGATATTATCATCAATAAATGTAAGGCTGCTGAGGCGGCGTTGAAGGGGGAGGGGCTGGAGCTGGTAAGCGTCTACCCTGTTACCGATGATTATGAAGAAAAGGATATCAAGAAAGCGGTTGCAGCTCTTGAAAACGAAAATTTTGATGTTTTGATCGCCTGCATCGCAGGCTGGATTCCCACCCATGCGGTGATAAAAGTAACTGAGCATTTTCGCCATAAGCCGATGGTCCTTTGGGGATTATGCGGCTGGATGGAAGGAGATCGCCTGGTTACTACCGCCGATCAGGCGGGAACTACCGCCCTGCGCAAGACCTTCTATGATATGGGCTATGATTTTAAGTATGTTTATGATATTATCGGTTTGCCCAGCAATTCCAAAAAGGTTTATGAATATGCGGTTGCGGCGGCCGCGGCCCAAAAATTGCGCCATGCTCGCAGCGGCATGGCCGGCTATCGGGATATGAATCTCTACGGAACGTTGTTTGATGGCGGTTCCCTCAAGCGTCAGATCGGGCCTGAGATCGAAACCTTTGAGATGCTGGAGATGGAGCAACGCTATCAGCAGATCACCGAAGAGCAAAAGCAGGCGGTGATTGATTCTGCGATGGCAAAATGGAACTTTTTAAAGCCCGCCAACCCCGAAAGCATGAAGAAGGCGGCAGGCTATTATCTGGCGATCAAATCCATCTGTGAGGAGCGGGGCTATGATGCCATCTCCCTGAAGGATGTAGACGGCATGAAGAAGCTGCTGGGCTTCCCGCCCGCGCCCATCTTTATGCTGCTCGCCAATGAGGAAGGGCTCTGCACCATCCCCGAAAACGATTCCTTGGGCAATATTACGCAGTTGATGGTGAAATATCTCACCGGCCAATGTGCTTTTTATTTGGAATTTTATGAGTTCTTTACCGATCGTGTGCTCGCGGGCGTGCCCGACTATATCCCCGCTGAGGTGACCGAGGGCGCGGTAACGGTGATGCCTGCCGCCTTCGGCGAGCTTTCGGAAGGTATTTTGAATGTGAGCAAGGTCAAGACCGGCAAGGTTACCATGTGCCGCCTGACCTACGACGACGGTGTCTACTATATGCATATGGTAGTGGGCGAAGGCATTACTCCCCGCAAATGGGAGGAGGCCGGCTGGACGCAACCTGCGCCCCAGCTCCCCGGCTTGGAGATTCTGCTGGAGGATGTGGAAGACTTTGCCCAAAAGGTTATGTGCCAGCATTATATCATTTCCTATGGCGACAATTCTCAGCTGATCCGCAACCTTTGCGATATCCTGGGCATTGAAGTAATATAAAATGAAACCCGAAGGAATTTATTCCTTCGGGTTTCTTGCTTTACCAATGGATTCGCGTTGCAAAAATGTGGCCTGCAGGCGGATAGGCGCTTGGGGATGATAGTGAATGTTTTTCATCTTTTGCTCTAAAAGCTCCCAGGCGGCGGTGCAGGCTTGTTCAATATGTTCGTTGATGGTGGAAAGGGAGGGCTTTGCGTATTGGGAGAAGGGGATATTATTGATCCCAACGATGGAAAAATCGGCGGGGATGCTATAGCCCTTTCGCGAAAGATGCTTCATTACGCCCAATGCAATATTATCATAGCTGCAGAGAACGGCCGTATAGGGGGTGGAGGAGGCCAAAATTTGCTTGGCGCATTCTTCCCCCGCCTGCTCAAACCGTTGCTTGGAGATAAAAACATCCTTGCTTTGATCGGAGATTCCCAATGCCCCGCATAAACGCCGCACTCTGGAATGGGTTTTTTCTTCTGCGGCGATTGCAATATGGTGATGTCCCATGCTCCGAAGGGTTGCAACGGCTTCTTCTATGGCGGGTACAATGTCCATCGCAACAGCATCTACCCTTTGATCGACCGAACCGAAAAGGGAGACCAAGGGGGTATCAAAACCCTTTTTCAGCGCGTTTTTCAGCCCAAATACCAAGATGCCGTCTACCTGCAGATAGGCCGAAAAGTATTCCAAAAGTTCCGCTTGGGTTTCCTCATTGAAATTATCCGATAAAACGAGGGGGATGGCATGATGCTCTTCGATGATCTTTTGCAGCGTTTCAATATAGATGGAATAAAAATTGCTTTTGAATTCCGGGCAGATGATGGCGATCACCGGCTTGGGATATTTTCCTTTAAAGAACTGCCCGTAGCAACCGTATTCTTTGGCAACGGCAAAAATATGTTGCCGCGTTTCTTCGCTGATATCCTCGGCCTGATGAAACGCTTTGCTCACCGCCGAGGCCGAAACATTGGCCAGGCGCGCCAATTCCCGCATGGTCATATCCTTCACCACCTTTATGATATTATTATATTTTTTTCCTGCCCAAAGGTCAAGATATTCTGTTGAAAAAAGCAAGGTTGCTCAGGGAAAGGTTCTCCGATCAAGTATTATGAGAACTTTAGACGAAAATAGAATTCCCCGTTGGGGCACACTTTCTCACAAAGAGTGCACCAACGGGGAATTTTATTTTATTTGTTTTTCAAAAGATCGCGGATCTCTTCCAAAAGAATCGTTTCATCGCTCTTGGCAGGCGGCTCGGCAGCGGCGGCCTCAGCTTCGGCAGCTTTGCGCTTGCGGGTAAGAACGGTCATCATCTTAAGGATAAAGAAAAGGCAGATGGCGATGATGAGAAAATCGATAATGCTCTGCAGGAACATTCCGTAGGCAACCGATTCATTCCCAATAGTGAAGCTTAAGGTGGAAAAATCCTTTCCACCCATAGCAATGCCCAAAAGGGGCATCAGGATGTTATCCACCAGGCTGGTAACGATCGCTTTGAATGCAGTACCCATAACAAAACTGATGGCCATATCCAGAATATTGCCCTGGGCGATGAATTCTTTGAACTCTTTCCAGGTTCTGTTTTCGCTGAGTTTTTTCATGGAAAAACACTCCTTATATGTATTTTGATTTTATTATAATTTAATCAATGATAAAAATCAAGAGAAAGAGTTTTTTTAAGAAAAATCTTGTAATTTAGCGCAATTCTATGGTATAATACACCTATTAAATTTATAGCATTAAAAATGGAGGATTTCCCATGGGCGAAAAAAGAAGTAGCTTTACCGGGAAGATCGGATTTATCTTGGCGGCCGCCGGATCGGCGGTGGGCCTTGGAAATATCTGGCGTTTCCCTTATCTTGCGGCGAAATACGGCGGCGGTATTTTTCTGCTGGTTTATATTTTGTTGGCGCTCACCTTTGGCTTTTCGTTGATGTGTGCCGAAATTGCCATCGGCCGAAAGACCGGTAAGAGCGCTATCGGCGCGTTCTGTGATCTAAATAAAAAATATACCTTCATCGGCGTTTTGGCTTCGGCAGTGCCCATTATTATTTTGCCCTATTATGCGGTTATCGGCGGATGGGTTACCAAGTATATCACCGTATTTGTATCCGGTAATGGGGCTGCAGCGGCAGATAGCAGCTATTTTGGCAACTTTATTGGCCAATCCGGCCAACCGTTGTTCTATTTCTTAATCTTTATGGCCATCACTGCGCTGATTGTTTTGTTTGGCGTAGAGAAGGGGATTGAAAAAGTTAGCAAGTTTATGATGCCCCTGCTGGTTTTGATGACAGCCGGTATCGTTGTTTATGTTCTTTTCCAGCCCGGCATCGGCCCCGGTGTCAAGGCCTATTTTATTCCCGATTTCAGCGCAATTACCGCCACCAGCTTGATCAAAACCGTTCTTGGCGCCATGGGTCAGCTTTTCTATTCCATGTCGCTGGCGATGGGTATTATGATTACTTATGGCTCCTATATGAAGAAGGAAGATCATATTGAGAAGTCTGTTCATCAGATCGAACTTTTTGATACAGGCATTGCTATTTTGGCAGGCTTGATGGTTGTTCCTGTTGCCACCGTTTTTGGCGGCGAGGTCAATAAAGGCCCCGGCTTGATGTTTGCAACCTTGCCGATGGTTTTTGATAAGATGCCCGGCGGCCATATCGTTGGCGCGGTGTTCTTTATCCTGGTGCTGTTTGCGGCGCTGACCTCTTCCATCTCTTTGATGGAGACCATTGTTTCTATCTTCTGCGATAAGTTTGGTTGGAACCGCAAGGTTACCTGCTTGGTTGTTTTCCTGGGTTGCCTTGTTATGGGCGTTCCTTCCTCCTTGGGCTTTGGCCTTTGGAGCCATATCCTGCCCCTTGGTATGGATCTTTTGACCTTCTTTGATTTCATCAGCAATAGCGTGATGATGCCTGTTGTTGCTCTGCTCACCTGCTTCTTTATCGGCTATGTTATCAAGCCGGTAACGCTGATCGAGGAAGTGGAAAAATCGGGAAGTTTCAAGATGAAAAAGCTCTTTACCATCGTGATCAAATACGTTGCTCCCATCTGCATTGTTCTAATCTTGATCTCTTCGGTGTTGGATGCGTTTGGCATCTTTAAAATCTAAATCCAAAAGAAAAACCGCTCTGCATCAGCAGAGCGGTTTTTTAAATGGTCAAAAATTATTCAGCCTCAATGGCATCTTCGGTGAAATCGTTTTCAAAAGCAAGATTGGCGGGGGCAATGGCAGCCTTCTTTTTTTGGATATGCTTTAAAATAAGAATAGTGGCAGTAACCGCCGCGGCAACGCTCAGGATAACAGATACCAAGATAATGATCTGATTCTTCTTCATACCGATGATTTCCCCTTTCTTTGCTTACTGGATTTATTCTAACATTATTCGATAAAAAAATCAATTGTTTTCTTTGAAAATAATAAATTGATAGAGGGCGAAATAAACAATTTCCAATGCAAGCTTGCAGCAATAACTGATGAGCTTTGCTTTCCCCCATAATGAAACGAAAAAGATGGTCAGATAGTTGAAGAGAAAGGTTGCGATGGTAATGATCATAATGGCAATCATTACCTGCCTAAGGGTATAAAAAAGATCTGTCCGCTCCCTATAGACCCAAAACTTTAGGATGGGGAAGAGCAGGATAAATCGCGCCGCAAAGGGGATCAAAACCCCGCCGATGGGATAGTTTAGCTCTTTTAAGAAAAGCTCAACTAAAGCGGTTAAAACCGCGGCGATGAAATAGCGCCAAACTTGGGCTTTATGAGCGAGCAGATAATCATGGAACCGATCTGCATAGCGATTATGATCGGGCTTTTTTAAGGGCTTTTGCAAAAGTATCCCCTCCTTTGCATCTATTTTATCATAAGTTCCCTCATATGGAAAGAGAAAAATGAAGATTATTGACTTTTCTTTGTAAAGGGGGTATACTATGATGGCAATAATTATAAAGGAAGTGTTATCAATGGGTTGCACCCATAATTGCGAATCTTGCTCTTCCAACTGCGCAGGGAAGAATACTCCCGATAGCATGATGGAAAAGCCCCATGAATTGAGTAATGTTAAAAAAATTATCGGCGTTGTCTCCGGTAAGGGCGGCGTTGGCAAAAGTATGATTACCTCTCTTTCGGCAATTGCCATGCAGCGGCGCGGGTTCCGCACCGCGATTTTGGATGCCGATATCACCGGCCCCTCCATCCCTAAGGCCTTTGGCTTGCAGGGTAAGGCGGAATCGGATGGGAATGCCCTTTATCCCGTTGTTTCAAAAATGGGCACTCAGATCATGAGCCTCAACCTTCTGCTGGAGGATGAGGAATCTCCGGTTGTTTGGCGCGGGCCTGTTATTGCCGGCGCGGTCAAGCAGTTCTGGACCGATGTGGTTTGGAATGATGTGGACTATATGTTTGTGGATATGCCGCCGGGCACCGGCGATGTCCCCCTTACTGTTTTTCAGTCCCTGCCGGTGGATGGGATCATCGTTGTTACCTCGCCCCAGGATCTGGTCTCCATGATCGTTACCAAGGCGGTCAAGATGGCGCAGATGATGAATATCCCCATTTTGGGCATCGTTGAAAACTATAGCTATCTCCGTTGCCCCGATTGCGGCAAGGAGATCAAGGTCTTCGGCGAGAGCCGTTTGGAAGAGGTTGCCGAGAAAAACGGCCTTCGGATCTTGGCCAAGCTTCCCATCGATCCTGAGCTTGCCTCCCTTTGCGATAAGGGGATGATCGAGCTGTTTGAAGGGGATTATGCCGAAAGCATAGCTGAT
>JAZODI010000142.1:0-1576 GCA_045596965.1 Eubacteriales bacterium | reverse complement strand
CACCCTCACCAGCTATTCCCCCTGCTTCCGCAAGGAAAAGGGCGCCCATGGCATCGAGGAGCGGGGCATCTACCGCATCCATCAGTTTGAAAAGCAGGAAATGATCGTCATCTGCAAACCGGAGGAGAGCATGGATTGGTTCCATAAGATGTGGAGCTATTCGGTGGAGCTGTTCCGCTCGCTGGATATCCCTGTTCGCACCCTGGAATGCTGCACCGGCGATCTGGCCGATCTGAAGGTCAAATCCTATGACGTTGAGGCTTGGTCTCCCAAGCAGCAGAAATATTTCGAGGTTTGCTCCTGCTCCAATCTGGGCGATGCCCAGGCCCGCCGCCTCGGCATCCGCGTTAAGGGTGAGGACGGCAAGAAATATCTTGCCCATACCCTCAATAATACCGTTGTTGCACCCCCGCGTATGCTGATCGCCTTTATGGAAAACAATCTGGAATTTGATGGTGAAAAGTATTCCATCCGCATCCCCAAAGCCTTGCAACCCTATATGGGCGGCAAGACCGTGATCGAAGAAAAGTAAATTTAAAAACGACCATCGCAGGATGGTCGTTTTTTATATGCTCTCAAAAAGATATAGCATCAGCGGAATCGTAACGCAGGAAAAAAGATGGGATAAAATGGTCATCCCCGCCGCTTCTTTGGTATCCCTGCCGCAGGCGGCGGGGATGATAATGGCATTGAGGCCGGGCGGTAGCGCCAGGATCAGCAAAATGCAGGTTTTTGTCGATAAAGGCAAGGGCAAAAAGGAAAGAAGGGCGATCCCCGCTAAGGGATAAACCAGCAGGCGAAAAAACGAAAAAAGATAGATCCCCTTCTCCCTGCGGATCGCCCGCCAATCCACCGAAGCCACGCTGATCCCGGTTAGAAGCATGGCCACCGGCGACATACTTGCCGCCGAGGCATCCAGCGCCTGATGAACAAAATCAGGCAAAGGGATCTGCAATAATCCCAAAATCATCCCTAAAGGAATGGATAAAAATAAGGGATTCCAAAAGACCTTCAACCAATCCCGCAGGGAGCGTTTTTGCACCCGCGGCATCAGCAGCGAGGGGGTCGCCCAGGCAAAGACCAAGATCCAGAGCGGCAGGCTGAAAATGAGATATTCAAAAAAATAATCGGGATAAAGACTGCCGACCAAGGCATTTCCCATAAAGCTGAAATTGGAAAAGCAAAGGCCGTAGACATAAATATTGCGCATCTCCGCATCCTTGCTGCATAGCCGCGCAATAAGATAGGAGGGCAAAACCGAAACCAAAAGGAGGATCAGCCCATATAAGAAGGGCTTCCATGCTGTTTGGAGGGTATCGCCGGTGAAGCGCTCAATGAAGGTGGAAAGAATCAGGGCAGGGATCAAAACAGTGATCTCCAGCTTGGATAAAACCCCCGCCGCGCTCTGTGCCAAAACCCCGCTTCGGGCCAATAGATATCCGATGCCGATCATCAAAAACAGATAGGCAAGTTGATTTAAAGTCGGTAAGATCATGTCCATGATTTTATCATAACCAACTCCGCGATAAGATATGCAAAACCGCCGGGAAGGTCTCGGCGGTTTTGCATTCTTATT
>JAZODI010000141.1:0-1629 GCA_045596965.1 Eubacteriales bacterium | reverse complement strand
GCATAGCCGAAGCCCGCTTTATAGGTAAGGGGAGCGATATTGCCGTTTTCATCGGCCCATTCGTCCATCATATAGAACTTCACGTTGCGCATATTGACCTTCAGGGCGTTGAGCATATAAGCAACCTTTGCGTAGGTGGGGTTGGGGTTACACATGATCATGACGCACTTTTGATCGTAGCGGTCGGAATCAACAATGCGCTGCACCATATCGGTGATCATCCGCAGCTCGAAATCGCCGTCGGGAACAACCTCCAGCTCCACATTGGGATTATTGGGGTGTTTGCCGCCCATCGCCAGAATGTCTTCCTTGGTGATGTTGCGGACCCGCTCGATCTCGGCAAGGTTCTTAAAGGGGTAAAAATCGTGGTCAAATCTGTTTTTGAAATCCATTGTTTAGCGCACCTTTCTTGTAAGTTTGATGGCAGTATTTACCATGTTGACACCGAAATCCTCGGCGATCATGGAGGTATCGGTCTCGTAGCCGCCGGTGATGAGGGATTCGGGGGTATAGAGGTAGCCGGGCAAAACGCCGTTGGCCAGCTCGTTAACAATAACCGGATCGAAGCCTGCAACCGCCTTTAAGTAGAGCCCGTATTCAACAAATACTTCGCCCTGCAGGCCGATCACGCATCCGCCGCCCAGGCGGACAACCATGACCTCGGCGGGAACTTCCTCGGTCTTGAGCTCAGGGCTGATGCCCTTCTTTTCCATCAGAACATAGCCCAGCTGGTCTTCCGAGCCCAGCAGCTTGAGGTTGGCATTTTGCCAGAGATAATATTCATCGCGGTTTTTGGAATCGCCGTATTTGCCGTAGAGATCCTTATAGATGGCCTCATCATGGGCAACCTGGGCGCGCAGATCCTCTTCGGTACCGAAATCGCGGATGGGAACCTCAATCTCCTCCGATTCCACCTTGATGACCAGATCCTCCTGCCAGGTGGCCTTTTCGATGGCTTTGACGGCCGCCTTGCCTAAAATGCGGCCGACCCGCTCGGCTTCATCGTAGCTTTCGCCCTGGCGATAGTAGCGGCTGGATTGGTTGCCCGAAGTTCCCTGAGCAAAGCCAACCAGGCTCTTGGGATAGGTCTCCTCGATCTCCATCTTGAGGTAGCAGGGATAGTCTGCGGTGCAGACCTCGCTCCATTCATGGATGAAGGTGGGGTGAAGGGTATAGTTGATCATCACGCCGCGGATATCGCCTGCGGTATCCTTGATGGCCATAAAGCTTACCAAGGGATCATGGGGGCCGCCGGGCATTCTGCGGTTGCCGCCAACGCCCGATTCTGCGCCGCAAAGCTCATAACCGGTGGCAAAGGTGGCATCAAAGGCATCCTTTTTGGCCTCAATGATGGCGCCCTTGATCGTTTGGATGAGGAACTCAACATATTCGGCGGGCTGCTTTTTGCCTGCCTCCAGGCTTTCGATATCCAAGCGGCCGGAAGCCCAAGGGCCGGAATGGGTATGGGAACAGCTGATCATGATATTTTTGCCCTTCATGCCGCATTCCTCTTCCACCAGCGCACGCACCTTCTTCACGTGCTGCTTGGAAAAGAAGAGCAGATCCAGGGTAACGAACGCCACCTCTTCGGTGCCGTTATTGAGATAAAGGCAGGCCGCATAAAGGGGA
>JAZODI010000140.1:0-15546 GCA_045596965.1 Eubacteriales bacterium | reverse complement strand
TTCCCCGATACCCCCTATATCCATATCGGCGCCGATGAAGCCAACCATAAGGCTTGGGAATATTGCACCGATTGCAAAAAATATATGCAAGAGCATGGCATCGCCACCACCAAAGAACTGCTGGCCGAAACCTGCGGCCGCTTGGCAAAAATTGTTTTGGATCTGGGCCGCACCCCCATCATCTGGGAAGGCTTTGCCAAGGATTTTGCTCATTACATCCCCAAGGAAACGGTGGTCATCTCTTGGGAAAACCATTATAATTTCACCCGCGACCTGCTGGCCGATGGCTTCAAGATCATCAACTGCTCCTGGCAACCCCTTTATATCGTTGCCAACCCCGACCATCGCTGGGGCCCCCGCCATTTGATCGATTGGAACATCCACCGCTGGGAGCATTGGTGGGAGCACTCCGAAGCCACCCTCAACCCTGTTTGCATCGAGCCCACCGACCAACTTTTGGGCGCCCAGGTTTGCGCTTGGGAATGCACCTTTGAGCAGGATCTGACCCCCATTATGGAGCATCTGCCCGTTGTTGCGGAGCATTGCTGGAACAACCGCCGGGTGCTGACCTGGTATGAATATATTCACCGCCAACGCCCCACCCGCCAGAAGCTGGCCCGGCTGATTCAATCCTATGAATAAAAAAATCCGAAAAAACTATTGACAAACGGTTTTTGCGGTGCTAAAATTTCTATAATTTCATATATTAAAAGCGATGACGAAGACGGAATCGGCAGGATTTTCAAAGAGAGCCGGGGATGGTGTGATCCCGGTAAAGGAAGGCCGAACCTCCCATCCCTTCCGAGCTGAAGGCCCCAAAATCATAATCATGATG
Source organism: Eubacteriales bacterium (assembly GCA_045596965.1). Taxonomy (GTDB): domain Bacteria; phylum Bacillota; class Clostridia; order Oscillospirales; family QAKW01; genus QAKW01. The sequence goes on along the minus strand of JAZODI010000140.1, from coordinate 14,711 downwards.
AGTAGGCACCTTCCGTGATTGCTGCGTGAATGCATAAGGCTTGATAGAGCCTGAGGGGCGCTTTAAAAAGCGCAATTTGAGTGGTACCGCGGGTATTTGATTTTTCAAACTCGTCTCAAAGAATTTCTTTGAGACGAGTTTTTTCATTTTTAATTGCAAAGGAGAAATGAACGATGGAAACCAACACTGCTATGCTTCGGCTTTCGGAGATCGCTACCCGCATCAAGGAGATGCGGGATATTATGGGTTGGTCGGTGGGCGAGATGGCTCAAAAAACCGAGGTTACCCGGGAGCAATATCTGATTTACGAGAATGCGCAGGCAGATATTCCCTTCACCTTTATCCATAAATGTGCTCTGGCCTTTGATCTGGAACTGACCCAGCTTTTGGAGGGTCATTCCGCCCGCCTTTCCAGCTATACCGTTACCCGCAAGGGCGGCGGACAGACCACTGCGAAAGAAGATGGTATCGACATCCGCAACCTGGCGCCCATGTTCCGCGATAAGATCGCTGAGCCTTATTTTGTGCGCTATGATTATGATCCCGCCCAGCAGAATAAGCCCATTCATCTCACCACACATAGCGGTCAGGAATTTGATATGATCCTCTCCGGCTCGCTGAAGGTGCAGGTAGGTGAAAATACCGAGATCCTTCATGAGGGCGACAGTATCTACTATAACTCCTCCACCCCCCACGGCATGATCGCGGTGGATGGCGAGCCCTGCTCCTTCCTGGCGGTGGTTCTGCCGGGCGAGGAGACCAAAGAAAACGCGGTGCGCAAGAGCATTGTTAAGGCGCGCCGTTCGGAGCAGCTCATCTGCGAGAAGTTTATCAAGACCGAAGAGGACGAAAAGGGCCGCCTGCAAAACATCGACTTTATCAATACCGAGAAGTTCAACTATGGCTTTGATATCGTGGATGAGATCGCGGAAAAATATCCCGATAAGCTGGCGATGCTCCATCTGGATGTGAATAAGACCGAGCGCCGCTTCACCTATAAGGATATTAAGCGTGCCTCCAACCAATGCGCCAACTATTTTGCCTCCTTGGGCATCCAAAAGGGCGATCGGGTGATGCTGGTCTTAAAGCGGCATTATCAGTTCTGGTTTGCCATGATCGCCCTGCATAAGTTGGGCGCCATTGCCATCCCCGCAACTAATCAGCTCAAGGAGCATGATTTTGAATACCGTTTCAACGCCGCAGGGGTGAAGGCTCTGATCTGTACCTCCGACGGAGATACCGCCGATATTGCCGAGGCCGCCGCCAAGAATTGCCCCACAGTGGAAAAGTTGGTGATCGTTGGCAATCCCAAGGAAGGCTGGCATGATTTCAATACCGAATATCAACGTTTTTCGGGCAAATTCGACCGCACCGAGGAGACCCCCGGCGGCGATGAGATCGCCCTGATGTTCTTCACCTCCGGCACCACCGGCAATCCCAAGATGGCCGCCCATAGCCACACCTACGGTCTGGGTCATTTTGTTACCGCCAAGTATTGGCATTGCTGCGAGCGGGACGGCCTGCATCTCACCATCTCCGATACCGGCTGGGGCAAATCCCTTTGGGGCAAGCTCTATGGCCAATGGCTTTGCGAAGGGGCTGTTTTCGTTTATGATTTCGATCGGTTCGATGCCGATGAGATCCTGCCCATGTTTGCCAAATATAACATCACCACCTTCTGCGCACCGCCCACCATGCTGCGCCTTTTGGTGAAGAGCGATCTTTCCAAATATGATCTCTCCTCCATCCATCATATGACCACCGCAGGCGAAGCGCTGAACCCCGAGGTGTTCAAGCAATTCTTGGATGCAACGGGCCTGGAGATCATGGAGGGCTTCGGCCAGACCGAAACCACCCTTGCCATCGGCAATCTCTACGGCACCACCCCCAAGATCGGCTCTATGGGTAAGGCTTCCCCCCAATTCGACGTGGATATCGTTGATTTGGATGGCAATCCTGTTCCCGATGGTGAGACCGGCGAGATCGTGATCCATACCGATAAGAAGGTGCCCTGCGGCCTCTTCCGCGAATACTATCGCGATGCCGAAAAGACCCAAAACGCCTGGCACGACGGCCTCTTCCATACCGGCGACACCGCCTGGCGGGATGAGGATGGCTACTTCTGGTATGTCAGCCGCATCGATGATGTGATCAAATCCTCGGGCTACCGCATCGGGCCCTTTGAGATCGAAAGCGTCATCATGGAGCTGCCCTATGTTTTGGAATGCGGCGTTTCCGCCGCCCCCGATGAGATCCGCGGTCAGGTGGTCAAGGCCAGCATCGTTCTGACCCCCGGCACCGAAGGCACCGAGGAGCTCAAAAAAGAGATCCAAAACTATGTTAAATCCCATACCGCGCCTTATAAATATCCCCGCGTAGTTGTCTTTAAGGATGAACTGCCCAAGACCATCAGCGGTAAGATCCAGAGAAATAAATTATAATTATATATAATAATATATTGACAAATTTATTTAAGATGTGATATAATCCCTTTATTATCGAATAAAGGCTAAGACGAAGAGGATAAAAAGGGAATTTTTCCAAAGAAGAGAAACGGCGGTCGGTGCGAGCCGTTAAGGAAAAATCTTTTTATTTGTAGCTTCCGAGCCGAAAGGAAGAAAGGAATTTTCATTCCGAGTAGAACCTTTCCGTATTGCTGCGTAAAAGCATAAGGCTTAATGGAGCCTGAGGGGCGCTTATTCAAAAGCGCAATTTGAGTGGTACCGCGGGATATGATTTTTAAAATTATAGCTCGTCTCAAAGAAATCATATCTTTGAGGCGGGCTATTTTTGCGATTGATCCCGCCGGGAAAAGGAGAATTTATCTATGAAAGCAACCGGTCTTGAATTTAAAATTCAGGAAATGGCCCAGCGTATCAAAACGCTGCGGGAGATCATCGGCTTCACCCCCGCCGAAATGGCGCTGAAGACCGGCATCTCCGAAGAAGAATATCTGCGTTGCGAGGCAGGCGAGCAGGATCTGAACTTTGCCTTCCTTTATCGGTGCGCCTTAGCCCTGCGGGTAGACGTTACCGATATTATCGAAGGCTCCAGCCCCCGCCTGACCGGCTATATCGTTACCCGCAAGGGGGAAGGGCAGGAGATTCAGAAGGCCCATGGAATGACCTATTACAATCTGGCCTCCTCCTTCAAGAACCGTATTGCCGAGCCCCTCTATGTTGTTTCGGATTATAATGAGAATGCCGAGCATCAGGATATTGAGCTCACCACCCATGAGGGTCAGGAATGCGATATCGTTATCAAAGGCGAGCTGAAGGTGCAGGTTGGCGATCATATCGAGATCCTGCGGGAAGGGGATAGCATTTACTACGATTCCTCTGTCCCCCATGGTATGATCTCGGTGGGCAAAGAGGATTGCATCTTCTATGCCATCGTTTTAAACCCTGCCAGCGAGCCCATCACAAAATTGGTGCATGCCGGCAAGACCCGCGATTTCGTTGCGGGCCCGAAAAAGGAAAAGAAGGCCGCGCGCAAATGGATCTGGCAGGATTTCATCCTCCCCGATGAGGATGAAAACGGCATCCTGAAAGCCATCTCCTTCCAAAATGAAGATCGCTTCAATTTCGCCTTCGACGTCATCGATCGGATGGGCAGAGAGCAGCCCGAAAAATTGGCCATGCTCCATATCGGTAAGGACGGTACTGAGCACCGCTTCACCTTCAAGGAAATGAAGGAAGCCTCCTCCCAGACCGCCAACTACTTTAAATCCTTAGGGATCCAAAAGGGCGATAAGGTGATGCTGGTCTTAAAGCGGCACTATCAGTTCTGGTTTACCATGCTGGCGCTCCATAAGCTGGGCGCCATCGCCATCCCCGCCACCAACCAATTAAAAGAGCATGATATTGAATACCGCATCAATAAAGCGGGCGTTAAGATGGTAGTCTGCACCGCCGACGATAACGTTGCGGTGGAAGTCGATAAAGCTGCCCCCCATTGCCCCACCTTGGAGCATAAGCTGATCGTCAACGGCGAGCGGGAAGGCTGGCGCTCCTTCGACGCGGAATATGGGTTCTATACCCGCAAATTCGAGCGCACCGAAGAATCTCCCTGCGGCGATGATGCCATGCTGATGTATTTTACATCGGGAACCACCGGCAATCCCAAGATCGCCATGCATAGCTATAAATACCCCTTGGGCCATTTCATCACCGCCAAGTATTGGCATTGCGTCAATCCCGACGGTCTGCATCTGACCATCTCCGATACCGGCTGGGCAAAAGCCGCCTGGGGTAAGATCTACGGTCAGTGGCTTTGCGAAGCGGGCCTCTTCGTTTATGATTTTGATCGGTTTGATGCTGATGAGATCCTGCCCATGTTTGCAAAGCATAATATCACCACCTTCTGCGCGCCGCCCACCATGCTGCGGCTGATGATCAAGCAGGATCTTTCCAAATTCGATCTTTCTTCCATCGAGCATATGACCACCGCAGGCGAAGCGCTGAACCCCGAGGTCTTCCGTCAATTCGAAAAGGCCACCGGCCTGCAGATCATGGAAGGCTTCGGCCAGACCGAAACCACCGTTGCTCTGGCCAACCTGGCAGGCACCAAAGCCCGCCTCGGTTCCATGGGTAAGCCTGTTCCTCTTTATGACATTCATTTGCTGGATGCCGATGGAAAGGATGTTCCGGTCGGTGAGGTCGGCGAGATCTGCATCAATGTCCAAAAGGGTGCCCCCTGCGGCCTCTTCAAGGGCTACTTCAAGGATGAAGAAAAGACCGCCGAATGCTGGCATGATGGATTCTACCATACCGGCGATACCGCCTGGAAGGATGAGGACGGTTATTTCTGGTATGTCGGCCGTGTAGACGATGTTATCAAATCCTCCGGCTACCGCATCGGGCCCTTCGAGATCGAAAATGTTATTATGGAGCTCCCCTTTGTTTTGGAATGCGGCGTTTCCGCCGAGCCGGACGAAGTGCGCGGGCAGGTCGTTAAGGCCAGCATCGTTTTGGTGCAGGGCACCGAGGCTACCGACGCGCTGAAAAAGGAGATTCAGGATTACGTCAAGGCGCGCACCGCACCTTATAAATATCCCCGCATCGTTGTCTTCCGCGATTCCCTGCCCAAGACAACCAGCGGCAAGATCCAACGCAATAAACTGTAAAATCTGATGGATAGGAGAAAGCATCATGAAATACGATATTAAGATCAACAAAACCACAGCCCCCAAGGCTCGCCCCGAGGATGAATCCAAGCTGGGCTTCGGCCGCATTTTCACCGACCATATGTTCCTGATGGACTATAATACCGAAGATGGCTGGAATAATGCCCGCATTGTTCCCTTCGGCCCCCTGCCCATCCATCCCGCCTCCACCGTTTTGCACTACGGTGCTGAGGTTTTTGAAGGAATGAAGGCCTATCGCGCCGCCGACGGTTCCATTCAGCTTTTCCGCCCGATGGAAAACGTGAAACGACTGAATAAGAGCGCCGAGCGCCTTTGCCTGCCCGAGTTGGACGAAGAAGGCTGTCTGGATATCATCAAAACCCTGGTAGAGCTGGAAAAGGATTGGGTTCCCCATTCCGAGGGCACCTCTCTCTACATCCGCCCCTACCTCTTCGGCAACGATCCCCATCTGGGCGTTCATGCGGTGAAGAATGCAACCTTCGCCATTATCTGCTGCCCCGTTGGCGCTTATTATGCCGAAGGCCTCAACCCGGTTAAGATCGCCATCGAGTCGGAAGACGTTCGCGCAGTGCGCGGCGGTACCGGCTATGCCAAGTGCGGCGGCAACTACGCCGCTTCCTTACGCGCAGGCGAGCGCGCCGAGCGCAACGGCTATACTCAGGTTCTTTGGCTGGACGGTGTGGATCGCAAATATATCGAAGAAGTCGGCGCCATGAACGTTATGTTCAAGATCAGCGGCAAGATCATCACCCCCGCCCTCACCGGCTCGGTCCTCCCCGGCATCACCCGCAAATCCTGCGTGGAGCTGCTCAAGGATTGGGGCTATGAGGTGGAAGAGCGGTTGTTCAGCGTAGACGAACTCTTTGACGCTCTGGAAAAGGGCACCTTGGAAGAAGCCTGGGGCACCGGCACTGCCGCTGTTGTTTCCCCCATCGGCAACCTCTTCTATCAGGGCAAGGAGTATACCGTTTCCGATAATAAGATCGGTGCGCTGACTCAGAAGCTCTATGATAACCTCACCGGCATTCAATGGGGCAAGATTGAAGATACCCATGGCTGGATCGAGCCTGTTTGCAATGGCTAAGCGGATTTACCTTTTAGCAGGCCATTACGGTAGCGGCAAAACCAATATCGCAGTGAACCTCGCGCTGAAGCTGAAAAGCGAGGGCAAGGCGGTGCGGATCGCGGATCTGGATATCGTTAATCCCTATTTCCGCACCAAAGATAGCGCTAAGGTTTTGGAGGAGGCGGGGATCGAGCTGATCTCCCCTGCCTTTGCCAATACCAACGTGGATCTTCCCGCTCTCCCTGCCGCGGTTTATAGCATTGTTCAGCAGCGAGAATTTCATGCGGTCATGGATATCGGTGGCGACGATCGAGGTGCCTACGCCTTAGGTCGTTATGCCCCCGCGATATTGGAAGAAAACAATTATGAAATGTGCTATGTGGCCAATTTCTACCGCCCCTTAACCCCAACGCCCCAAGATGCGCTGGAGATCATGCGGGAGGTGGAGCAGGCCGCAGGCATCCCCTTCACCGCCATCATCCATAATTCCAATTTAGGAAATAGCACCGATGCCGAGGCGGTGGAGGCCACCTTTGAAAAAGCAAATGAATTGGCCGCCCTTTCGGGCCTGCCGATCCTATATACTGCGGTGCGGGCCGATCTGGCGGATAAGATTTCCGCCGAGAATATCCTGCCCCTGCACCTGCAGGAGAAATATTACGATATAGAGGAGTAAAAATCTTATGGCAAAGGTTACATTTAACGCCGATCTTTGCAAGGGTTGCGGGCTTTGCGTCGATGCCTGCCCCAAGAAGATCATCGCCATCGCGAAAGACAAAATTAATGCGAAAGGACATTCCCCTGCGGAGATCACCGATCAGGAAAAGTGCATCGCCTGCGCCTTCTGCGCAACCATGTGCCCCGATTGCGTAATCACCGTAGAAAAGTGAGGTAGTTAAAATGGCAGAAAAAGTACTTATGAAGGGCAACGAAGCGATCGCTGAAGCCGCCATCAAGGCCGGCTGCCGCCATTACTTCGGCTACCCCATCACCCCCCAAACCGAAATTGCGGCCTATATGGCCAAGCGGATGCCTAAAATCGGCGGCGTTTTTCTGCAGGCCGAAAGTGAAGTTTCCGCGATCAATATGGTCTATGGCGTAGCCGGCGCAGGCTTCCGCGTTATGACCTCTTCTTCCTCCCCCGGCGTTTCGCTGAAGCAGGAAGGTATCTCCTATATCGCCGGTGCAGACCTGCCCGCCCTGATTGTTAACGTTCAGCGCGGCGGCCCCGGCCTGGGCGGCATTCAGCCCTCCCAGTCGGATTACTTCCAGGCTACCAAGGGCGGCGGTCATGGCGATTATCACCTGATCGTTTTAGCCCCCGCTTCGGTGCAGGAGATGGCCGATCTCACCATCAAGGCCTTCGACCTTGCTGATCAATACCGCGTTCCCACTATGCTGCTGGCCGATGGTACCATGGGCCAGATGATGGAGCCGGTGGAACTGCCCGATACGCCCCCCGCCGAGATTGAAAAGCCTTGGGCGGTGCGCGGCACCGAGGGCAAGCGCCCCCATAACATTATCAACTCCCTCTACCTCGATCCCGAGCTTTTGGAAAAGACCAACTTCGAGCGGTTTGAGCGGTATGCTCAGATCGAAGAGAAGGAGTGTATGAGCGAATCCTTCATGATGGAGGATGCTGAATACTGCGTGGTTGCCTTCGGTATTGCCGCCCGCGTGGCGAAAAATGCCGTTGTTGCCGCCCGCAAGGCAGGCCTCAAGGTCGGCCTCATCCGCCCCATCACCCTCTGGCCCTTCCCCAAGAAGGTTCTGGCCGAGGCCGCAGACCAGGTGAAAGGCTTCCTTTCTGTGGAGCTTTCCATGGGTCAGATGATCGAAGATATCAAGCTGGCCACCGCTTGCAAAAAGCCGGTTGAGCTTTGCTGCCGCACCGGCGGCATGATTCCCACCCCTGAGCAGGTGCTGGAGTCCATCGAAAAACTTGCAAAGGAGAATCAATAATGGTTGTTTTTGAAAAACCCAAGGCATTGACCGACGCCCCCTTCCATTATTGCCCCGGTTGCACCCATGGCATTATCCATCGCCTGGTGGCAGAAGCCATCGACGAGCTGGGCATCGAGGGCAAGACCGTTGGCGTAGCCCCTGTTGGTTGCGCGGTTATGGCCTATAATTATTTTGCTTGCGATATGGTGGAAGCCGCCCACGGCCGCGCACCCGCCATCGCCACCGGCCTCAAGCGTTGCATGCCGGAAAACGTGATCTTTACTTATCAGGGCGACGGCGACCTCGCCTCCATCGGTATGGCCGAGACCGTTCATTCTGCCAGCAGAAATGAAAACATCACCATCATCTTCGTCAATAATGCTATCTACGGCATGACCGGCGGTCAGATGGCGCCCACCTCCCTGCCCGGTCAGGTTACCCAGACCTCTCCCTACGGCCGCGATGTTGAGACCGCAGGCTATCCGGTAAAGGTGAGCGAGATGCTCTGCACCCTCGATGGTCCCGAGTATATCGAGCGTGTTGCTGTCAACAGCGTTAAGAACGTTAAGGCCGCTAAGAAGGCCATCAAAAAGGCCTTCCAGAATCAGATCGAAGGCAAGGGCTTTTCGCTGATCGAGGTAGTTTCCACCTGCCCCACCAACTGGGGTATGACTCCTTCCAACGCTTTAAAGTGGCTGGAAGAGAATATGCTTCCTTATTACCCCTTGGGCGTTTATAAGGATCGCAGCGCTGCCAAGGAGGAGGAGGAATAATCATGACAACTCAACTTCTGATCGCAGGATTCGGCGGGCAGGGTGTTCTCTTCGCCGGTAAGTTTATCGCCTATAAGGGCTTGATGGAAGAGCGGGAAGTCAGCTGGCTGCCCTCTTATGGTCCCGAGATGCGCGGCGGTACCGCCAACTGCAGCATCATCCTCAGCGATGAGCCGGTTGGCTCCCCCATCGTTTCCAACCCCGATGTTCTGATCGCCATGAACCTGCCCTCGCTGGATAAATATGAGGATGCAACGGTTGCAGGCGGCTCCATCTTCATCGATAGCACCCTGATCGGCCGCAAGGTGGAGCGGGAGGATGTGAAAGCCTTCTATATCCCCGCCACCAAGATGGCCAACGATGCAGGCATCCCCACCTTGGCCAACATGATCATGATGGGCAAGATGATCAAAGAAACCAACCTGGTTCGGTTTGATGATGTCATCGATACCCTCAAAAAGATCGTTTCCGCCAAGCGGGCCAATCTTTTAGATGCAAACATTAAAGCTCTGGAAGCCGGCTACAACTACGCAGAGTAAATCGCTGAAACGAGCGAAGACCGACAAGAATAATGAAAGAACCTGCCTAAGGCAGGTTCTTTTTTATGTCTTCCTGCCGGCAGGACCACTCGGAGTATCGATATACGCCTTCGGGATCCTGCCAACAGGATCTTCATCTCGTTTGAGCAATTTTGTAACGAGGATATTCACTTTCATTTAATAAAAAGATCTCCCCGATGGGGAGATCTTTTTATTTCTATTACTTCGACATGATACTTAAAAATCAAAGACCGCGCGGTCGCCATCGATTTTAAGATTGGCTTCAAAGGGCTTGCCTGCTTTGGAGATAAAGCCCGCCAGCTTGCGGCTTTTGCCGCTCTCCAGCAGTTCTCTTGCGGCGGAGATGGGGATCACCCGCTTGCAAAGCACCCCGCTGATGCGGAACTTGCACCCTTCCTTATAGGAAAGGCATCCGTAGCCATACCGCCCCTTCACCACCTTGCCGCCGCAAAGGGGGCAGGTGCCCACCTCATCCCCATAGAGGCCGGTTTCGGTATCCTCCGCGGGGGATTGCTCCTTCTTTTGGAAAACTGCGGCGATCTCGCCCTTGGCGATATTAACGCTATCCTCGATGCCGATCTCCCCCCGATAGACCTTTTTCAAGGCCTGACCGAGGGCGCTGGTCTTATATTTATCCATGGCAATGCCCATCCGCTCCAGCTCTTCGATGAGATAGGCTCCGCCGGGCAGGAGATAATAGGTATCCTTTTTGAGGGCGATATATTGGCTCTTGATGGCGTTGCCGATGATGCCGGTGCGGGTGGCCTCGGTGCCCAGCTCCAACCCCTCAAACATGGCGCGGTATTCCTCCCGATCGTCCGCCTCCTCGGCGGCGCTCTTTTCCTCCCGGAAGGGGTTTTTCAGGTAGTTATTCAGCGTCTCGATGGTATAATGGCGGGGCGGCGAGGTCTCCTTCTCCTTGGGGGCAAAATCGGTATTTACCCGATCCCCCACCTCCAGGGGCGGAAGGAGCTTATTCTTTTGGCCGCCGTCGTCGTATTTCGTCCAGCCCGCCTGGAGGATCATCGTCCCCTTTAAGCGAAACTCTTCCAGATCCCCCACCTTGATCACCATCTCGGCTTTTTCTGCCAGGCAGGGCTCGGCGCAAAAGACGGCAACAAACCGCCGCAGAATCGTCTGATAGACCAATTTCTGCCGCTCGGTGAGGTGCTCGGGCTTGGGGAATTTATAGGTAGGCGTGAGGGCGGAATGGGATTCGATCTTGCTATCATCGAAGATGGTCTTGCCATCTCGAAAGGCCACGTTATAACCCACGCCCTTGACCGTTTCCAAGATCTTTTTGATCTTGCCCTTTTCCTGCTCGGCCAGATATTCCGAGTTGGTGCGGGGGTAGGTGATATAGCCCGCCTCATAGAGCTCCTGGGTAAGTTTCAGGCTCTCCTCCATCGGCATCTTATATTTCTTGCCCAAAACGTTTTGGAGCTTGGATAAAGAATAGAGCTTGCCCGGCTGGAGGGTGGTTTTTTTGCGTTTATTTTCTGCCACAACCGCCTCGGCGGCATTGAGGGCGCCTGCATATTCTTTCGCCTTTTGGAGGCTGTTTTTATCGAATTTTTGCTTGGAGGTCAGCTCAATGGCCTCCCCCTTGGTCTCAGCGTTGCTGATGATGGCGTAATAGGTTTCGGGGGTGAAATTTTCGATCGCCTTATCCCGATCGTAGATGGCCTTAACAATGGGAACGATCACCCGCCCCACCCGCAAAAGCGCCCCTGTCTTTAGAGTAGCGTAGCGGGTGAGATTCACGCCATAGAGCCAATCCACATAGGTGCGGGCAAAGCCCTCATCGGCCAGATTTTGATATTCCGATTCGTCCTTCATGGTGGAGAGGGCTTCCGCCACCGTTTCGGGAGTCTGATCGGGCAGCCAGAGGCGCAAAAAGGGCTTCTTCACGCCGGTATGGGCAACGCAAAGGCGGATGATGATCTCCCCTTCCCGATCGGCGTCTCCCGCGTTGACGATCCGCTCCACATCCTCGCGGGCGCAGAGGGTGCGGATCAGGTCAAACTGACGCTGAACCCCCTCATCGGGCTGTTTATCGGCACCCTTGCGGAGCTGAAATTTAAAGGTTTCGGGGAAGCAGGGCAGATTTTCCATCGACCACCGCCCCGAGGCGGTGGGGCCGGTATAATCCTCAATATCGCAAAGGGAGAATAAATGCCCAAAGGCCCAGGTAACCAGATAGCCTTCCCCTTCGAAATAGCCGTTGCGGCGGGTGCATTTGCCGATACCGGCAACGATATTGCGGGCCAGGCTCGGCTTTTCGGCAATGATCAGGGTCATGGGTTTATCCTCCTTTCATAATCTTTTCTAATTGTATCATAAATTGCGTTGAAAAGCAATCCAATCGAGGTGCACTTGAAATTTTTTCAAAAATATGGTAGCATATAGGAAAGAGGAGGTGATCGCCATGTCCCAATGGACCAAAAAAGCCATTATGGAATGCTTTAGCCGCCAGATCGAAACCACCCCGCTGGACCGCATAACCGTTAAAGGCATCGTTGCCGAATGCGGCGTTACCCGCAATACCTTTTATTATCATTTTGAGGATATTTTTGCCCTCGCCAAGGAGGTTCTGCGGGAGCGCTTGGAGCAGATCTCCGATACCGCCCTCAATTCCGGCAATTGGGAGACCTTTTTGGCTCTGCTGGCGCGGCAGGTGAATCAAAATCCACGTTCTATCCGTAATCTCTTCCGCTCCTCCAAAAGCGCCGAGATCAACCGCTTTATGGTGGATATTTTAAACCTTGCCTTAAATCAGCTCTTTGACCATTTGGCCGATGGGCGGCAGGTAAAAGAAGAGGATCGGCAGTTGATCATTCACTTTTACCGCCATGCCATCACCGGCTTTACCGCCGAATGGTTCAATCACCATAGCGGCGAGGATCCCGCCCCGCTGGTTGCCCGCCTTTCCCGCCTATTGCAGGGAAGTATGCGCCAAGCGATCATCGATGCAGCGGAAAAATAGAAAATTTTGGGCATTTTCCTTTCGGTGCGCAAAAACTGCGCACCGAAATTTTTTTGCCTATGGTATTGCGTTCCAAAATGGGTTAGAATAGAATTGAACTATTATAAGAAAGGACATCGGTATGAAGCCAACCCGCTTTCATCATCAATTTTTCACCATCCCCAACCTGCTCAGCTACCTGCGCCTGGCATTGATCCCGCTGATCATCCGGCTCTATTGCTTTGAAAAGCAATTCAATGCGGCCGCATGGGTAATGGCGGCATCGGCGGCCACCGATGTTATCGACGGCTGGATCGCCCGCCGCTTTAATATGATCACCGATTGGGGCAAGATCATCGACCCCATCGCCGATAAGCTTACCCAGGTTGCCATCTGCTCCTGCCTGGCCTGGCGGTTTGTGCCGGTGCGCTATCTGCTCTTTTTGCTGGTTGCCAAGGAATTTTTCTTAGGGGTGGTCAGCCTGGTCTTTATCAAAAAGACCGATACGGTCGTAGGCTCGGTTTGGTATGGCAAAGCCACCACCGTTGTCCTCTTCCTGGTAACGATATCTCTGCTTTTGGTACCCACCATGCCCAATCCCGCCGTTATCGCCCTGGTGGCGGTCGCCTGCGGATTCATGCTTCTTTCCATGATCCTTTATACCCTAAGGTTTATGCGGCTCTACCACGAGCGCCAATCGGAATAAAATAGCAAAAGGCACACTCCTTAAAAGGAGTGTGCCTTTTTCAAAATTTATTCCGCGTCTTCTCTCCGCTGACCGAGATAATAGGTCAGGGCATCCAGATTGCGCTGTTCTATAGTGCTAAGATTCTTTTTACTTTGCAGTTGTTCCAATTCACCAATCCGAATATACGGAGAATCACTATGTTTTGGAATATAAATTTCTTCACCTTCTTCATGAAGAGGTTCACTCTTATGAAGCATAAACAGATACTCTTCACCTTTTTCAAGAGGTTCCCAGATTCCATAGTGTTCTAAAACGGGTTCGCCGTCATGAAGATGGACGAACATATCTTCATAACAATTGACCACATCTCCTACTTCCACATTTCCATAATAAACCTCTTCCACCAGCACCGGTGTTTCATTATATTTTCTTTCGGATGCTCCGCCACTTTTATATTGTGTGCTTTTTCCATTAACTTTCCCGCGAAATACAATAGAAGTTTGTGGATCAAGAAGTGCTTGTAGTTCTTTAAATTCCAATGGATTTCCATAAAGACTCTGTACCCCAACACAGCGATCTGCAAAACGCGGAAGGGAAGAAAGTTCATACTGAGTTCCGACCGGAACACTTCCATATACTATTTGATGTTTATCCGATTCCTTTTCCAATACATCCTCTTTATTAGCCGAGTTCTCTAAAATCGGTTGTTTTTTTATTTCTTCCGTTCCACTGTTTGATCGATTCGGTTCGTCGGTATCCGGCTCATCCTTTAAATCGCTTTCAATAGGCTCTTCTTTTTCCGCAATCTCATCCTTTTGGATGGTTTGCTCGGGTTGAGTAAGGGTTGCCATTTCTTCCCCTTTCCCATTCACCCGCGCGCACCCCGCCAAAGCAGTGATCGCCAAACAGATTATCAATAATATTGCTATTTTTTTCATAAATCCACCTCCCTTTGGCGGGGTTCTCTCTTTACTTCTCTTCTCCGCGCTGGCCGAGATAATAATAGGTCAGTATTTCCAAATTTCGTTTCTCATAAAAATTGAGTTCATCTTTTTCTTGCAATACTTTTAATTCATTGATCTTGATGTAGGGCGAACGACTATACAAAGGAAAATAAAGTTCACCGCCTTCTTTGTGCAAAGAAGTTCTTCTATGAACCATAAATAAATATTCTTCATCCTTCTCCATAGGAGGCCAATGTCCATAGTATTCCAAAACGGGTTCCCCATCATGAGTATGGACGAACATGTTTTCATAACAATTAATCACATCACCCACTTTAACATCTCCATAGTAAACCTCTTGGACTAAAATCGGCGTTTCAATATATTCATACCCATCACTATCGCTCTTATACTGTGTACTTTTTCCATTTATCTTGCCACGAAAAACTATAGAACTTTGCGGATTAAGCATCCCTTGTAAATCTTCCAGACTTTTTGAATCAGGCAAAAGATCAACAACCCCAACACACCTATCTGCCATGCGAGGAAGAGAAGATAGATCAAATTGTGCGCCTTCTGGCACGTTACCATATATGGTTTGATTCTTAGACGTTTCTTTTTCTTT
>JAZODI010000139.1:0-1677 GCA_045596965.1 Eubacteriales bacterium | reverse complement strand
CGCCGTGCTCGTGCAGGCGCACAGAACATCGTTCCCAACTCTACCGGCGCTGCTAAGGCAATCGGTCTGGTTATCCCTGAGCTCAACGGCAAGTTGATCGGCTCTGCACAGCGTGTGCCTGTTCCCACCGGCTCCACCACCATCCTGACCGCTGTTGTCAAGGGTGCTGATGTGACCAAGGAAGGCATCAATGCTGCTATGAAGGCTGCTGCTTCCGCTTCCTTCGGCTACAACGAGGATCAGATCGTTTCTTCCGATGTCATCGGCATGACCTACGGTTCTCTGTTCGATGCTACCCAGACCATGGTTTCCAAGATCGGCGACGATCTCTATCAGGTTCAGGTTGTTTCCTGGTACGACAACGAGAACTCCTACACCAGCCAGATGGTTCGCACCATCAAGTATTTCGCTGAACTCAACTAAGTTCTCGCAAAATAGCATTCAAAAAGGCTGCGCCATCGGCGCATCCTTTTTTATACTTGAAGAGTGATCATTTCTTTGGTATGATATAAAAAAAGAAAGGGGGCATCTGCATGGAATGGATGGTTCGCTCGATGAGCGATTTTGGTAAAAAAGAGCTGGCCGAAGCCTATGGAATGCTCTCGGAAGAGCGAAAGCTCTCTCTTGCCCGCGTCAAAAATAAAGAGCGCGTTCGCGCCTCCATTCTGGGCGAATGGATGGCCAGAGCGATGCTCTCAAAATATAGCGGTATGCCGATGGAAAAAATAGCCATCGCCCGTACCCCCAAGGGCAAGCCCTATGCCGAGAACCTGCCCTATCATTTTAATATCAGCCATTCCGATCAATGGGTCGCCTGCGCTATCAGCGATCGGCCCATCGGCATCGATATTGAGGCGGTGCGGCCCCTGGATCTGAAACTGGCCACCCGCATCTGCGCACCCCAAGATCTCAACTATTTTATCAAGGAGCGCACCTTTTTAGGCAGGCAACGCCGCCTTTATGAGATCTTCACCGCCAAGGAGGCCTATTTCAAGGCCAAGGGCACCGGCATTATCAATCTGAAAGGGGTCTCCCTTGCAGATCTGCAGCCCCGCCTTTTGCAACTGCTCCGCCCCGATTATATCCTATCGATTTATAATGATTAAAATACCCCTGCAGATTTTTGAATCTGCAGGGGTATTTTTCTTAAAACCAATATTTCTTCATTTTGGATAGAAATTGAGCGGTAATCGGATAATTTGAATATTCTCCTATGATCGAATCCACACCGCAATAGGGGCAAATCGCTGTTCCCTTCTCATCCGGAACCCATTCTTTTATTTCAAGAGGGTGGAAGATCTTAAGGCAATAAAAGCACCCGCATTTTTTATCCTTCAACAGCAACTCTTTATTATCGGAAGCATATTGATGGGCTGAAATAAGTTCGTTCTTCTTCATTCTGCCCTCCGATGTTTTACTCTGCTTTCTTCTTTTTAATGGTAGCGATCACCGTATCCACCAATTCGGCGATAGGAGAAGGCTCCGAAACCTCTAAGTTGATGGTGCGGACCTCTTTACCGTCGATCACCAAAAAGCTGACGGGAGTGCGGCTGACCTTCGCGCCGCCGCCTGCGGGATGCTTGCTTTTCTTTCGGCCATTATCCTCCAGATCGGCACCGCCGCCCGCAAAGCCGACCGAAAGCTTGGAGATGGGGATAATGGTTACCCCATCCTTTT
>JAZODI010000138.1:0-2996 GCA_045596965.1 Eubacteriales bacterium | reverse complement strand
CATCCAAACGGCAACCATCCTTTTAAAACAAATGAATGCAAAAGAGATCTTGCCCCCTGTCTGCTCCCTGCAGACCGATCGGTTGCCTGCATCGCAGGATCAGGCGGCGATTGCGGGCGCTATCAAAATAGCAGAATATTTCAATAAAAAATGAGGTGCGCGGCATCTCATTTTTTTATTTATAAATTGCAATTTAAAGAAAACGGTGCTATAATTAAACTGCGAAAATTTGGATCGGAGGGTGATGAAAATGCTGTTGGCAGTGGATATCGGAAATTCCAGTATAGCGGTTGGCGGGTTTTGCCAAGAGGCGGAGCCGGTCTTTACCGTTCGGTTTTCTTCTGCCGAGCACCGCACCGCCGATGAATATGCCGCCGACCTGCGCAAGGCGTTGGAGCAGCATGGAATTGCAGTTGAAGAAGTTACCGATGGCGCCATTGCTTCGGTTGTCCCGCTGCTGACCCAAACGATGAAAGCGGCTCTGGAGCTTTTAGGGCTTCAGCGGGTGCTGACCGTTGGGGCAGGGATCAAAACAGGCTTCGCCATCCGCACCGATTCCCCCGCCGAGCTGGGGGCGGATATCATCGCCAATGCTGCGGCGGCCGCAACGCTGACCGAGGGCGCGGCGATTCTGGTCGATGTTGGCACCGCCACAACAGTCTTTGCCCTCAACGATAAAAAAGAACTGATCGGCGGGGCAATTCTGCCGGGCGTCCGCTCTTCCCTGGAAGGGTTGCGCAACGCCACCGCCCAACTGCCGATGGTGGCCCTTTCTCCCAAGGACGCGATGGGGAAGAATACCGCTGAATGCATTTCAAGCGGTGTTTTATGGGGCCATGCCATGGCCATCGATGGATTTATTGAGAAATTTTCCGCCATGGAGGGGATGGGTGAGCCCATCGTTTTCGCAACGGGCGGCCCTGCTTCGTTGATCACGCCCCTTTGCAAGGCTCAGATCAAAAACGAGCCCTTTTTAACCCTGAAAGGGTTGCGGGTCATTTATGAGAAGACCCGAAAAACGAAAGTGTGTTAAGCGCATTCGCGCATAGCATAAATATTTTGAACTGCGATGCACCCGGCAAAGGTCAGGGCGTCAGCATCGGGTGGAGTCCCGAAAGGAGAAAAAGAAAATGGAAAGAAAAGCAAGAGGCAAAGTATTGTATTTAGCGCAACTGGGGTTGTTGCTGGCCGTTGTTGTTGTTTTGCAATATATCGGAAATTTTATTCCCGTTGTTGCCGGAATTAATCTTACTCTCATTCCGATCGTTGTGGGCGCGGCGTTGCTGGGCCCGACCGGCGGTCTGATTTTGGGTTTGGCCTGCGGTCTGATGACGTTATTTACCCCCATGGCCCAGGGGATCATGAGTTATTCCCCCTTCATGGCGTTGCTGATCTGTTTTGGTAAGACCGGGCTGGCGGGTTACGCCGCGGGCTGGCTTTATAAATGGATCTCCAAAAAGAATCGGTTTGCGGCGATCGTTACCGCCTCGGTGGCAACGCCGATCATCAATACCGGCTTTTTTGTTGCAGGCTGTTCTTTGCTGGTGGATTATTTTGTTGCAAATCCCGAAGGGGGCTTCGGCACGATTGCCCAGGGTACTTCCATGGGTGCCTTTTTCGCCATGATCTGCGTGATGATCGCGCCCAACTTTATTATTGAATTTCTGGCCAACGCCATTGCCTCCGCCGCCATCTTCCAGGTGGTTAAGGTGGTTGAAAAAAGCTTGAGAAAATAAGAGGAATTTATGAAAGCAATTAAAAATGTCAAAATCGTTCGGGGCGGTAAGATCCTGCCCCAAACAGTGGTTCTTTATGATGAGAAGATCCGCGGCTTTGCCGATGCCATCCCCGCGGGGCTGGAGCAGGTAACCGATGGCGGCGGGCTTTATCTTTCCGCCGGCTTTATCGATCAGCATATCCATGGGTATCTGGGGGAGGATACCATGACCCATTCCCCCGAGGCGATGGCCAAGGCCCTGCCCGAAAACGGCGTTACCGCCTTTCTGCCCACCACCATGACCATGGCTCCCGAAACCATTGCCGAGGCGATGGAGCGGGTGCGCGCGGCGATGGGCAAGAAGCTGGGCGCGCGGGTGCTGGGTTGCCATATGGAAGGGCCCTTTATTCATCCCGATAAAAAGGGCGCGCAAGATGCCCAATACATTTTGCACCCCACCATGGAGATGGTGGAGCCTTATAAGGATGTCATCAAGATCGTTACCTATGCCCCCGAGCGGGATGAGGCGGGCGATTTTGCATTGAAATTGAAAGAATTGGGGATCGTTGGCTCGGTGGGTCATACCAATGCCACCCATGCCGAGGCCTCCCATGCCTATCAGAACGGTGCCCAAAGCACCACCCACTTTTTTAATACCATGCCCCCCTTGCACCATCGGGAGCCGGGCGTTATCGGCGCGGCATTGGAAAGCGATGCCTATATTGAGCTGATCGCCGATACCATCCATGTCCACCCCCATCTCTTTCCCATTCTGGCGAAATTGAAGATGGATCGCCTTTGCCTGATTACCGACTGCATGGAGGCCGGCGGCCTGCCCGACGGGCGGTATGCCTTAGGCGGTCAGCCGGTGGAGGTGAAGGAGAAGCAAGCGCGGCTTTTAAACGGCGTTTTGGCAGGCTCGGTTCTGCGGCTGAATGAGGGCGTGCGGAATATGGCGAAATTCGGCGGCGTAACCCTGCCCGAGGCTCTGAAGATGGCCACCGAAAACCCCGCCCGCCTGCTGGGCGTGGAGGATGAGATGGGCACCTTGGAAGAGGGTACCTTGGCCGATTTCATTCTGCTGGATGAGGAGTGCAATATTCGGGCCACTTTTGTTGGCGGGGAGTGTGTATATAACCAATGAAAAGAATAGCCAGTTTTACCGTCAACCACGATATTTTGGAGCGGGGGATGTATCTTTCCCGCGTGGATGGGGATTGCGTAACCTATGATATTCGCATGAAAAAGCCCAACGGCGGCGTTTATCTGGAAAATCCCG
>JAZODI010000137.1:0-21695 GCA_045596965.1 Eubacteriales bacterium | reverse complement strand
GCAGAGGATATCGTTGTTGCCTCCACCGGCGTGATCGGTCAGCCGCTGGATATTACCCCCATCGCCAACGCTCTGCCGGCATTGGCAGAAAGCTTGAGCACCGACGGCCACCCTGCCGCCGAAGCCATCATGACCACCGATACCAAGGCCAAAGAGGTGGCGGTGGAATTTGAGATCGATGGCAAGGTCTGCCGCCTGGGCGGTATTGCCAAAGGAAGCGGCATGATCCATCCCAATATGGCAACCATGCTGGTGTTTATGACCACCGACTGCGCCATCTCTGCAGAGATGCTGCAGAAGGCCCTTTCAGGCGATGTTCAGAATACCTTTAATATGACCAGTATCGATGGGGATACCTCCACCAACGATATGGCGGTGATCTTAGCCAACGGCCTGGCTGAAAATACCCCCATCACCCAAGAAGGAGAAGCCTTTGAGATCTTTATGAAGGCGCTCAATACCGTTACCGTTGCCCTCTGCCGTATGATCGCGGCGGATGGGGAAGGGGCAACCAAGCTTCTGGAATGCCAGGTTTCGGGCGCGGCGGATCTTGCAACCGCCAAAACGGTTGCCAAGAGCGTCATCTGCTCCTCGCTGACCAAAGCGGCGATGTTTGGCGCCGATGCCAATTGGGGCAGAGTTCTTTGCGCCATTGGCTATAGCGGCGCGGCGGTGGATGTTTCCAAGGTGGCGGTGTATTTTTACTCTGCGGCCGGCGAGATCTGCGTTTGCGAAAATGGTGCTGGCGTTGAATTTTCCGAAGAGCTTGCCAAAAAGATCTTGCTGGAAGATGAGATCGAGATCCGCATCCAGCTCCATAGCGGCGATGCTTGCGCTACCGCCTGGGGTTGCGATCTGACCTATGATTACGTTAAAATCAACGGCGACTATAGAACATAAGGAGTAAAGTAAAATGCCTTTATCTTTATCCAACGCGCAACGGGCTGAGGTTTTAACCCAGGCGTTGCCTTATATCAAAAAATATAACGGAAAGATCATTGTTATCAAATACGGCGGCAACGCTATGGTCAACGACCACCTGAAAGAGCAGGTGATGGAGGATATCGTTTTGCTCTCGCTGATCGGCGTGAAGGTGGTATTGGTGCATGGCGGCGGCCCGGAGATTACCGAAACCATGAAAAAGGTGGGCAAGGAAAGCGTTTTCCTGAACGGCCTGCGGGTTACCGATAAGGAAACCGCCGATATTGTCCAGATGGTTTTGGCGGGCAAGATCAATAAGAGTCTTGTCAACCTGCTGGAGGTCAAGGGCGGGCGCGCCATGGGCCTTTCGGGAATGGACGACCGCATGATCCTCTGCGAGATGAAAGATCCACAGCTTGGCTATGTGGGCAAAATTACCAAGGTCAATGTTACCCCCGTTATGGATCTTTTGGAAAAGGGCTATATCCCCGTTGTTTCCACCGTTGGTTGCGATAAGGAAGGCAATGTTTATAATATCAATGCCGATACGGCCGCGGCCTATATCGCAGGCGCCATGCAGGCGGAGCGTTTGATTTCCCTGACCGATATCGCAGGCATCCTGAGAGATCAGAATGATCCTTCATCGTTGATCCCCGAGCTGGATATCAAAGAAGCCAAGCAGCTCTTTGAAATCGGCATCATCTCCGGCGGCATGATCCCCAAGGTGGAATGCTGCATTGATGCCATCAACCGCGGGGTGCGCAAGGTGATTATCATGGATGGGCGGGTGCCCCATTCCATTCTGATCGAGACCCTCACCGATGAAGGTGCAGGAACAATGGTTGTTAGAGAGAAGAAAGCATGAACATAAAAGAAAAGGATTCCCAATATGTGGCTCATACCTATGCGCGGTTTCCCTTGGAGATCGTGAAGGGGGAGGGCTCGCTCCTTTGGGATGATGAAGGAAAAGAATATATTGATATGGGGAGCGGCATCGCGGTTAGCGCCTTGGGCAGTTGTGATGCGGGCTGGATCGCGGCGGTGGAGCAGCAGCTTCATCGGGTTCAGCATACCTCCAATCTCTTTTATACCGCGCCTCAGGCCGAACTTGCGGAGATTCTTTGCAAGCGAACCGGCATGAAAAAGGTATTTTTCGGCAATAGCGGTGCAGAGGCCAATGAATGCGCCATTAAGGTTGCCCGCAAATATGCGGCGGAGAAAAAGGGCGCAGATTATTATACGATTATCACTTTGGAAAACAGTTTCCACGGCCGTACTTTAGCCACCTTAGCGGCTACCGGCCAAGAAGTTTTTCATCAGGATTTTCTGCCTTTGATGCCGGGCTTTGCTTATGCGCCCGCCAACGATCTGGAGGCGGTAAAAACCCTTTGCAAGGAGCAAAAGGTTGCCGCCATCATGGTGGAAACGGTGCAGGGCGAGGGCGGTGTTTTGCCCCTAACAAAGGAATTTTGCCAAGGCTTGCAGAAAATCGCCGAGGAGCAGGATATTCTGCTGATCGTGGATGAAGTGCAGACCGGCAACGGGCGGACAGGGATGCTCTATGGCTATATGAATTTCGGGCTTAACCCCGATTTGGTAACCACTGCAAAAGGTTTGGGCGGCGGCCTGCCCATCGGCGCGTGCCTTTTAGGCGAGCGGGTGGAAGAGGTTCTTACCCCCGGTTCCCATGGCTCCACCTTCGGCGGCAATCCCATTGCCGCGGCAGGAGCGGTGCATATCTTATCCCGCATTGATGAGCAGATGCTTAGCGAAGTTCAGGAAAAATCGGCCTATCTGACGGAACGGTTTGCCGATGCAGAGGGCATTCAAAGCGTCAGCGGCATGGGCCTGATGCTGGGCTTGGAAACCAAGCGGCCCGCAGGGGAGATCGTTGACCGTTGCCGTGAATTGGGTGTTTTGGTGCTCAAGGCGAAAGAAAAGGTTCGCCTGCTCCCGCCTTTGAATATCCCGATGGATCTGCTGAAAAAAGCGGCGGATGTGATTCTGCAGGCCGCAAGAGGAGAATGAATATGAATTTAAAAGGGCGTCATTTTTTAAAGTTATTGGATTATACCCCCGCAGAGATGGAATATCTGCTGGAGCTTTCGGCGGAGCTGAAGGCCAAGAAAAAGCAGGGGATCCCCCATAAGCTTTGCGAAGGGAAAAATATTGCGCTGATCTTTGAAAAGACCAGCACCCGCACCCGCTGCAGCTTTGAGGTTGCGGCCTATGATCTGGGCATGGGAGTTACCTACTTGGATCCCTCCGGCTCTCAGATCGGCAAAAAAGAGAGCATCGCCGATACCGCCAGGGTATTGGGCCGCATTTATGACGGAATTGAATACCGTGGGTTTGGGCAGGAGATTGTTGAGGAGTTGGCCGCTCATGCGGGCGTGCCTGTTTGGAATGGTTTGACCAATGAATTTCATCCCACCCAGATTTTGGCAGATTTTCTTACCATTAAGGAGCATTTCGGCAAGCTCAAGGGCATCAAGCTGGTATATCTGGGCGATGCCCGCTATAATATGGGCAATTCCCTGATGGTAGGCGCGGCTAAGATGGGCCTCCATTTTGTTGCCGCTGCACCAAAATCTTATTGGCCCGATGCAAAATTGATCGAAGAATGTCAAAAGGTGGCTGCCGAGTCCGGCGCGATTTTGGAATTTGAGGAAGATCCCAAGGTGGCGGTGCAGGGCGCGGATGTGCTTTATACCGATGTTTGGGTTTCGATGGGAGAGCCTGCGGAGGTATGGGAGGAGCGGATCAAGGCCCTTTCGCCCTACCAGGTCAATAGTGAACTGATGGCGATTGCAGGGGAGAGGGCGGTCTTTATGCATTGTCTGCCCGCCTTCCACGATCTTAAAACCACTGTTGGCAAAGAGATCAGCGAAAAATTCGGCATCTCCGAGATGGAGGTTACCGATGAGGTCTTTGAAAGCAAGCAATCCATTGTCTTTGATGAGGCGGAAAATCGGATGCACACCATCAAGGCAGTCATGGCGGCCACCTTATGAGGGCTTTAAAAATTGCCTGAACCGCAAAGGGCAAAGGAAAATAAGGGCTTTCAATATAAACTCTGCTTAATTTGAATAATAAGGTAGAAAGACATCGCGAGTGCGATGTCTTTCTCTATTTAAATGCCCTTTGCTACTTCCAAACCGAGCCACTCGGCGTATTTTTATACGCCTTCGGGTGCCCTAACGGCTCGGTTTGAAACTTTTAGACCATTTTTATGTGCCCTTGGTTAAAAACCAAATATAGGTTGTTGCAAAAAATGGATTGACAGTTTGGGGCGAGGATGCTACTATTTTTAAAAAGGAGAAGGATGCAATGGCAATTTATCAATCGGTCGATCAATTGATCGGCAATACTCCGCTTTTGGAACTGAAAAATATTAAAAAAGAATATGATTTGAAAGCAACTATTTTGGCAAAGCTGGAATGCTTTAATCCCGCAGGCTCGGTGAAGGATCGGGTGGCTTTGGCCATGATCGAAGATGCCGAGCGCAGCGGCAAGCTGAAGGAAGGTTCGGTGATTATCGAGCCAACCAGCGGCAATACCGGCATCGGCCTTGCGGCGGTAGCGGCTGCAAGAGGTTATCGGGCGGTGATCGTTATGCCCGATAGCATGTCGGTGGAGCGGCAAAAGCTGATGACTGCTTTTGGGGCAGAATTGGTTTTGACCCCCGGTGCGCAAGGGATGAAGGGCGCGATCACCAAGGCCGAAGAGCTTGCAGCTGAAATTCCCGGCGGAATGATCGCAGGGCAGTTTGAAAATCCGGCCAATCCTGCCGCCCATTACGCTACCACCGGCCCTGAGATCCTGCGGGATACGAATGGGAAGGTTGATCTGTTTGTTGCGGGGATCGGTACCGGCGGAACCATTTCGGGCACCGGAAAATATCTCAAAGAAAACATCCCCAATATCCGGATCGTTGGTGTTGAGCCTGCCGATTCGGCGGTTCTCTCCGGCGGGCAGGCGGGGGCGCATAAGCTTCAAGGGATCGGTGCAGGGTTTATCCCCAAGGTTTTAGATCAAGGGGTTTATGATGCCATTATGCCCATTTCTGCGGAGCAGGCTTATGCTGCTGCTCGCATGATGGGGCGGCGGGAAGGCCTTTTGGTGGGCATTTCTTCCGGTGCGGCCTTGGCGGCAGCTATCCAACTTGCCAAGCGGGAAGAGAACGCGGGTAAAACCATCGTTGCCCTCCTGCCCGATACAGGCGACCGCTATCTTTCTACTGATTTATTCTAAAGAAAAACTCCCGATAAGGGAGTTTTTTCTTTACTTTATGTTGCAATATGGGTATAATAAATAATTGAGGTGATTTTATGATCAAGGTTCTTCATATCATGACCGATGCGACCTTCGGCGGGGCAGGGAGAGTTTTGCTCCAATTGCTTCGCTCCTTTGATCGCAAGCGGTTTGAGATCGTTGTTGCCGCCCCTTCCGGCAGCGCCTTGGTGCCGCTGGTGGAGGAACTGGGCTATCGGGTGATCCAGACTGAAAAGGGCCACGACCGCTCGATGGAGCGGGGCGCGGTGAAGGAATATAAAAAGATCATCCGCGCGGAGAAACCCGATATCGTTCATACTCATGCCTCTTTTGCGGGGAAATTGGCGGCTTTTCTTTGCGGTGTTAAGAGCCGCATCTATACCCGCCATTGCGTTTTCGATATGCCCAAGCGGTTAACAAGCTTTCCCGGCAAGCAGATCAATGGCCTGATCAATAATACCCTTTCCACCGCTGTTATTGCGGTGGCCCATGCGGCGAAGGATAACCTTACCGATACCGGCATCAGCGAGAAAAAGATCCGTGTTATTATCAACGGCGTGGAGCCGATGAAGGAGCTCTCGGCAGAGGAGCGGCTGGAGGCCCGCCGCGCGCTGGGGATCGGGGAAGAAGAGTTTGTGGGGCTGATCTCCGCCCGCTTGGAGGTTTATAAAGGCCATTCCTATCTCATTGATACCGCCTGCATGGTGCGGGATGCTCTCAAGGGCAAAAAGAAGGTGCGTTTTATTATTATGGGTGATGGGGAATACCGCGCCGAGCTGGAAAAGAAGGTCAAGGCAGTCGGGGCTGAGGATGTTGTTATGTTCACCGGGTTTGTGGAGAATGTGGCAACCTATTGCAATCTTTGCGATGTCGCCCTCAATTGTTCTTATGGAACGGAAGCCTCCTCCATGGCTTTGGCCGAATGCATGAGTTTAGGCAAACCCGCTGTTGTTACCGATTTCGGCGGAAATCCCTATATGATTACCGATGGGGTCAACGGTCTGGTTGTTCCTAAAAAGGATTCCAAGGCGATGGCTGATGCCCTCTTGCGATTGATCGAGCAGGATGGGCTGATGGAAACCCTATCCAAAGGGGCATGCGCGGAATATGCAGAAAAATTTACCGCCCGCGCCATGACTGCGCAGGTGGAAGCATTATATGAACAGCAAATGAAAAAGGCATAAGGAAGAAGGAGTTTTTTGATGAAGATCAGAGTTGCAATTGCAGGCTATGGAAACTTGGGCCGCGGCGCGGAATGTGCAATCTGTGCGGCCGAGGATATGGAGCTGGTAGGGGTGTTTACCCGCCGTGATCCCGCAGGGATCCAAACCGCCAGCGGAGCACCTGTTTATAAAATGGATGAGGCCGCCAAGATGAAGGATCAGATCGACGTTGTGATCCTTTGCGGCGGAAGTGCCAAGGATCTGCCGGAGCAGACCCCTGAAATGGCGCAGTATTTCAATGTGATCGATAGTTTTGATACCCACGCCAAGATCCCCGAGCATTTTGCGCGGGTGGATGCGGCTTGCCAAAAGAGCGGTAAGATCGGCATCATCTCGGTGGGCTGGGATCCGGGGATGTTTTCCCTCAATCGGCTGTATGGCCAGGCGGTTCTCCCCGAGGGAAAGGATTATACCTTCTGGGGCAAGGGCGTCAGCCAGGGTCATTCCGATGCCATTCGGCGGATCGAGGGTGTGCTGGATGCCCGCCAATATACCATTCCGGTGGAGGCGGCCTTGGAGCAGGTGCGCAAGGGCGAAAACCCCGACCTGACCACCCGCCAGAAGCATACCCGAGAATGCTTTGTTGTTGCCGCGGAAGGCGCCGATTGCGTGGCAATTGAGCAGGCGATCATTACCATGCCCAATTATTTTGCGGATTATGATACGACCGTTCATTTCATCTCTCAGGAGGAGCTGGATCGCGATCATAAGGGAATCCCCCATGGAGGCAAGGTGTTCCGTTGCGGCGCTACCGGCTGGGATAAGGAAAATACCCATATTATTGAATACAGCCTCAAGCTGGATTCCAACCCTGAATTTACCTCCAGCGTTTTGGTGGCTTATGCCCGCGCGGCCTATCGCATGAATCAAAAGGGGGAGAGCGGATGCAAGAGCGTTTTGGATGTTGCCCCTGCGTTGCTCCATCCTGCAGATCCTGCGGTTTTGCGTAAGGAGCTTCTTTAAAATAATCCTTGCAATTCGATAAAAGATATGATATTCTTTTAATGTTCGATAAAAGGGAGTAGCTTGCAGCCAAAGGGCTGTAGGTGCGGCGTCAATCCGGCTGAAATAAGCCCGCCGCTTCTTTAAAAAGCAAGACTTTTATCGCGGATATGTTCCGCGATAAAAGTCTTTTTTAATAGCATAAAATCAAAAGGAGAGTAAACATGAGTATTCTTTATGAAAACCTTGGCCGTTTTGGATTTGGCGAGATCTTTATGATTTTGATCGGTTGCGTTCTGATCTATCTCGCGGTCAAAAAGGAGATGGAACCCACCCTGCTTTTACCCATGGGATTTGGCACAATTTTGGTGAATATCCCCCTTTCGGATGCCTTGGCAGGGCCTATCAACGAGCTTTATCATGCGGGCATTGCCAATGAGCTGTTCCCCCTGCTGCTCTTCATCGGCATCGGTGCGATGATCGATTTCGGCCCCCTGCTCACCAACCCTAAGCTGATGCTTTTCGGTGCGGCGGCCCAATTCGGTATCTTCTTCACCCTTTCCATGGCGGCGATGTTCTTTGGTGATAACGATGCGGCTTCCATCGCCATCATCGGCGCGGCCGACGGCCCCACCTCCATTGCAGTTGCCAATACCTTGGG
Source organism: Eubacteriales bacterium (assembly GCA_045596965.1). Classification (GTDB taxonomy): domain Bacteria; phylum Bacillota; class Clostridia; order Oscillospirales; family QAKW01; genus QAKW01. The sequence goes on along the minus strand of JAZODI010000137.1, from coordinate 13,673 downwards.
CTCCCAATATACCGGCGCGATCACCGTTGCCGCTTATTCCTATATGGCACTGGTTCCCATCATTCAGCCCCCTGTTATTAAGGCGCTGACCACCAAGAAGGAGCGCTTGATTCGGATGCCCTATGAGCAGAAGGATGTTTCCAAGCTCACTCGCATTTTGTTCCCCATTATCATTACCGTTGTTGTCTCGGCGATCGTGCCTCAGGCAACCGCTTTGATCGGCTTCTTGATGTTTGGTAACCTCATTCGTGAGTGCGGCGTTTTGGATTCCCTTTCCGAAACTGCCCAAAAGGTGCTGGCCAACCTGGTTACCATCTTCCTCGGCATTTCGGTTGCCTTCAATATGACCGCCGATAAGTTCTTAAAGCCCGCCACCCTGCTGATTCTGGGCCTTGGCTTGATCGCCTTCATTGTCGATACTGCGGGCGGCGTATTGTTTGCCAAGTTCTTGAACCTCTTCCTCAAAAAGAAGATCAACCCCATGATCGGCGCAGCGGGTATTTCGGCCTTCCCCATGTCCGGTCGTATTGTTCATAAAATGGGTCTGCAGGAGGATCCCCAGAACTTCTTGCTGATGCATTCCATCGGTGTTAATGTTTCCGGCCAGATCGCATCGGTCATCGCCGGCGGCATCATCTTAAATATGTTTGGTGCATAAGGAGGTAAAGCGGAATGGATATGATTAAAAACGCCTTTTCGGGCCTGGAATTTGTACCCGGCAGATTTATCGGGATGCTGGATAAAATGGGGATCGGGATGCTGGTGATCTTTATCATCATCGGCGTGATCATCCTCACCACCCTGCTGATCAATAAGATCTTTTCCAAGAAGTAAATGCAAAAGCGTTCCGCAGACCATTTGCGGAACGCTTTTTTCTATTGAAACCCGGCGCAGGATATGCTATACTGAAAAAAGAATGAATTTCAAAGAGGAGAATGTATGAGAAAGCAACGCATCGCATTATCAACAACCCATATTATCATGCTGAGTTTTCTTGGGGTGATCCTTTTAGGCAGTATTCTGCTGGCCTTACCCATCAGCGCGGCCGATGGAAAAGGGGTATCCTATGTGGATGCGCTCTTTACTGCCACCACCGCCACCTGCGTAACCGGCTTGGTTACTTTGCCGACGGTTACCACCTGGAGTGTATTCGGTCAGGTGGTTATTTTGATTCTGATCCAGGTAGGCGGGTTGGGCGTTATCACGGTGATGTCTGCCTTTATGGTCTTTCTCCATCGTAAGATGGGGCTGGGGGATCGGTTTCTGATTCAGGATGCGTTTAATCTCAATTCCTTATCCGGTCTTGCCTCTTTTATTAAGAGGGTCTTTTGGGGCACTTTGCTTATCGAGGGAATCGGCGCACTTCTTTATATGACCGTTTTTATCCCCGAATACGGTTTAAAAGGGATTTGGATCTCTGTCTTTAATGCGGTCTCGGCTTTTTGTAATGCGGGTATTGATATTATTGCGGAGGATAGCCTTTGCCGCTATGTTACCCATCCCATGATCAATTTTGTTACCTGCGCGCTGATCGTTGCGGCGGGGATTGGCTATATTGTTTGGTGGGATATTATTCGGGTGATGAAGGATCGGCGGATGCGGCGTTGGAAATTTTTGACCCTGCATAGCAAAATTGCCCTGAGCGCAACGGCTGTTTTGATCGTTGGCGGTGCACTCTTGATCTTTTTGTTTGAGTATAATAACCCTCAAACCATCGGTGATTTTTCTTTTTGGGATAAGATCCAATTTTCCCTCTTTCAATCCATAACCACCCGCACCGCAGGGTTTGCAACCATCCCTCAGGAGCATTTATCCAACGGATCGGTGATCGTATCCTGTCTGCTGATGTTTATCGGTGGTTCTCCGGTGGGTACTGCGGGCGGTGTTAAAACGGTAACCATCGTTGTCTTATTTGCGGCGGCCTTTGCCGCTGTTCGGAATAAAAACGAGACCAATTTGTTTCATCGGCGTATTTCCCCTGCTGTTGTGCGAAGATCTTTGGCAGTGGTGTGTATGTATACCATCATTATTTTTGGTTCCGCCTTGCTCCTCGCAGGGCAAACGGACGCTTCGCTGCCGGATCTCTTTTATGAAACCATCAGCGCGACCGCAACCGTTGGGCTTACCCGCGGAATCACCCCCATACTGAATACCTTTGGTAAATTGGTAATAACAGCGGCAATGTATCTGGGGCGGTGCGGCCCCATCTCTCTGGCTGTTGCCTTCAATATCCGAAGAGTGCGGCCGGATGTTATCAAAAATCCCATTGAAGAGATCAGCGTTGGCTGACGGAAAGGAATTATTATGAGCATTCATCAAACATATGCTGTTTTTGGCCTGGGGCGTTACGGCCTTTCGGTGGCCAAGGAGTTGGTGCATAGCGGCGCAGAGGTGCTGGCTGTGGATCGGAATGAAGGGGTGGTTGATGCCGCCGTTGGGGAGATTCCCCTATGTAAATGCGGGGATGTAACCGATGCGGATGTCATTGAAAAATTAGATATCGCAGATGTGGACGTGGTGATTATTGCCATGGCCTCCAATCTGGAGGCTTCGGTTATGGCGACCGTACTCTGCAAAGAGGCGGGGGTAAAGACCGTTATCGTTAAATGCGCCAATGAAATGCATTGCAAGGTGCTTCAGCGGGTGGGCGCAGATAAGGTAGTGGTTCCTGAAACCGAATCGGGCGTTCGCCTGGCAAAGAATCTTTTGAGTGCAGGGTTTGTGGACATGATGGAGCTTTCCCCCGATGTTTCCTTGGTAGAGATGGATATCAAGCCCGAATGGGTGGGCAAATCCCTTCTTGAACTGAACCTACGCAAAAAATACGGCATCAACGTTGTTGCCATCCGCAGAGGATCGGATGTTTCTGCCGAAGTGGATCCCTATGAAGCATTGGGAGCTTTGGAAAAATTGATTGTGATCGCAAAAACGTCCAAGATCAAAAAAATCAAATAAAAACGGAGCTGTAAAAATTCAATGAATTTTTACAGCTCCGTTTTTTTGTTTATTTTTTACGCCCTGCGCGAAAAGGATGGGCCCAGGTGCCGGGATAGAGAAGGGCTAAGATGGGGAAAATCTCCAACCGTCCTGCCAGCATATCCAGGGTGAAGATATATTTGGAAAAATCCGAATAATTGGAAAAGTTCTTGGTGGGTCCCACCAGCTCCAGGCCGGGGCCGATATTATTGATGGTGGCGGCAACGGCAGAAAAGTTGGTGGTAAAATCAAAATTATCCAGAGAGACCAGCAAAAGGGATAGGACATAAATGCCCAGATAGGCAATCAGGAAGGTATTGACCGAACGCATGGTGCCATGATCAACCGCCTTATCCTCCAACCGCACTTTTTTTACGGTGCGGGGATGGATGATCCGCGCGACCTCATTGAAGGAGGATTTGACCATAATGATGATCCGGGAAACCTTGATGCCGCCGCCGGTGCTCCCTGCACAAGCACCGATAAACATCAAGAGGATCAAAACGGTTTTGGAAAGGGAGGGGAAGAGATCAAAGTCGGTGGTGGCAAAGCCCGTTGTTGTTATGATACTGCCCACCTGGAAGAGGGAATGGCGAAAGGCTTCTTCTGCAGTGGGGAAAAGATGGAGGGTATTGAAAAAGAGCAGCGCGGTGGAAACAGCAATGATGAGGGTATAGATCCGCGCCTCCTCGCAACGCATCGCCTGCCGCAGATGGCGGCGGACGATCAGAAAATAAACATTGAAATTGACCCCGAAGAGGATCATGAAAATGGCAATAACATATTGGCAGGCGGGAGAATAGGCTGAGATTCCCGCGTTCAGAACAGCAAAGCCGCCGGTGCCCGCGGTGCCGAAGGCGGTGGTAATGGCATCGAAGATCGGCATCCTAAGGCAGATTAGGATCAGAATCTGCGCCAAGGTCATAACCGTGTAGATAATATAAAGGATTTTGGAGGTTTCGCGGATCTTGGGCACCATCTTGCCTACCTGCGGCCCGGGGCTTTCCGCCCGCATCAGGTGCATGGTGGCCCCGCCTGTCAGCGGCAGGATGGAAAGGGCAAAGACCAGAACCCCCATGCCGCCGACCCAATGGGAAAAGCTGCGCCAGAAAAGGGAGGCGTGGCTCAAAGCTTCTATGTTTGACAAAATGGAAGAACCAGTGGTGGTAAAGCCCGAAACCATCTCAAAAAACGCATCGGCAAAGCGGGGAATATCCCCGCAGAGCATAAAGGGGATGCATCCGAATAAGCTCATAGCAAGCCAACTCAATGCCACCGAAACAAACCCTTCCTTGGCATAAAAGACTTGATTGGTAGGCTTTTTTATGGTGGAAAGAAATCCTAAAAAAGTAAGGGCAACTGCATAGATGAGGTAGATCCATCCCTGCTGCTCTCCGTAGAGAAAACCGGTCAGGGCGGGCAGAAGCATCAGCAGGCCTTCAATTTTTAAGATATATCCAACGATATATATAATAATCGAAAAATTCATAATGTTATTTCAAAATATCCTTAAAATCTGTTAGTTTCATCCGGCCAACAACAACAACACGGTCGCCCGGCTGGATAACGGTATCACCATCGGGGAGGATGAACCGCCGCCCACGATTGATGCCGCAGATGATCAGGTTTTCCTTGAGCGCCATCTCCCGCAGGGGAACGCCGATTCCGGGGGCATTTTGGCTGATGTTGAATTCAACCGCTTCGGCTTTGCCGTTCATTAATTTATAGAGGGTTTCAATATTATTGCCCATCGCATTCTGCTTGGCGCGCACCTGCTGAAGAATGTATTCGGTAGTGATGCGATGCAGGTGGATCACGCTATCCAGATTCAGGTTCTCGATCAACTCGGAGAAGATCTGGCGGTCCACCTTGGTTACCACCTTTGCGTTGCTGATTTCTTTGGCAAAGAGGGAGAGCAAAACATTCTCTTCATCAAAGCCTGTCAGCGCAACAAAGGCATCCATGGACTTAATGCCCTCCTCCAGCAGGAGGTTTTTATCGGAAGCATCCCCATGGATAATGAGAGCGTCGGGGAGCAGTTCGGCCAGTTCATGGCAGCGCGCTTCATCCCGCTCAATGATCCGAACATCGATATGGGAGGCGAGCAGTAGCTGGGCCAGATAATAAGAAACCGTCCCGCCGCCGATGATCATAACATTGCGGACGCTATGAGTATCCAGCTTGATCTTGCGGAAGAATTGATTGGCTTCGGTGGGGCGGATCATGATGGTTGCTTTATCGCCTGCCTGCAGTTCAAAAGCACCGGAAGGGATATAAACCTCGCCTGCTCGCTCCACCCCGCAGAAAAGGACATCACTTTCCAGCTTGGTGCGGACATAGGTGAGGTTCTTTCCGTCCAGAACCGAGCCTTGCGGGATCTTAAAAGTCAGCATCTCCACGCCGCTTTTGGCAAAGGAGTTTACCTCAATAGCAGAAGGAAAGCGCAGGATCTGGGAGATCTCAAGCGCGCCCGCATATTCGGGATTGATGGCAACCGAGAGCCCGACCTGCTCTTTAATGAACTCGGTCTCCTTTAGATACATCGGGTTGCGGATCCGCGCAATGGTGGAGCATTTACGGTTCTTTTTGGCAAAGAGGGAGCAAAGCAGATTTTGCTCATCCGATCCGGTAACGGCGATCAGCAGGTCGGCCGTTTCGATCCCCGCCTCGGTGAGGGAGGAATAGTTCATGCCGTTGCCTAATAAGCCCATAACATCGCTATCGTTGCAGATTGTGGTGATCCGCTCAGCGTTATAGTCGATAATCGTTACGTCATGCCCTTCGTCGTTGAGCGAAGCGGCTAAGCTGGCGCCGGTCTTGCCGCCGCCTACAATAATGATTTTCATAAATTTACCCTGTTTATAAAAAGATTAAGCGTAATGCTTAGCAATAGTTTACCATATTTAATATAAAAAAGCAACCATCCATCGATGGTTGCTTTTTGGGTCAGTTTTCCATATTTAAAAACTGCTTATTATAGAATTCCGATTTTTTCATCAGTTCCTCATCCATTGTTTCAAAGCCGTATTGCTCGGTGAGGGTGGGGCGGTCGGCAAAAAGGTCGGTGCCCAGCCCCAGCCGGTCCCCCTCGATCTTCACACCCATTGCCGAAAGGGTGGTGGGGAAAAGGTCGATGGTGGCAAAGCGGCGATTCTGCTCTTTGGCCGGGGAATGGGACGCATTGATGATGCAGTTATAGATGGTGCGGGTATAGTTTTCATCAATATCTTCCATAAAAAGGGGGTCCATGGTCTGATGATCCCCGCAGATCACAATGGTGGTATTCTCATAAAAGGATTGCTTCTTGACCCATTCCAAAAAGGATGCCACCTGATCGGCTGAGCAGGATAAAACGTTGGCATATTGCAGGTCGTGATCGGAGGGGCATCGGGGGCAGAGATAACCGTCGGGAAAATGGGTATCGGCGGTCAGTAGGGTGAAATTGAAGGGAGCATCTCCTGCGGCCAGGCGGGTGAGTTCTTCTTTGGCAAAGGCAAAGAGTTTTTCATCCTCAAAACCCCACCATTCTCGATAATCCTCAGGCAACCGCCCTTCTTCCTTGAGAGAATTAATGTCCACGATATTATAGTTGCCGTGTTCAATGAAATAGGTCTCCCGCCCTGCAAAATCTGCATCGCTGCCTACCAGCAGGGTCTGGGCATAGCCTTCCTTTTCCAAAACATCGCCGATGGTAACGATCCCCGGCATATACCCATCTTTTCCGCCAAAGGTTTCGGCGGTGAGCGGGATCTTTACGATCATGCCCGAGGTTTGAGCCACCATCCCCGCGGCAGTCCAGGTCGATCCGTTATAGGCCAGGGCACCGCCCAACCCGTCGGTATGGGAAAAATGGACGTTCTCTTCGGCGAGTGCGGTGAGTTCGGGAATAAAATCTTCGGTAATGGAACCGCCTGCGGTAGGATCGCCGAAGGTGGTTTCCATCGATTCCAAAAAGATGTAAATAAGGTTACGTTTTTGCGCAGGGAACGTTAATTTAACGTTATAGGGGTTTACATAATTTTCTTCGATAAAATCCGAATCGGTGGCAGAGGCGTCGATATAATTGACCAGCCGCAGCTCTGCTGAAAAGAAAACGATGGAGATGGCCAGCATGGTTGCGCTGAAGGGGATGGCGATCTTTTTGAAAAAGCGGCAGGCCTTGGTTGCGCAATAGGAAAGGTAGCGTTTGCTTTGTGCAAAGCGGCCGCTGAGGCGCCCCGAAAGGAGCAGGTAGAGGAAAATTTCTGCCCCGGTCAGCAAAAGGCCGTAGAGAATAACCTGAATATAGGCACTTCCCAGCAGATCCTGATTGGCGCCTGCGGCAGAGGTTTTGATCTGGTAGATCACCTGATCCAGAAGAATATGATCGTATTTATTTAAAAGCCATAGGGTCAAAAGGAACAGCAGATTGCCGCCCAGCAATAAGACGATGGCTAAAATATTTCGTTTGCTGATTTTTGCATTTGATGCCAAATGTGCAATCCTCCCCGGGTGAAAAATATGTCTAATTTTAACCTTTTTTGGATCAACGGTCAACCTTTTTTGCGAAAATTTAAGAATTGTTTGCAAATTTAAAGCCCGATGGTTTGCATCGGGCTTTTGAGTTTAGTTTTCGATTGTTTCCTGCTTCACTTCCCGCTCCATCAGCTTGCGGACCGCATCGGCAGGGGTGATCTTGCCGCTAACGATGGCATCGGCCGCAAAGGTAAGGGGCATTTCCACGTTATATTGCTTTGCCAGCCGCATCGCCGCCGATAAGGCGTTGATGCCTTCTACCACCATCCCGATCTTTTGGATGGCTTCTTGGGGGGTATGCCCCGCGCCGATCAGCTCGCCTGCGCGGTTATTACGGCTATGGGTACTGGTGGCGGTAACGATTAGATCGCCCACCCCCGCCAGGCCGCTAAAGGTTTCGGGCTTGCAGCCCATCGCCAGCCCTAAGCGGGTGATCTCTGCCAGGCCGCGGGTAATGAGCGCCGCGCGGGTATTATCCCCATAACCCAAGCCACGGGAAATGCCCGAAGCCAGAGCAATGATATTTTTCATGGCACCGCAGAGCTCCACTCCGCGGATATCTTCGTTAACATAGACACGCATGCAGGTATTGGTGAAAATATCCTGCACCAACTCGGCAGTCTTGAGATCTTTGCAGGCCGAAACAATGGTGGTGGGCAGATCCTGCGCCACCTCCTCCGCATGGGTGGGGCCGGAAAGGGCGACCAACTTGATGCCCGCGTGGGCACCGTCTTTTTGCAATTCGTCTTCAATAACCTCGCTCATGGTCAGCAACGTTTCCGCCTCAATGCCTTTGGCAACATCAACGATGATCTGCCCGTCAGCAATGAAGGGGCGGGCCTTTTGCGCAGTCTGGCGTACAAAAACCGAAGGAACGGCAAAAAGCAAAATGTCCTTATCCCGGCAAGCGGTTTCCAGATCAACGGTAAAAACAATCTCCGAAGGGATTACCATACCGGGCAGATTAGGATGCTTGCGGGTTTTGGAATAATCCTCCACCTCCTGCGCAAGCGCCGACCAAACGGTCACATCATATTGAGAAAGAGCCAGCATCCTTGCAAGGGCAATGCCCCAGGTGCCGGCACCTAAAATACCGATTTTTTTCATTTGGGTCTCCTGTGAATATGGTTTTGTATTAATTCTATATATAAGATATAAAAGAATTATACCATAATGGAATGGAAAAATCAATCAAAGAAATGGGGAAGAGAATTGACAAGCGTTTAGGAAAAGATGCGCTCTGATGTTTTTGTAATCAATGCGAAGCATTGTATATCATCAATCCCGCAGGAATTGCATATCATCAAAGCGGAACGCTTTGTATATCATCATTGCGAAAGTGTTTTTATACACACCTAAAGGTGTGATGAAATACAGTCCTATCGGACTGATGAGATACAACACGGCTTTGCCGCGTTGATGATATACCATTGCTTTCGCAATGGATAAAAAAATCCTCGTTCCGAAGAACGAGGATTTTTTGGCACCCCCAGTAGGAATCGAACCTACAACCAGCCCTTAGGAGGGGCTTATTATATCCATTTAACTATGAGGGCATGGACTTTAATATAATATAAAATCGGCAGGAAAAAGTCAAGCAGATTGACATTTTGGTGAAAATTTTATATAATTTCGAGAGGATCTCTTCTATAAAACGCTCCTTTTTCATATGGATATAAAAAAGGAGATGATAAAATGGAAGGATACACCAGAGATTCCCTACGCGCCATGCGGCGGGAGGCCTTAGAGGAGAAACAAAATCATTCGGAAAAAGGCTCTAAGTTTATAACTCTGCTCATTATCCTGCTCTTTTTGGGGGCGGGCGGGTTTTATATCAAAACCGCAAAACCCGAATGGATGCCAGCCGAATGGAGCTTTGAGGCGATCAGCGAGCAGTTTAAGGCCTGGAAGGCCGATTGGAATGAGGCCTTTTTGCAAGAGGATGCGCAGAGCGTTCAGCAAACGGTAGAGGACGCTTTAGCGGAGCAGAATGAAGAAAATTAAACTATCGCCCCTGCTGATCCTGCTGCTCGCCTCTTATATCTTGATCGAAGGATCTTTTGACCCCCTATGGTTTTTATTCTTTTCCTTGCTCCATGAGCTTGGACACATTCTTGCTATTCGATGGCGGGGTGGGGGAATCGGTGGTTTGATCGGTGGCGGACAAGGCTTTGGCCTCACTGTTAACGGTCTATCCTATCGGGATGAATTTTTAGTCGCTTTGGCAGGGCCGATCGTCAGCCTTTTGCTGGCGGGGGTATTTGCTTTGGCAGGGCATGGTTTTTTCTGCTATGCCAACCTGGCTTTGGGCCTGATGAACCTTTTGCCCATCTTCCCGCTGGATGGCGGGCGGATGCTGAGGGCATTTTTGGCAGAGCACCTTTCGCCCGACCGCCAAAGAAAAATCACCCAAAGTGTAGGGCTGATCTTTATTTTCCCATTGTTGGGATTGGCCTTTTGGCAATTTTTGAGCAGTGGATATAATTTATCCCTATTGTTTGTATGTTTATACCTGATCGGTTTGATAAAGGAGAACGGAAATGACGTATAATTTGGATGAAATGCGCGATCTTTTGCTGAGCGTGCAAAAGCCTGCCCGCTATGTTGGCGGGGAGATCGGGCAGACGGTAAAGGATCTTGATGCGGTGGATGTGCGGGTGGCATTTTGCTTCCCGGATATCTATGATATCGGAATGTCCCATCTGGGGATGCGCATTCTCTACGGTGCTTTGAATGAGCAGGAGAAAACATGGTGTGAGCGTGCGTTCCAACCTTGGCCCGATATGGAAGAGGCCATGCGGCGGGAGGGTATTCGCCTTTATACCATGGAAAGCCATACCTCTTTGGATGAATTTGATATGGTTGCCTTTACCCTGCAATATGAAATGTGTTATCCTACGGTTCTTAATATGCTGGAGCTGGGCGGGATTCCCATTTGGAGCAAGGATCGAGAAGGTTTACATAATATTGTTGTGGGCGGCGGGCCCTGCGCCTATAATCCCGAGCCCTTGGCGCCCTTTTTTGATATTTTCAGCATCGGCGAAGGGGAAGAGGCTCTTTGCGAGCTGACCGATAAATTGCGCGAGGCGCGGAAAGCGGGCAAGAGCCGAGAGGAATTTCTTTTTGAGGTCTCTCAAACGGAGGGCTTTTATGTTCCCTCCCTCTATGATGCGGAATATAAAGAGGATGGCACCATCGCCTCCTTCACTCCCAATCGGGAGGGCGTTCCCGCGGTGGTGAAAAAGCGGATTATTGCAGATTTTGATCAGGTCTATTATCCTAAGACCCAGATTATCCCTTTCACAGAGGCGGTGCATGATCGAGTAACCATCGAGCTGTTTCGCGGGTGTATTCGCGGTTGCAGATTTTGCCAGGCAGGGATGCTTTTCCGCCCCATTCGGTGCAAGAGCGCCGATACCTTGGTGAAGGATGCCTGCACCCTGCTGGAAAATACAGGGTATGAGCAGTTATCCCTTTGCTCCCTTTCCTCCAGCGATTATCCTGAGATCGAAAAGCTGGTGGACGAGCTGATCCGCTATACCGAGCCCAAGGGGATCAATCTTTCCCTGCCCTCTTTGCGGGTGGATAATTTCTCCAAGGAGCTGGCGGCCAAGATTACGGGTGTAAAGAAATCTACCTTTACATTTGCACCCGAGGCGGGAAGCCAACGGATGCGGGATGTTATTAATAAAAACGTTACCGAAGAGGATATCGAGCGGAGCTGCCGCATCGCCTTTGAAAACGGCAATTCCTCGGTCAAGCTTTATTTTATGATGGGCTTGCCCACCGAAACCGATGAGGATTTGGATGCCATCCGTTCGCTGGCCGATAAGATCATCGGCTATTTTTACGATACCGATAAAGAAAAGCGCAACCGCTTTATTAAGATTACCGCAAGCGTGGCCACCTTTATTCCCAAGCCCTTCACCGCCTTCCAATGGGAGGCGCAGGATAGCCGGGAGGAAACCACCCGCAAGCAGCAATACCTTTGGGAGAAGGTGCGCTCCAAGCAGATCACCGTGAATTGCCATGATTGCCGCACCTCCATGATCGAGGCGATTTTGGCGCGGGGCGACCGTCGGCTGGCGCCGGTTATTGCAAAAGTGGCGGCGATGGGCGGCAAATTGGATGCCTGGAGCGAGATGTTTAGCTATGATCGTTGGCTGGAGGCGATGGAAGCCTGCGGAGTTGATGGGAATTTCTATTCCCTGCGTAAGCGGGATTTCGATGAGATCCTGCCTTGGGATTTCATTGATATCGGGGTGACAAAGGAATATCTGATCCGCGAAGCGAAGAAGAGCTATGCGGCGCAGACAACGCCCAACTGCAAGGAGCAATGCACCGGTTGCGGTGCCAATCGGATGATGGGGAGGAAATGCGATGTATAAAGATATGCGAGTGCGCTTTTGCAAAGAGGGAAGCGCGGTCTATTTTTCCCATCTCGACCTTAATCGGGTGGTAATGCGCGCCCTGCGGCGGAGCGGCATCCCCTATTGGAGCAAGGGCGGGTTCAGCCCCCATCCCTATTGTGTTTTTGCCCAGCCCTTATCCTTGGGCTATGAAAGCGAAGGGGAACTTTTTGATTTTCGCCTTTTAGATGAAGGGGAATATACTCCCGAAATGTTGAAGAACGCCTTCCCCGAATCTTTGCGGATCTTGGAAATTTATGAGCCCCAAGATGCCCTGAAGGAGATCGCCTTTGCAGGATATAAGATCGAGCTGGAAACCGCTGCCACCGCGCAGGCGATTGAGGCTGCCTTCGCAACGCCCTTGAAGGTTTTGAAAAAAACCAAGCGGAGTGAAAAGGAAGTTTTGCTTGGTGATTTTATCCGCAGTATCCACGCCGCGCCCGCTGAGGAAGGGCGGGTTTTGCTTTGGGCAACCCTTTCCGCAGGCAACGATGGCTCCTTAAGCCCCAACTATCTGGCCGAGGGGTTAAATAACGCGGGAATCGGCGCAAAAATCAAGCGTGTTCGCCGCCTGGTCTTCTATAAAATCGACGGAACGGAAATTCGCTGAAATCTTTCAAAAAAATTGCTTGACTTTTCAGTCTTTTCATTGTATACTATTCAAGCAGTTTGGAGAGATGGCTGAGCTGGTCGAAGGCGCACGATTGGAAATCGTGTAACGGCTTAAACCCGTTCGGGGGTTCGAATCCCCCTCTCTCCGCCATAAAAAAACACACCCTTATGGGTGTGTTTTTTTATGCCGAAGAGCTGCTGGATTTGAACGATTTTGCCTATGGCAAAATCGTTCGTCGCAGCAGCCGCAAAGCCGCGATAGGCTTTGCGGACTGCGAAGTCGGGAGCACGAAGGTTTTGTCGAAAACCGCCCGCAGCGGTCGACAAAATCCGAGAGCGCACCGTATCCCCTGTGCCGTCCGCCTTCTCTTTCCTGCGAACTTCCAAAATCGCCCCTTACCGCCGCCCATCGGGCGGCTCTACTTATTCCGGGCCGTCCGGGAGGCCGGCCCCTACAAAAGGACAAAGCGCACCCCCTGAGGCGTATGCCTCAGGGGGTGCGTCATTTCATCACTCTCTGCATCTTGCCCGGGCAAGGCAGGCGGCCGAGGTCAGGGTGAGGAAGAAAAAGAAAAGGAGTGCGCCGGTGATGATAGCACCAACTACGCTGGTTGCGGCGAAGGTGATGCCGAGAAGGATCACCGACGTGAGAATCGCGCCGATAGCACCAAAGAGCAGGGCATGGAGCGGGGTGCAGTTGCGCTCAAAACCGCAACCGCAGCATCTGCCTGTGGCAAGGGTAATGGCCAGGAAGCCGACCGCTACGCCCAAAACCACCCAAAGAAATGCGGGGGTAACGGTAATAACGGCTGTGATCTGCAAAAAGGCAGTAATGATCCCGATGATCAAGCTACCTACCAACGCTAAAAGAGTGCAGTTTCCTCTGCAATCGCAATTACATAATGACATAAGGATTCACCTCCGCTTTATTCTATGCGGAGAAGGGGAAAATCGGTTACAAAATAATGGGTTGATGAAGGAGGATTGTTTCGGTATTTTTCGGATCCATCGATCCGCTTTCGGTAACAAATACGACTGCATCCTCGGAAACCGCAAGATGGTGGAGCGTTCCCGCGCAGACGTTATAGGCAATATTCTTTTGCAACGCAACGGTTTGAGGCTGATCATCTTCCAGGGTCAGCAAGGTTGCGTTTCCCGAAA